>NZ_JBSWYM010000001.1:0-427685 GCF_056161105.1 Pseudoalteromonas sp. AWH4_217 | reverse complement strand
GGAGGGCTCCCGGCTCGGCGTCCATGCCTCGCGTTCATTGCGCTGCGAAGCGGTGCTTCGGTCGCAATTCACCCATGTGAAAGTAGGACATTGCCAAGCTCCTAATAAGAGGTCGACGAAAGACATTCATCCATGAATATCATCGACATTCGTACCTCCTTGTACATCAAAACCCGATTCGAAAGAGTTGGGCTTTTTTGCGTTTGGGTCTTAGCTTAAAGGTTTTTTAGTTGAGAGCGCCGACATTTCTCCATTCAAACGGGCCTACACTGTCGTCATCCCGTACTTGATGCGGGATCTACCAACAGACCACTCCGTACGTATGACGAATACACCGAAACAAACCTACTCAGTACTGAAAAACAGGTTTAAATGGATCCCGCATCGCGTGCGGGATGACAATGGAGTTGTTGTTGGAGGTGTGGTAGAGCTGGGTAAGCCTGGAGCCGCTGCAGGAAAGTCACACTTTACGTGCAGTAAATACGCCGGCTCAAACATACTGCTTGCTTTCATGATGTATAGAGCGATTTCTGACGAAGTGTCATGTATTTCTCCATTCATACAAATCCATACTATCGTCTTCCCGCACTTGATGCGGGATCTTCGAACAGGCCACACCGTTAGTATGAGTTGCACTGAAATTCGACAATCATTGTCAGACTTCAAACAAGAAAAGCTCGAATCGAACGAGTTAGGCTTTTTTGCTATGTGCGTTTTAGCTTAAAGATTTTTTAGTTGATAATGCCGACATTTCTCCATTCAAACAGGTCTACACTACCGTCATCCCGCACTCGATGTGGGACCTATAAACAGGCCACACCAAGTGCATGGCATTGGCTCCTTACCAAACACACTAACGAGTCGGGCCAGGTTCAATCTCAGAACAACGACAAAGCAAGAGTGGAGTCGGATATGGCATGAGTTGCTGTTCAAACAAGCCGCAAGCACTGCAAACTCAGTGCCTTTACGGAGATAAACAAAATAATTGCCCCTATTTTCAATAAATTTAAATCACCTTAGTTTCAATCTCTCATGCGTTCAATTTCTAATGACTTCACACTTTAGGGATTAAAATACCTATATTGTCATTCAATGTGAATTAAAGCTCCTTCATGTCGCGCTATAAATCGGCTTTTGTGAAATAAATATGCTTGATCTGATGTTTTCGACCATGTTAAAACATAGGCAATTCATCAACAGGACCAATGCCCACATGCAAATTATTACGTTGTCACTATCGCTTAACCTCTTGCTGCTTAGCTGTAAGAGCGGGGCGTAGTTGCGCGTAAGGGCAGCAACACGATAAACCCCGCACATTGTGCGGGGTTTTTTTATGCTTAAACGAGGACATCAGGTATGCAAGACAAGGTTTGGATATTCGACACAACATTAAGAGATGGAGAGCAGGCGCTTAAGGCCAGCCTGACTGAAGAAGATAAAATTCTACTCGCGCATACCATTAGTCGTTTAAATGTTGATGTGATGGAAGTTGGGTTCCCGGTGTCAAGCCCGGCGGACTTTCGTGCGGTACAGCGCATTGCCAGAGAAATAAGCGGTCCGAGCATTTGCGGTTTGGCTCGGGCTGTCAGCAAAGACATTGAAGCCTGTGGAGAAGCCCTGAGACCCGCGGAGAAGCGGCGTATTCACACCTTTATTGCGACTAGCCCATTGCATCTTGAGCATAAGCTGAGAATGTCCCTGGAAGATGCAACCGAGATGGCGGTGAAATCTATCAAGCTGGCGCGCAACTATACCGATGATGTGGAGTTCTCCTGTGAGGACGCCAGTCGAACCCCGTTTGATGATTTGTGTCGCGTTGTTGAGCGAGCCATCGACGCCGGAGCCAGCACCATAAACCTGCCTGATACAGTGGGCTATGTAACACCTGATGAATATGCAGCAATGATCCACCATATCCGAAACAATGTGCCAAATATCGATAAAGCACGACTCAGTGTACATTGCCATAATGATCTAGGCTTGGCCGTGGCAAACTCGATAGCGGCTGTTCAAGCTGGTGCCAGACAGATTGAGTGTACCATCAATGGCATTGGTGAGCGTGCCGGTAACTGCTCATTAGAAGAAGCAGCCATGATCCTGAAAATGAGAGAAGACCACTTAGAAGTAGGGTGTGATATTCGCAGCGAAGAAATATATCGGGCATCACGTCAGGTTGCCAAGATCTGCAATATGCCGGTTCAGCCCAATAAAGCTATCGTGGGAGAAAACGCCTTTGCTCACAGCTCTGGCATCCACCAGGATGGTGTATTAAAGGCGCAAAATACCTATGAAATTATGTCTCCGGAAACCGTTGGCGTGCCAAATAACCAGTTGAATATGACTTCACGCTCCGGTCGCCATGTTATTGAGCATCGTCTGAGCGAGCTAGGCTATCAGAAATCTGATTATGATATGGACTCACTCTATGAGAGCTTTTTGGCATTGGCTGATCAGAAAGGCACAGTATATGACTACGACCTTGAAGCAATGATCCACTTTAATCAAATTACAGATAAAGACAGTTTTTACCAGCTGCAATTTGTGAATGCGTCGTCGAATTCTCAGTCTATTGCCAGCGCAACCGTTGGGATTGCAATGGGTGAGCAACTAAAGCAGGAAGCAGCCACGGGAAATGGCCCGGTAGAAGCAGCATTTCTGGCACTTGAGCGGATCACCGGTAAGGCCATTGATATCGTTGAATACAACCTGGATGCAACCGGTCAGGGGGCAAGCTCTCTGGGTCAGGTCGATATGATAGCCAAATATGATGGCCGTCAATACCACGGTACCGGACTGGCTGCGGATGTTGTAGAAGCCTCAGTGCACGCCATGATCCACGTTTATAACTTAATTCACCGAGCCGCCAAGGTCTCGAGTTTGAAACAACAAAGGAAAGCAGGATGAGTCAATCAAATTTTCAGATAGCCGTATTAGCCGGAGATGGTATTGGACCAGAGGTCATGGCAGCCGCTGAGCTGGTGCTCGATAAAGTCAGTGAAGTCTTTGGTATCAGCTTACAGCGCCAACACCATGCTATCGGTGGTGCGGCCATTGATGAATATGGCGTCGCGTTGCCTCCAGCAACATTGGCAGCCTGCGAAGCATCGGATGCGATTTTGTTTGGTTCAGTCGGCGGGCCTAAGTGGGAACATTTACCGCCTCAGGAGCAGCCTGAGCGCGCTTCTCTATTACCGCTGAGAAAACACTTCGGGCTGTTTTGCAATCTGCGCCCGGCTCAATTATTACCAGCACTAAGTGCAGCCTCTCCGCTGCGGGCTGACATCAGCCAGCAGGGCTTTGATATTTTGTGTGTTCGCGAGCTAACTGGCGGTATCTATTTTGGTGAGAAGGGCCGCGAAGGGTCGGGGCCAGATGAAGCGGCTTTTGATACTCAGCGTTACAGTCGCCAAGAAATTGAACGGATTGCACGTTTTGCGTTTGAAGCGGCAAGGCTGCGCAGTAATCGAGTTACCTCGGTTGATAAAGCCAATGTGCTGGCATCGAGCGTGCTGTGGCGTGAAGTCGTATGTGAGGTAAGTAAAGACTACCCGGATGTAGAACTGGATCACATCTATATTGATAACGCTGCGATGCAACTGGTTAAACAGCCGGGGCAGTTTGATGTGCTGCTGTGTGACAACCTGTTTGGCGATATCCTGTCGGATGAATGCGCCATGATCACCGGCTCTATGGGTTTGCTGCCGTCAGCGAGCCTTAATCAATCGGGTTTTGGTCTGTATGAGCCAGCCGGTGGTTCTGCCCCTGATATCGCAGGTAAAGGCATTGCCAACCCAATCGCACAGATCCTCAGTGCAGCGCTGATGCTACGTTATTCATTGGCACAGGATGAGGCAGCAAGACGCATTGAAAAAGCCGTGGCAGAAGCCGTCGCCGCTGGCGTGGGCACACCGGATATTTACCCGGAAGCTGGCTATACCACTTTGGACGTCGCTCATGCAATTGTTGAGCGAATTTAACCTGATCTCAGATTAACAACAGGATGTAGCAAGTGGCACACACATTATATGACAAAATCTGGCAGGCGCACGTGGTCGCCAGTATTAACGAACAAACCGATTTACTGTATATAGACAGACACCTGGTGCATGAAGTCACCTCGCCTCAGGCGTTTGCTGGCCTGCGTGAAAAGAACCGCACGGTGCGCTGCCCACATAAGACCTTTGCGACCATGGATCACAACGTGTCGACCAAAAGTCGTTCCATCGATGCGGCGAGTGAAGTCAGCAAAAATCAGCTTCAGGCGTTAGCAAAGAACTGTCAGGAGTTCGGCATTGAACTTTATGATCTGAACTCAGTGAATCAAGGCATAGTACATGTGATGGGACCTGAGCAAGGGATCACTCTACCAGGCACGACTATCGTGTGTGGCGACAGCCACACCTCAACACATGGTGCTTTTGGTGCACTGGCCCATGGCATCGGCACCTCTGAAGTGGAGCACGTGCTGGCAACTCAAACGCTGCAGCAGAAGAAAGCCAGATCACTGAAAATTGAGATCACTGGCAAGCTACGGCCAACCGTAACGTCCAAAGATCTGATCATGGCCGTGATCGGCAAACTGGGCACGGCCGGTGGCACAGGCTTTGTGGCGGAGTTTTGTGGTACAGCCATAGAAGCTTTGTCGATGGAAGCACGGATGACTCTGTGTAACATGAGCATTGAAATGGGTGCCAAGGCTGGATTGATCGCCCCGGATCAGATCACCTACGATTACCTGAAAGGCCGCCCTTTCGCGCCACAGGGGAAAGACTTTGAACAGGCTGTCGCCTATTGGCAAACCTTGCATTCAGATCCTGATGCAGCCTTCGACAGTGAAGTGATCATCAGTGCTGACGAGATCCAGCCACAGGTAACCTGGGGCACCAGTCCTGAGCAAGTGATAGGGATTGATGAGACAATTCCCGATCCGGAAACTGAACCGGATTTAATTAAAGCCGAGGCTATGCGCAGTGCACTGCGTTACATGGGTCTGCGCGCGGGCCAGAAACTGACGGATGCCAAAGTAGATACGGTGTTTATAGGCTCGTGTACTAATAGCCGCATTGAGGACTTGCGGGCCGCCGCTCAGGTCGTTGCGGGTAAACAGGTGGCCAGCGGTGTTGAAGCTTTGATTGTGCCAGGTTCTGGTTTGGTAAAACAGCAGGCTGAGCAAGAGGGTCTGGCGGATATCTTCATGGCGGCTGGGTTTGAGTGGCGAGAGCCGGGGTGTTCCATGTGTCTGGCAATGAATGACGATCGTCTGGGGATGGGTAAACGCTGTGCTTCGACCTCCAACCGAAACTTTGAAGGACGTCAGGGGCGCGGTGGCAGAACTCACTTAGTTAGTCCGGCGATGGCCGCAGCAGCTGCAATTGCAGGTCACTTTACCGATATTCAAGGAGAGCAGGTATGAGCGTATTTCATCGCGGATTATTGGCGCCGCTGGACAAAAACAATGTTGATACGGATCAGATCATTCCAAAGCAATTTTTAACCTCAACCAGCAGAGAAGGGTTTGATAAGGCGCTCTTTTTCGATTGGCGCTATACAGACCAGGGCGAGCCGGATCCGAGCTTTATTCTGAATGCGCCGCAATATCAGGGTGCCAGTATCTTGTTGACTCGAGATAACTTTGGCTGTGGTTCCTCTCGGGAGCACGCGCCATGGGCATTAAAACAATATGGTTTTACTGTGATTTTGGCACAGAGTTTTGCCGATATCTTTTTCAACAACTGTGGCAATAATCAGATGCTTTGCATTAGTTTGCCTGCGAGCACGCTGGATAGCTTGTTTGGCTTGTGTGAGCGCCAGGCAGATATTCAGATTGAAGTTGACTTAGCACAGCAGCAATTGCGCAGTGAGTACTTTGCCCCGATTACATTTGATGTTCGCCCGGACATTAAAGCGCGGCTTCTCAGTGGCCTGGACTTTATTGGTGAGACTGAGCAATTGAACGCCCAGATAGAGTCGTTTGAACAACAGCTTCAGGCTGCACGTCCCTGGCAGTAGCTGTTTGATCACCGCATTTAATTGGCAAAGGCCGCTAAGTGGATTACGCTGCGGCCTTTATTATTTTCCAGGAACCTAGATATGAAACTTGTTTATGCAGCTGCTTTGCTGGTCAGTGGTACAGTCATGGCACGTCCGGCACCGTTAGTCTCTATCCCCACGCATGATGCGTTTTTTGACCACATTAAGCAACATTGTGGTAAAGCGTATGAAGGCAAAGTGACGGTCGACAATCAGGGACCCAGTGCGTTCAGTGAGGCGCGTTTGATTATGCATGTGCGCCGTTGTAACGACCGGGAGCTGCAAATCCCGTTTCATGTTGGACAAAATGCTTCGCGCACTTGGATCATTACCAAGACAGGCAGCGGTCTGAGCCTGAAGCACGACCATCGTCATAAGGATGGCAGTGATGACGATTCAACTATGTATGGTGGCCACACCGTCGATGCGGGCTACAACAACGTACAGTCTTTCCCGGCAGATCAGTACTCAAAAGAGTTGTTTGCGAAGCGCGGTATTCCGCAATCTATGGGCAATACCTGGCAGATGTATATTTACGATGAGCGTTTTACCTATCGCATGGTAAGAGAAGGGCGTGAATTCCGGGTAGACTTTGACCTGACCAAACCGGTTAAGGCACCCAAAGCACCTTGGGGGTACCAGGATTAACACAGCGGTCTTGCAGGCTCAGTGCGAGGCACTGAGCTAAGCAAGTGGCATCACTGCGGGGTTTTCACACACCGCACTTCAACTTGCAAGTCAGGCTCATACGGCCTGGGATAGGTGGGTAGTCGATCAAAGCCCTGAATGCCCTCGATCACCACCAGTTGTGGTAACTGACCCTGACACAAACGTTGGCTGTGTCTTAGTAAAAACACACTTTGTTGCAAAAAGTGCTGATAACTATCCGATTTTATCTGTAAATAGTAGTGGTCGTCATTATACTTAGTTTGTTCGTAGTGCACTTTGTGATCGAAGTCGTAAAGCTTTTCGACTACGCCATTGGGCGGAGGTGTGTGGCTACTGCAGGCACTGACCAGTAAAGAGAATGCGGCCAGAAGAGGTAAGCGCCGTTGTTGTTTGAGTGCCCGAGTTGTCTTAAAACAGAAGTGTGGCATACAAAACCTGCTAATCCATTATCGTCTTGCTTGAAGTGTAACATATTTAGGAGGTGCACTTGTTTGCGCAATTGAGAAAGTTCATTAATACCCTGGCTGAGCAACCCGATTCTGATCAGGCTCCCGATTTTACCACTGCATTGGCAGCGCTGATGGTTGAAATTATGCGTGCAGACGGTGAAGTTCATGCTGATGAGTGCCATATGATAGCGCGGTTACTGACCCAGCACAGTGGGATTTCCACACAGGCCAGTGAACTGATCCGCGATCAGGCGATTGAAATGGTGAATGAAGCCATAGATTTACATCGCTTTGTACGAGTCGTGAATGACCATACTGGTGAGCTTGAGCGTATCGAAGTGATAGAACTACTTTGGCTGGTTGCTTATGCCGATGGTCGCCTGGACCCGCATGAAGAACATATGGTCAGGAAAATTGCGGGTCTGCTCTATGTTGCACATGCCGATTTTATCTCGGCAAAACTCACCGCTCGCCAGCAACTCAAGCTTGCTGACTAGTGGGTAAGCTGCGCCGTCCCCAACTCGGTTTTGCAAGACTGAATAGCTTCCTTAATCAGAAAGTTAACCAGGGTTGGGGAAATACAATACATCTGAGCAATTTCTTTTTGCTTTAACCGACCATCTCGGTAAAAGCTCACCACATTTTGGTGACGTGTTGAGAGCTTAGCGATGGTGTGGTTTACCTTCTCTGACATTTGCTCGTCAATGAAGCGTGTCTCAATGTTGGAATCTTCATCATCAAAGTGTTCGCCGTGTACGGACTCCATATCAACCAGACTTTCCCGACTCTGCTTACGCAGCATATCGATAGCAATGTTTCGTGCAACCTGATAGCAAAAGCTCTTGGAGTTTTTAACCTGGCAGTTTTGACAGGCTGACATGCCAGACAGGCGAATAAAGGTGTCTTGTAACGCATCCTCAGCGAGATAGGGGCAACGCAGAATATTATTCAGATAAGCGAGTAGCTTGGCTTCGTTTTCTGCAATGACATTTGACCACTTTTCTTGCGACTGCGGCACGGTAATTTCTCCTGATGTATTTGATTTAGATCCGTTATAACGAATGATAATAGTTATCAGTTGTGCATTATTTATATTTTGTATTCACAAGTCAAGTGTGTTTCTGGTTGTTGCAGCAAATATTGCGAAAGTGTGTTCAGCAGGGGGCTGGCGGGTTGGGTACTCAGTGGATTGATTAGGAGATAGCGATTACGTTTGTGTTTGAATATTAAATAATTGCCATGGCAATGATCTCCGAGCCTAACACTATTTGGTTGCCTGCCCTGTTTTTTTTAATCTTTTATGACGTCTACAAGGAGAGCATATGACGAGCTCTATCTTCATATGCTGCTGTGTAATTAATAACCAAAAGGATTAATATGAACTTTTTTAAGTTGAGTATGGCTGGTTTATCAATCTGTATGGGGAGCGCTGTTGCTGCTCAACAAGCAGCCTCCACACCAGCACATTTTAACGCCCAGGAATCTGTTAGGATCACTCGCACGCATCTGGGTATAGCACACGTAAAAGCAGATACTTTGTACGGACTTGGATATGGTAATGCCTTTGCGCAGGCGCAGGATCATGCCTGCATACTGGCCGACGGTTATCTGCGTCAGCGAGGGGAGCGGGCGAAATACCTGGGGGCACACCGCCGGGGCCAGGATAATTACTATTTATACTCAGATATTGGGTATCGGATCCTGGATTTGCCTGGACGCGTCGCACAGCATTACGATCAGATGTCGGACAACAGTAAAGCGCTGGCGGAAGGTTTTGCGGCTGGGTATAACCACTTTCTGAGCGAAGTCGCAGCAGGTCGTGAAACACTGGATCAGGCATGCCGGGATCAGCCCTGGGTTAAACCCATCACTGCACATGACGTTGTCTCTAGTCTAATGCTGATGAGCGTACAGGGCAGTTTAGGACGTATGTTACCAATGCTGATTCAAGCTGCACCACCTCAGTCTGACAGTCTGAGTGGGGTTGATGTAGTGTCAGAGTCTGTCGGCGATATTACTCAAGGTTCCAATGGCTGGGCACTGGGCCAGACGGTTACAGCCAACGGGCGAGGCATGGTTCTGGCCAACCCGCATTTTCCGTTTCATGGTAACTCTCGTTTCTGGACACATCATGCAACGGTCTCGGGAGAGTTGGATGTTATGGGCGCGTCTGTCGTTGGTGTGCCCGGCGTTGTGAACATTGGCTTCAACCGCAATTTGGCCTGGACGCACACCTTTTCCAGTGCCTTGCACCACGTATTTTACCGCTTGACGATGGACCCGAATAACCCGCTTCGTTATCAGTACGAAGGACAGTGGCGCGATCTACAAACCCGTCAGATTCAGATCCCGGTCAAAACCGCTGGTGGGATCGATACACACGAGCACACTGCTTACGCAACCCATTTTGGTTTTCTTTTGGAGGACACACAAAACTTCCCCTGGCAAGGGAGTGTTGCCTTTGCAGTCCGTGATGTAAATCTGGAGAACTTTGAAGCCATAGATCACTGGCTCGCTTACAATAAGGCTGCGTCAATAGATGAACTAGCAGCAGCGTCAGCACGTTACAACGGGTTATCCTTTAACAATACACTCGCTGCTGACAGATTGGGAGACACGTTTTATACCGATGACTCTAACGTGCCAGACTTGTCACCTGTGGCATTGGAATGGCTGCGCACCGATCCATATACAGCCGCGGTGTTTGCGTCGACGGGCCAGGTTGTATTGCCTGGTGATCGCAGTGATATGATATTTAATGGTGCCATCGACTTAGATAAGTCTCCTTCTCTCAGGCGTCGCGATTATGTACAAAACTCCAATGACTCATTCTGGTTAACCAATCCGGAGCAACCCATCCGGGATGTGTCTCCCTTATTTGGCAAGGTAGATGCAAAGCAATCAGAGCGCAGCCGATATGCACATGAGCTGCTTAATACGCAGCGTGGCCGGGATGGTCGTTTCGACCTGTCTGAACTGGAAAAAGTCATACTGGGCAATGGCAGTTATTACGCTAATCAACGAGCGGTGGTTGGCGGCCTGTGCCAACACTATGCCGGTCAAACTCTGGTGTTAAGTGAGCAAGTCAGCGCTCAGGTGGACCCTATCTGTGCGGCATTTGCACAGTGGGATGGCCAATTTAACCTGGATTCTAAAGCCGCCCACCTTGCCCGAGAGTTTTTTAGAGAGCTGGACACGAGCCAGGACTTTGTTGTGCCATTCGATGCAACTCAGCCAACCACCACGCCACACACCCTGAAAAGTGAGCGCATTATTCTTGAGAAGCTGCTGCGTGCTGGTGTCAATTTACAACATTATGGATTCGCACTGGATGCGCCTTACGGCGAGATCCAATACCTGCGCAAAGGAAGCGAACGGATGGCCTGGCCTGGTCCTGATCACAGCAGCGGTGGATTTAACATGTTTGCCCCGGCTAATGGCATGGATCTCACCAGCTTTGCCAAGCCCGCTCGTGCGCCACTGACCAGCATAGTTGACGGTCGGCCATTGTGGTCTGAATTAACCCGTGACGGTTATGAGGTTAATTATGGCTCCAGCTGGATGATGGTGGTGGGCTTTGATTACTGGGGACCTGTGGCCAAAGGCTTGTTACTCCATTCTCAAAGCGCTAACCGTGACTCAGTGCACTTCAGTGACAGTAGCCGGCGCTATGCCCAGCAAGGCGGTCTGATCACCTTGCCATTTTACCCCTGGCAAATTGCGCTCAGTGCCATCAGCAGTACCAAACTGATTGTGAAAAAAGACTAAAAAACCCAGGCTGTCGCGCGTCACTATGCCGACAGTCTGATTTTTGGAGAATATGATGAGCTTTGACAATGAAAATGGCACCTTCAAGGTATTGGTCAACCACGAAGAGCAATATTCACTCTGGCCAAGCTATAAAAGCGTTCCGGGTGGCTGGAAAGACGTGGGTGTGGAAGGTGATAAAGAGACCTGTCTGGCCTACATCAATGAACACTGGACCGATATGCGTCCACTCAGCCTTCGCCAGGCAATGGAACAGTAACTCTTCTTTCGCGTATTGTGATGGGTATTGAGGTACTCATAGTGATGCGCACCTGGCTAATACAGGGGATTGTATGCCCCTGCCTCCCTGTCTGTATGTTTTACGGAGTATCCCATGACCGCCACGACGATAATGGATCAGCTTGCCCGCCATGCTGAGCAAAAACCTCAGCAAACAGCATTAGTTTGTGTGGATAAAAAAGCCCATACCCGCTGGAGCTATCTGGCTCTTTATGAGCAGAGTGTATGGCTTGCGGGCCACCTTCAGGCGCATGTAAATGCAGGTGACAGAGCACTGATCTTAATGGACACAGGTATCGAGTATGTCACCAGTTTTCTTGCCTGCCAGTATCTGGGTGTGACTGCCATTCCGAGTTTTCCACCCGAGTCGACCAAAGCACAACATATTGCCCGGACAGTGGGTATTGCAGAAGATGCCAGTGCAACACTGGTTCTGACGACCAGCCGCTTTGCTGATACGGTTTCAGCTATGTGTGAGTCTCTGAGCGAAGTGGTGGTACAGGTGGTTGATGAGTTGACGGGGGATGCGCCACCAGCGCCGCGCCATCCGGCACTTAGCGATGAAATTGCGTTTTTACAATACACGTCTGGCTCAACAGCTAAGCCTAAAGGGGTGATGGTCAGTCATGGCAACTTGTTAGCCAATGAAGTTGCCATTGCTGAACGCATGCAAACCAGCGAAAAAGACGTCTCGGTGAGCTGGCTTCCGCTCTTTCATGACATGGGACTTATCGGTGGGTTATTACAGCCTATCTTTACCGGTTACCTCCTTGTATTGTGCTCGCCACGCTATTTTATGGAACGCCCGGCGCGTTGGTTGCAGCTGATCAGCGAGTATGGAGGTACTATCTCCGGGGGGCCAGACTTCTCATATCGTCTTTGTCTTGAGCGTGTGCGTGAAAAACAACTGGAAGGGCTCGACTTAAGCAGCTGGCGTGTCGCTTTCTCCGGCGCCGAGCCGATCCGCCACGATACCTTACTGGATTTTGCAGAGCGTTTTGCACCTCAGGGCGTGAAAGCGTCTGCCATTTACCCGTGCTATGGGTTGGCTGAGGGCACCTTGATGGTAACTGGTACAGAAGCCGGCGGCGGTGCGGTCATCCGTGCGTTCGATAATCAGAGGTTAGCAGAGGGGCAAGCGAATCAGGTTGAGGCCAGAGACCTCCGTGATACCGACGCTTATAGCCATCAGGTGGGCTGCGGTAAGCCCGCCAGCGAACATGCAGTGCGGATCACTTGCCCGCAATCGCAGCGTGCACTGGCTGACGGAGAAATTGGTGAAATTTGGGCTGCGGGGCCGAGCATTGCCTTGGGGTACTGGCAAAATGAGCAAGCGACGCAGGACACGTTTGTTGAGTGCGAAGGTAGGCGGTGGTTAAAAACCGGTGATGTCGGCTATGTTTTTGACGGTCAGCTTTATATTTCTGGCCGACAAAAAGATTTGATCATCATGAATGGTCATAATGTTTATCCTCAGGATATTGAACGGGCCATTGAAGCCGAGCTAAGTTTTGTGCGCAAAGGGCGCGTTTCTGCCTTCCCGGTGCCCAGCAAAGAGAGTGGCGAAGGAATTGGCCTGGCGATTGAAACCAGTAATAGCTATCGCAATGACATACCTGCTGAGCAAACAGCATTGATTATTCGCGACTTTATTACCGAGCAGTTCGGTGCCTGTCCAGAGTTGATCTTGTTGTTAGATCAGGGCGGCCTGCCTAAAACTTCCAGTGGCAAGCTGCAGCGCAGCGCCTGCCTGAAATTGCGTAATGCAGGTGAACTGGCCAGTTATGGTGATTTTAATCTCATTCAGTTGCAAACACTCAACACCGCCTCGTCAGGTGCGGATATGTCGCACTGGGATGCGCTAACGCAGCAATTGGCTCAGCACTGGCAAAGTGTATTACGTTATCCGGTAAATCATGATGATGCCGATTTCTTCGCGCTTGGTGGCAGTTCAATTAAAGCCGCTCAACTGCTGGCCTTGATCCAAAATGAGCTGGACTGTCAGCTTGAACCCAGCAGTCTGTTTGCGGCGCACCGTTTTGCAGATTTCTGTCAGCTGGTCAGAGAAGCAAAGGCAACACCTGGCATTCAGCTCGTGGCGTCACAGTTGGCCGATTATCCGCTGAGTACCCAGCAACAAAGGCAGTTGTTCTTGTGGCAACTGGAACCGCAAAGCAGTGCCTATCATATTGGTGCCACTTTGGAGTTGCAGGGGAGTATTCAGCCTGAACTGCTTAAACAGGCCTGTGCCAAAGTGCTTGAATCACAACCGGCTCTGCGTCAGGCGTACTTCAAAAATGCAACGGGTCAGTGGCGTCAACGCACCACTGCGCAGCCATTGCAGTGGCAAGAGCACGATATTAGCAATGCCGCCGATCCAACAGCGCAAGCTCAGACAATACAACAACAAATTTCGCAGCAACCTTTCGCACTGGACAAGGGTGAAAACTTCCGCGCAGCTTTGATTTCGCACTCTGAACAGCATCATAGGTTTGTGCTGGTTATGCACCACATTGCCAGCGACGCCTGGAGTTTTGATTTGATCCTGGCGGAGGTCACCCGTCAGTACAATGCATTGTGTGCCAACGCACCGAGTATGCAGACTCAAAGTGATGCCATTCACTACGGAGATTTTGCCCTGTGGCAGGGAGAGTGGCTGGGATCTGAGCAGGCTGCAACTCAGCTGGCTTATTGGCAGCAAAGGTTGGATGGTCAGGGAGATGAAGAGCTGTTCGCGCCAGAGCGAGCGCGAGGCGCAGATCTGACTGCGCCACTGGGCGTGATGCAATTTACACTGGACCACAAACACACCGACAAGCTGCAACAACTGGCACATGACAACAATGCGAGCCTGTTTATGTTATTACTGAGCAGTTTGCAGGTACTGTTTTACCGTGTCAGTGGCAAACGCCAGCCGCAGATCGGGGTTGCAGTAGCAAACCGAAATCTGGCTCAGCTACACAATTTGGTTGGCTTTTTTATCAATACCCAGGTGATCCGTGGCGCAGTTGCGCCGGAACAAAGTTTTGTTCAGTTGCTCAGAGCGTGTAAGACTGCGGCACTTGAGGCGCAGCGTCATCAGGACTACCCGTTTGAAAAGCTGGTGGAAGTACTCAATCCGCACAGAGCTTTAGGGCAGACGCCTTTATTCCAGGTGATGTATAACCACCTGGAGCAGGACGTGACAGATGTGCTGGCCTTAGCGGGTACGATAACGACCAGCGCACAGTCTTTGCAGCAGCAGGCCCAGTTTGACCTCAGTATTGATTCCCGACTGGATGGTCAGGGACAGCTGACTATCGAACTACAATACAATCAGGCATTGTATCAGACATCGACCATTGCCCGATTGTGTGATGCATATCAGCAGTTACTCAACCAGTTGCCACAGCAGGCAGAGCTGGCCATAGGAAACTGGTCATTGCAGGCCGAGTTGGTGACACTGTCGGATGCTGCAGTGGGGCCGCAGGTGGTTGCACAGGCTGGAAACTGGCTGAGTGCAATCAGTGAATATGCCAAGCAAAACCCCGATGACACCGCGGTGATCTTTGAAGATCAGCACTACAGTTATACATGGCTGGAGCAGACCGCGAACCGACTGGCCCATGGTCTTGTTGGCAAGGGCCTTTCAGGTGAAGTGGTTGGTATCATGCAGGCGCGTAAGCCGCTGATGCTGGCCTCGGTGCTGGCCTGCCTCAAAGCCAATGCCGCTTACTTACCACTCGACCCGAATTTCCCGCAAGCCAAACTCACCCATATGATAGACGACAGTGGCTGTGCTGCTGTACTGGGTGACAGCACGCCCTTTGCGCTGTCTGTACCGGTGATTTCACCGGTCACTTTACTGAGCGAATACCACGAGCATAGTCAGTCGCCAGAGTGGTCTCATCATTCACATTCACTGGCGTACTTAAATTACACTTCAGGCTCGACCGGCCAGGCCAAAGGCGTGGCGATTGAGCATCAGGCGCTGGCGAGCTATATCGGCTCGGCGATTGATTTTATCAATTTAGCGTCTGATGACGTTGTGTTGCAGTTTGCCACCATTAATTTTGATGCCTTTGTAGAGCAAGTGTTCCCAAGCTGGACGGTGGGTGCAACTGTGGTGCTGCGAGGTGATAGTTTGTGGGATGCAGAGACTTTGTATCAGCAAGCTCAGCGTCACGGTATCTCGGTCATGGACTTGAGTGCGGCCTATTGGCGCAGCATTGCCGCCAGTTGGGCGCGTATTGCTGCAACAACCCCATTGTCACTGCCGCGGCTGCGACAGGTTCACTCCGGTGGCGAGGCCATGTCTGAACAAGGGATATCGGACTGGCGACAAGCCGGTCTGGGTGACGTCCGCTTACTCAATACCTATGGGCCCACAGAAATTGTTGTTGAAGCGGCGATTTATGACTGCCGGCCACTGACTCCCGGAGAGTCCGTGCCGCTGGGGCATGCACTGGGCGGACGCCGTTTGTACGTACTGGATCATAACCTGCAGCCCGTAGCGAACGGGCAAGTCGGCGAACTGTATATAGGCGGCGAGATGTTGGCGCGTGGATATTGGCAACGTGCCGCTCAGACCGCGACGCGCTTTATTGCTGATCCGTTTACCAATGACGGAGGGCGCATGTATGCAAGTGGCGATCTGGTTAGCTGGCAAGCAGGTGCACTGCACTACCATGGGCGTAGCGACCATCAAGTAAAAATCCGGGGTTTCAGAGTTGAATTAGGTGAGATTGAAACGCGTCTGACGCAGTTACCCGATGTAAGTGCCGCCGTTGTGATCACTCAGCAGCAAACGCAGGCGCTGAGCCTGATCGCCTATGTGCAAAGTGAACGTCACAATGACGCAGAGTACGCGGCTAAACTGAAGCGTGCTTTAGCTGAGCAATTGCCAGAATACATGGTGCCGTCACATATTGTGGTACTGCCACAGCTGCCTATTAATGCCAGCGGTAAACTAGAGCGACAACAGCTGCCTAAGGTTCAGGCTTCCCCCATTATTGTCTCGAATACGGCCAGTAGTGACATTGAGCAGGCACTGGAAACGGTGTGGCGCAAACATCTGGCAACGGAACAGCTTGATCTGAATGCCAATTTCTTCGACCTGGGTGGCCACTCGCTATTACTGATGGCTGTGTATGATGACTTAAAACCTCAGTTTAGCCAGCTGCAGCTGACCGATTTATTCGCCTATCCCAGTATTGCCAGCCTGGCAGCCTACCTGGAACAGTCCGGGACGGTTGCGTCACAAACAAGCAGCACCCAAAGTGGTGCCAAACAGCGTCGCGGCATGGGTGCCGTCGCCGCTCGCAAACGAAAAGCAAGAGAATCATAAACATGTCAGAACATGAGTATAGTGAACTGGATATTGCCATCGTAGGGATGGCGGGACGTTTCCCCGATGCGGATAACGTCGATGCCTTATGGCACAACATTCGCGCCGGGCAGTGCGCGGTACAAAGTTATGACGACGAGGCATTGCGTCGTGCCGGGGTGAGCGAATCCGACCTTACGGACCCGGATTATGTCAAGCGTGGTGTCCCGTTTGAGCGACTGGCGCAGTTCGATGCCGAATTCTTTGGATATACACCGAAAGAGGCTGAGCAACTGGATCCACAGCAACGCCACTTTCTGCAAACTTGCTGGCATGCAATGGCTCATGCCGGGTTGCCACTGGGAGAACAAACGGGTGTATATGCCGGGTGTGGTGTGCCTGCCTATCTGATGCAAAATTTATTACAGGGTCAGTCACGTGATATCACCAGTTTACTGGCGCTGACCAATGGTAACGACAAAGACTCACTAGCCACCCGGGTCAGTTATGAACTGGATCTGAAAGGGCCAGCTGTCACAGTGCAAACAGCTTGCTCTACGTCTTTGGTTGCTGTTCATATGGCTTGCCGTGCCCTGCAGAATTTTGAGTGTGACTCTGCCCTAGCCGGGGGAGTATGGCTGAATTTGGCGCAGGATCAGGGTTATCATGCGCCAGCGGGTGGCAGCTTGTCACCGTCGGGTCAGTTGAGTGCGTTTGGCGAGCAGGCTGACGGTATTCTGATAGGCAGCGGCAGTGCGGCCGTGGTCCTCAAGCGTTTGGCGGAAGCTCAGCAAGAGGGCGATCACATTCTGGCTGTGATCAAAGGCTCAGCAATCAACAACGACGGTCGTGATAAAGTGGGTTACACCGCCCCCAGTGTGACTGGACAGGCCAATGCCATCATGGCGGCCTTGGAGTTTGCAGACATTGAACCGCACAGCGTTGGTTATATCGAAGCACATGGCACGGGTACTGAGTTGGGCGACCCGATTGAAATCGCTGCACTGAGCCAGGCATACGCCAGCGATACAAAACAGTACTGCGCTATTGGCTCTGTTAAAACCAACCTGGGCCATCTTGATGCGGCCGCAGGTATCACTGGCCTTATCAAAGCGGTTCAGGCCTTGCGCCACCAGGAGTTGCCGCCAAGTTTGCACAGTCAGCCGCTGAACAGCAAAATTGATTTTGCGAACAGCCCATTTTACGTCAACGATACACTTAAGCCCTGGCAAAGCAATGGGCCGCGGCGCGCTGCGGTCAGCTCATTGGGCATGGGGGGCACCAATGCCCATGTGATTTTGCAGGAGTATACGCACCAGCAGACAAGTGAAGTAAGTGCATCAACGCCGTGGCAAGTGTTACCGCTGAGTGCCAGCAGTCAGGCCGCCTTGATGCGTCAGACGCAAGCGCTGGCCGATGCGCTGCAGCGTACCCCAGAGCAATTTGCCCAGCTTGCGGCTCAGCTGCAACACAAGCGCAGTGCTCTGGCTGTACGCTATGCGTGTGTGGCTGACAGTGCTGAGCAGGCAATTGCTCAGTTACTACGTGAACCGCAAGGTGACAAAGCGACGGCGCCGCGAGTGGCTATCATGTTTTCAGGGCAGGGCTCTCAGTATGTCACTATGGCTCAGCCTTTATTGCGTGATGTGCCTGCATTTAAGGTGGCATTTGACGAGGTGATGGCACACTTCCCGGACGCGTTAAGAGCCCAGCTGAACAGTGTATTTAGCCCTGCAGACAATGAGATCCTGACGGCCAATCAATTGCTCAATCAAACTCGGATCACTCAGCCTGCTTTGTTTGTGGTGGCTTATGCAACTGCGAAAGCCTATCAAGCACACGGTGTTCGCATCACGGCGATGCTTGGACACAGCATAGGGGAATATGCTGCGGCCTGCCTGGCGGGTGTGATGACCCCGGAGGTGGCAACACGCCTGGTGACTGCGCGTGGAGAGGTCTTGCAGAGCATGGCACCTGGCAGCATGTTGTCGGTCATGGCTGATGGCAAGGTGGTTGCGCCTTACCTGAATGAGGAGCTGGATATTGCCGCGCTGAATAGCCCGACCAATACGGTTGTCGCTGGTACCCGCGAGGCAATAAAATCACTCCAGGGCAAGCTCAAAGCGGCGGGTATTGCGACCACCCGACTTCACGTCTCTCATGCCTTCCACAGCCATCTGACTGAAGCTGTATTGCCTGAGTTTGCGGATACATTAGAACAGGTGTTGAGCACCTCTCCACTTCAGGCGCCACACACGCCGTTTGTGTCGAATGTGACAGGCACCTGGATCACAGCAGAGCAGGCTTGTTCGGCTCAGTACTGGTTAGATCATATCCGCCAGCCCGTTAATTTTGTGAGCGGTGTCAGTGCGCTGGCTGAGCGATGTGATGTGCTCATCGAAGCCGGACCCGGGGATACTTTGCAAAAGCTTGCCAGACAAACTTTGGGCGACAGTGTGGTTGCACTGCATTCGGTGTCTCATGCGCGCGATCTCAAAGCGCCGTTACCGCCATTTGCTAAAACCCTTGGCAAGCTTTGGCAACTAGGGTGTGCCATCGACTGGTCACAGGTAACAGTGCGTCCGCACGGTCAGGCGAATATTTTGCCTGACTATGTGTTTGCTGATACCGAGTTTTGGGTTGAGCCCAAGCCATCAGAGGCCGTCGCATTCTCAGCAGACAATGCACTGAATACCGAGCCTCAGCTGTATGTGCCACAATGGCAACAAGTGGTTGAGCTTGCGCATACTCACCGTGATTTACTGGATAAACATCTGCTGCTGATCGCGGTGGATACACCACTGGTCAGTCAGCTGAGTGAGGCCTTGAATCAGGCTGGGGTAAAGGTCACTCAGGTTTGGCAGGGGGAGACCTTTAGCCGCATCAACGAACAAGCTTACCGACTTGATTTGGGGTCGACCGAGCAGTTGGCGCAACTTGGTGAGGCCATTGGGTCGTTCGAACAGGTCATTGATACACGTCTGACGGCAGCGCTTTCGTCAAACACACTGGGATACAACTTACTGCTGCCCGTGTTGCAGTGGCTGCTGTCTCTGGGCGGACGTCCACTCAGTGTACTGGCAAGCGATCTCTTTAACGTGTTAGGTGATGATACCGTCAATCCGGCCAAGGCCTCAGTACTTGGGTTAACACGTGTGGCACCGCTGGAAGAGGCACAGCAAGGTTGTCAGGTGTTGGCACTCACCGAGACGATGGTAGCCAGTCCGACTCCTGCACTGATTGCCGCACTGCGGGAAGATTTAGCCCATGCCCGTGGTGAAATCGCCTATCGTGGCACACAACGATTTACCCAGTTCCAGTGCGCTGTGCGCAACCAAGTAGACACAGTGAAAGCGACAACAAAGCCGAAACGCACCTTGATCACCGGTGGGTTAGGTGGCGTAGGTCTGGCACTGGCAAAACACCTGGCGCAACAGGGCCATAGTTTAGTCTTACAGACTCGTCAGTCCTTAGCTGACAGTGCACAGTGGGCGCAGCTGGCGGAAGATGAGCAGCAAACCCCACAGCAGCGTGCGCGTTATCAGCAACTACTCGACATTCATGCCCAGTGCCCGCAGCTGCTAGTACTCAATGCCGATGTGACCGATTTAGCGGCTATGCGTGCGGCGTTCGACGCGGCATCAATCCCACTTTCTTCTATATCTCAGGTGATACATGCTGCCGGTCTGCCAGGCGGTGGGTTGGTTACTCAGCAAAGCGCAGAGCAAGTCCTGCAGAGTACAGCTGCGAAAGTACAGGGAACGCAAAACCTGCTGACCTTGTTCGCAGAGTCTGAGCTGGATACTATGGTGCTGTGCTCTTCTTTGGCTTCCGTACTCGGCGCCATGGCTCAGAGTGATTATTGTGCAGCAAACAGTTATCTGGACGCCGTCGCGCAGCAGTCACATCCTTTTGCAGTGAAAGTACTGAACTGGGATGCGTGGCAAAGTACCGGTATGGCTGCCAATATTGAGTTGGCAGATGGGCTGGGTCTGACGCCAGGTGCAGCTTGTCAGTTGTTCGATAAAGCCATCGGTGTTGCACAGCCGCAGGTGTACTGCGTCAGCACTGAGTGGACACAACTTGTCAGTGCAACACGCGCCACCGAGCAGGCTATTCTCACGCGCTTAAACAAGCCAAAAGGTCATGCTCGCCCGGAGCTGGCGGTCGAATTCGAAGCACCGGAAAGTGAACTGGAACATAAACTGGCTGCTTTGTGGGCTGAGTATCTGGGCTTTGACGAAATCGGTATTTTTGACAGCTTGCTGGAGTTGGGTGGTGATTCTCTGGTGGCCATTCAGATGCTGGCGAAGGCCAAGCAAATGTTCAGTGTTGAGCTGGAACCTGCCGCCTTTTTCGAAGATCCGACCATAGATAACCTGGCATATATGATCGAAGAACAGCTGGTGGCTCAGCTACAGCAATAATTCAGTTTGGTCAGATATCTTATGACGGTCTCCTGGTGAGGCCGTTTTTGCGTTAAAAAAACACCGATAGCGAGCGTCTTACAGATGCACTGTGCAACCGATGTACAGTGCGAAGATAAATAATAATCTGGATAAATGATGAAAACACTGAACTTGATATATATCTGCTCGCTACGCAATGCGGCGGCCGATCAGGCCGGACGTATGGTTGAGTACAAAGGGGAGCAGCGCTACATGATGTCTCCCCTTGAGCATCTGGTGGAGCAACTTAATACAACCTCTTTGGGTCAGCAGTACGCTCTGAAAGCCGTTATTTTCGATGATGATCTGAGTCATGGACCTGATCAGCGCAAGCTGCAAGACTATGGCCTGGAGCGAGGAACCTCAAAAGGTCCCTGGATCTACCCGGAGTCACTTAACATTCAGGGTCAGCCGGTGGATGAGCTACTGCAGAATATTCCATCGAGCTATCGCAAAACACCGCTGAACTCACCTGAGCGGGTGGCAGGGAAAAAAGAGTTTGAGGCACGTCTGGAAGCGCAGCTGGATGCACTACAGGCCGATGTTGTTTTACTGGATGGACTCATCCTGATCCTGGACGACTTAGCCAGTGCACACAGCAAATACCACAATAAAATAGTGAATATTCACCCGGGGATCACGCGCGCTGACTCTCCTTATCAGCGTCGCGGTGCGACCGCGACTTTGGATGCGCTTTACGGGGCACGTGGTCAGAAAGTCATTAATTGGGCGACGAGAGAAACCGTAAGTGTGCCGGTGATAGATAAAACAGGGGCTTCCTTCCACTATATTGATCAGGGGATCGATTCAGGCCCGGTGATCACCGATGTGATGGATACCCATATTAATCCGGACGATACCATTATCGAGATGCGCTGGAACAACTTTCAGCAGAGCCTTTTCCCCGCCATGATCAATGGCCTGAAGTTACTGGCAGAGCAACGCTTACCCAAGTCTGTAGTAGTTGACGCTGAGCCTGCCTGATAGTAATACCAATTTCACTTAATACCTGTTCAATTTGAAGGAGCAAATATGACGCTAACGGCGTTAAAAATTTCTCATTTAGAACAACTAAATAGCAAAATTTTTGCCTCGTTATCGACCCTATTTTCTCGCCTCAAAATAGAACACTTAATTAAACAAATTGGTATAACAAGGTAATGGGATGTGCCCATTGCCTTTCCTTCCCTTCACCTGCAATTTGTCTGAAAAACACACTTTACAGAGTTCGGCTCTTGCGTTTGAATTTGTGATATTATAACATGTTTATATTGTTACAATATAACGTATTAACTGTAGAGTGGTATTGATGATTTTCAGAGCAAAAGTATTGGCTGCAGCTGTATCTGCAATCTTGTTGTCGGCTTGTGGTGGTACAGACCATCAGGTAACCAAAACGCAACAGGCTGTGTCTTCTGATGAATCGGTAACGGAAGACGAAAACAAAGCGGGTGAAGAGGCGCACGACCATGACGAAGACATCAAAGAGGTCGCGGGTCGCTTGCTGGTCACCAGTAGCGAGAGCAACGTTGTCAATATTTACTCTGCAGCAGAGCAAAGCCTGATTGGATCAGTGGGCCTGACGTATGCACCACAATATGCCTATGGGTCTGAAAACCATCGCTATGCCATTTTGGTCCAGCGTGAGCAAGGCATGGTGGAGTTTGTCGACAGCGGCCTCTACAGAGAAGCCCATGGCGACCACTTTCACAATCATGAAGATGCCCCTGGTAATGTGTCTTTGCAGCTGACATCAACTAAGCCGACCCATGTTACCGTGAGTGAAGGCGGGATTGCCGTCTTTTCTGATGGCGATGCAGACACTCAGCAAACGGCGTCTGTCGCTATGTTTGGTGAAGCGCAGATCAGCGGTGAGAGCAGTCAGGTCGTTAAGCTGAATTACAGCACGCACATGCATGGAGCAGCCCAGGCAAGAGGCGAATATCTGATCAGCACGTTACGTGACAGCGAGAGCGACTCTATCTTGCCTTCACAAATTGCTTTGTACCATGCACATGATGACCATTTCGATCAGGAGCAGGTGTTTAATGTGACCTGTCCTGCGCTGCACGGCAGTGCGCAAAATGACACCACCATTGCATTTGGGTGTGGTGATGGTGTGGCCATTGTCACGCAACAGGGTGAGTCGTTTAGTGCAACTAAAGTGGCTAACCCAGAAAGCTTTGCAGAGGGCATGCGTGTTGGTGCATTAAAAGGGCATCATGAGCAGGAGCAGTTCATAGTCAGTGCGAGTAATCAGTTGTTTATGTTGCACCCGGAAGATAGGGAGCTGGAAGCGCTGGAGTGGCAGGTCACTGACAATCATCGCCTGAGCTATTTTGGCTTTAGTCATGATGGTGAGCACATAGTGACACTCGACAGTGCGGGTAAGCTGAGCATTCTGTCAGGGCACGAGCACGAAGCAGAACAAAACGGCGAACATCAGGGTGAACACCATTGGGAAGTGGCGCATGAAGTGACGATTACTGATGCAGATTTAGTAAACATGCCTGAAGATCATGGTTTTTCACTGGCGCCCTCATATGCCGAAGAGGCTGTGTTTGTAACTGATCCAATAGCGAAACAAATTAAAAAGTACGATCTGGAGACTGGTGAGTTGGTGCAGACCATCGAACTGGATGTGATTCCGAATAAACTCGTGTGGCTAGGTATTGCCAAGCGTGAAGAGGGGCACAATCACGACGACTAAGCAAAGCAGATCGAGCTTAACCATTTTTGTAGTGTTAGTAAGCCATCTCGGGTAAAACCAGGTGGCTTTTTTCTTATTCAGGTTCAGTCGTGCTGTGCCGCACTTTTGCATCCTGTTCCCTGATTGTGAGACAGTAGAGTCCCATTTTTAATTAACACCAACAGGTACTTTGATGCAGATACGAGTTGCTACTCCCGAAGATATTCCACGCCTTGAACAACTGGAACAAGCCGTCATTGAGGCTGAGCGTCCTTTCAACGCTGCCATTAAAGCAGACAATGCACACTACTATGATTTACCAGCCCTACTGAATGATGAGCATAGTTACCTTATTGTTGGCACAATTGATGGCAGCATCATCGCAACAGGCTATGCCCAAATCCGCCACTCCAAGGCGCAACTTGACCATGCACAACATGGCTATCTGGGCTTTATGTACGTGCATCCGGAGCATCGTGGCAAAGGGTTCAATCAGCAGATCATGACAAAGTTGATGGATTGGTGTAATCATCAGTCAGTGTATGATTTTTATTTAGACGTCTACAGCGACAATGCAGCCGCTATTCGAGCCTATGAAAAAGCAGGATTCAGACCTTGTTTGCTGGAGATGAAATTGCACCAACCCATGCCTTAAAAGTAAACAGTTGAGTAGCAAATTTACCAGTAAATGCAGCTGAAGTTATCTTTTTGATAATTATTATAATTCGTACTAAATTTGTGCGGGGGGAGTTCGTCTGGGTGTCATAAATACAACTAGGATGAAACAATGAACCCACTCAAATACAGCTTACTGCCGCTCGCACTCGCCGTTTCCAATGCCGTCATGGCAGACG
This sequence comes from Pseudoalteromonas sp. AWH4_217, assembly GCF_056161105.1. Lineage (NCBI taxonomy): Bacteria > Pseudomonadati > Pseudomonadota > Gammaproteobacteria > Alteromonadales > Pseudoalteromonadaceae > Pseudoalteromonas > Pseudoalteromonas sp. AWH4_217. The sequence goes on along the minus strand of NZ_JBSWYM010000001.1, from coordinate 403,194 downwards.
ATAGTAAAGAAGACCTGAAGTCGATTGAACAGATAGTGGTGTATGGTGAAAACACCCAACGTTCACTAAAAGACACCACGTCGTCTATTGCCGTTATTGATCAAGAGCAACTAAAAAGTGGTCAGGTTAATTCCCTGCTGGATGCCTTATCAGGCATTGCAAACGTTGTATTTACGGATAGTCTGCCGACGATCCGTGGCTTGCAAGGTGAAGGTGTATCACAGGGCTTTAGTTCATTTTCATCGGGTGCTAAACCGCGTGTGTCTGTTATGCGTGACGGTGTTTCAGACCCGTTTGTTGCTAAGCTAAGCGGCGATTTTGGCCTGTGGGACGTTGAGCAAATCGAAGTACTGCGTGGCCCACAATCGTCAAACAGTGGCCGCAACAGCATTGGTGGTATTGTTTACATCAAGACCAAAGAGCCCTCACTGACTGATTTTGAAGCTGCAACCCGCATTGGCTATTCAGACCTGAACGAAAACACGGAACTGTCGGGCATGGTCTCTGTGCCACTGCTGGAAGATCAGCTTGCACTGCGCGCCACCGTTCAGCGTAACGAAGGTGAGTCGTACATGGAATATAAAGGCACCTCTCCTTTGGTGGTGTATCCATTTAATCCAAAAGAGCTTGAAGATACCCGCATGGACATCAAGCTAAAATGGCAACCCGCTGCACTCAGTGGCCTGGATATGCTGCTTCATTACTCACGCAGTGAAGAAACCGGTGAGCGTCATTGGGGCTTCCAGGGACCGGTATTAAATGGCAATGATCCGGAAAATACCAAAATTGGTCCGCAGTTATCAGACCGTGTTGTGTCTTATCAGGTGGTACCAACACCCGCGGGTCCAGTCGCAGGCTCGTATGCGCGTGATAAAGACACAGAATATGACCGTTGGTCGTTACGCACCCGCTATGAGATAAATGACGCGATTAACCTTGAAATCATGTTGTCAGATACCGACTACCGTTATGAGTTCAGACAGTATCCTGAGCCCTGGTATGTCATCATGAATGACAGTGGCAAAACCTATGATGCGAAGGTGAGCTTTGCGGGTAATGAGACTGTCAGTGGTTATCTGGGTTTGTACATGAATGATCGCGACCAGACTTTCTTCCGTGAAGGTTACTACAAAGGGACTGATGACAGTGAAAACCAGGCAATCTATGGTGAGGCAACCATCAAGGTGAGCGATCAGGGCCGTGTGGTCCTTGGTGGCCGTATCGAGGACGAAGAGCAGTATCGATTCTTCGATGGCGCTGAAATGGCGAAGCGATTTGGTATGCCTAATATCGAATTTGTCACCGATGTTGATAATCGCATTTACCTGCCAAAACTGGCCTATCTGCACGATTTAAACGATAACATCACAGTCAACGCCAGCTTCCGCAAAGGGTACAGCTCGGGCGGCGGTGACTTCCACTGGTTTAGCATGAGCAATTACACTTTTGAGCCTGAGTATGTCGATACTTTCGAAGTCGGCTTGCGCTCTACGCTTATGGACGGTGATTTAAACTTCGCGGTAAACGTGTTTTACAATGACTTCGAGGATTACCAGTATTACGGTACCGGCCCAACGGGTAACCCGAATGACTTTAGCATCATTAACCTGGCGAAAGTAAAAAGCGCCGGCTTTGAAACTGAAGCGCGCTATGCCATCAACCCAGATCTGACCTTGTCAGCAAGCTTTGGCTGGATGGACAGCACGGTTGACGAAGCGAATGCTGAAAACCCAACAGTACGTGACAAAGCGCTGCCAATGGCGGCCGATATCACGGCTGGATTAGGGCTGGAATTCTGGGCCACAGATAAGTTCCAACTAACGGCGCGTAGCAACTATGTGGGTGAGTATTACAGCAAGCTGGGTGAAAAAGCTGAGCACCTGGCAGGCGACTACGCCGAGTTTCATTTCTCTGCCGCCTATGTTGAGGAAAACTGGCGTATCGATGCTTATGTAAACAATGCCTTCGATCATGACAGCTTGATCAGTGCAGGTCGGGTAACCGGCTCAGACATATTTATCTACGGTGACTACACGGACCCAAGAAACATGGGTATCTCGTTCAGCTACACCTTTTAATTTGTAAGCCTATCATGCCCGCGTAAGCGGGCATTTTTCTCTCCCTGTACAGCCCACTCAGGTACCTAGCTCAAAGTCACATTTTTTACCCGCGAAGCTGGATTTTTGCCGTGTTCATTCGTCTAGCAGTCATATTTTGAAATCAGAATCAAACTGACTGCAGTGGAGCCAGAATGTCACAGCAAAGACGTACCAGAAGAAATCGCGCTATCTCCTCCCTATCAACCGAAGACCAACAACGCTTAAAAGCACGTATTGACCAGGCCCAGAGCAATGCCGGTCAGCTCCAGGTTGAGTTGACAGCAGGTGAGCGAGTGCCGCTGACACCCGCACAGAAGATCCTCTGGTATGCCTGGAAGCTGGACCCGCAGGATGTCTCCTACAATTTGGCCGGGGCACTGCATTTTCAGGGTGAATTAAACACCGCTCAGGTCAGGCAAGCATTTGAGACCTTGCTGGCACAACACTCCGGATTGCGGATCCAGTTTGTTGAGGAGCAAGAGCAGGTCTGGCAGTGCGATGGCGGATATCAGTCTTTGCCAGTTCATGAGCTGGAACTTGCGCATCATAGCGATCAGGCAAGTATTCGTCGTTTCGTTGAGCAACCATTTGCGCTGTGCAGTGAGCCTTTGTTGCGTATTGCCATTGCCCGCTGCGAGGGGCGAACCAGCCTGATCGTGACCTTGCATCATATCATCGCCGACGGCACGTCAATGCAGCAGTTGTTAGATGAGTTTATTGCACTTTATGCTGGTAAAGATATTGCCTCGCCAGCGTCTGGCTATCTGGAGTTTGCGAAATGGGACAATGAGCAGGACCATCAGCCACGCTATGATACCCAGCTGGCGGTATGGCAGCAGCAGCTGACAGAGTGCGAAGAGACCTTACGTTTGCCGGCCAAAAATCAGCACAGACACGACCTCAATTATCAGGTTGCAACGCAGACACAGACATTGCCAGCAGCGCTATGGCAGCGCATCGGCGCGCTTGCAAGTCAGTATCAGGTCACACCCTATTTAGTCTTACTGACTGCCTGGCAGGCTCTGCTGGCGCGCCTCAGCGACAGCCAGAATATTCGTGTCGGGGTGCCGATTGCCAATCGTCATCGCAGCGAAACTCAGAACCTTGTCGGCTTTTTCGTTAACACTCAGGTGATGCCGTTGCAGCTTGAAGATACCGACAGTTTTGTACAGTTATTAGAAAAAAACACGGCAATGAGCCGACTGGCACAGAACAATCAGGATCTGCCATTTGAGCAGCTGGTGAATGCACTTAAGCCGGCACGTCAAAGCGGTGTTCACCCTATCTTTCAGGTGATGTTTAACTACCTGCGTCGAGATAAGCGCAATCTAAGCCAGCTGGAATCTGTTTCTCTGCTGGACACCGAAATGTACCGTTTCGGTATGCCGTTTGATCTGCAGCTGGATGTGATTGAAGACCTCAGTGAAGGAACGAGTCTAAACCTTATCTATGCCCGTGAGCTGTATGATGCTGAATTTGCGCGGGCTTGCCTGGCGCAATTGCAGATGATGTTGGATAGCTGCCTGAGCGACCCAAGTGCTGAGGTCAATAATGTTCCTCTGCTAAGTGCACAACAGGTATCCGACCTGATCACCACAGGGACCGGTGCTGAGGTGTTTGACTATTCACAGCCCGTTACAACCCTGATCAGCCAGCAAAGTGCCAGCACACCAGATGCGATTGCAGTGCGTTTTGCTTCGCACAGCCTCACTTATCGGGAGCTGGAGCAGCGTACAAACCAACTGGCGCATTATCTGAACGCGCAAGGTATTGGCGCGGAAGACAAGGTGGCGCTGGTGTTCGAACGCAGCATCGAGATGGTGGTCAGTATTCTGGCGGTGGTGAAAGCGGGGGCAGCTTATGTGCCACTGGAGCCTTCTTTACCGGCAGATCGCATTGCTTACATCGCCAATAGCAGTGGCCTGAGCCTGTTCTTGGGTGACCATTCACTGACACGCTTGGACAGCCTGGCAGATCTGGCGCCCCGTGTTGAACTTTCGACACTGGCGCTTGAACACTATCCGCATAGTTTGCCGACCCATGAGATCCCCGCAACCCAACTGGCTTATGTGATTTACACGTCAGGGTCCACCGGCAAGCCCAAAGGCGTCGGTAACCAGCACAGTGCTATATACAACCGCATTGCCTGGCAACAGTCGGCTTATCCCATTGATGCCGGTGACAAAGTATTGCAAAAAACCCCGTTTGGGTTTGATGTTTCGGTGTGGGAATTCTTCTGGCCGCTGATGCATGGTGCTGAGCTGATAGTGGCCCCACCTGGTGCACACAAAGACAGTGCGCAACTGATCGACACGATCAATCACTTTGGCGTGACAACACTGCACTTTGTACCGTCAATGTTACAGGCGTTTTTAGGTCATGAAGCCGTTGCTACGGCCACCAGCATTCGACAGATCTTATGTAGTGGTGAAGCGTTGCCTAGCGAAGTACAGGCGCAGGCAATGCGTAAGTTACCAGGCATTGCAACTTACAATCTGTATGGCCCGACAGAAGCGGCTGTGGATGTCAGTCACTTCACCTGCCATGGTCGTGCTGATCTGCCAGTGCCAATTGGTGCACCTATTGCGGGGATCCGGTTATATGTGTTGGATCGCGCTTTGAACCTCTGTCCGCAAGGCATTGCCGGAGAACTCTATATTGCGGGTGCAGGTCTGGCACGCGGTTATGTGAGTCGCCCTGATTTGAGTGCCGAGCGGTTTGTTGCCGACCCCATTGCGGCGGATGGCAGCCGCATGTATCGCAGTGGTGATTTGGTAAGCTGGAATGCTAAGGGTCAGCTGGATTATCTCGGTCGTATCGACCATCAGGTTAAGATCCGTGGTTTCCGGATAGAATTAGGTGAAATTGAAGCAGCGCTGTACGCAGCGTCTGGGGTACGCGAAGCGGTTGTTGTGGCTGACGACAGTGGCGCTGCGACACGCCTGGTTGCGTATGTTTCAGCCGTCGCTGAGCAGACTCTGGATAGCGAACAACTAAAAGCAACACTGGCCGAGGCCCTGCCTGAATATATGGTGCCAGCGGTGATAGTGGTGCTGGATACGCTGCCGTTAAGCAGTAACGGTAAAATTGACCGTAAAGCCCTGCCAAAGGTAAGCAATACCTCATCGGCGCCATTTGAAGCGCCACAAGGCGCGCGTGAAGAGGCGCTGGCAAGTGTCTGGCAACACGTGTTGGGCCAGCAGAAAATTGGTCGACTGGATAACTTCTTCGAACTCGGTGGCGATTCGATCCTGAGTCTGCAGATTGTTACCGGATTGCGTGAACACGGTTATGTGGTGACACCAAAACAGATTTTTGAACTGCATAGTATTGCCCGTTTGGCGCCTCAGTTAAGCGAACTGAGCCAGGCTGAGGCGATAGCACAGCAGGTGGAAGGTGAGGTGGCTTTGTTACCGATTCAAAAACAGTTCCTGACCACCAAGCTGGACAATAAAAACCATTACAACCAGGCGCTGCTGCTGACACTGGACACACCGCTGGACGAGGCCCTGATCCAGCAAGCCTGGTCTGCATTAATCGCACACCATGATGCATTGCGTCTGCGCTTCGTCAAAGATGCGTCGCAGCAGTGGCAGCAGCACTATACGGAATTTGATGCCACGCAGGCAGCGGCCAGCTGTTGGTCGCGTCGTATTGAGGCGACTCAATTAACGGCGCTTGCCGAAGAAGCGCAGCGCAGCCTGAATATTGCCGAAGCTGAGGTGACCCGGCTGGTGCATATGACACTGGACGATGGCAGTGCCCGTTTGCTGCTGGTGATCCATCACCTGGTGGTGGATGGCGTGTCATGGCGTATTTTGCTCGACGACTTAGCGCGGGTTTATGGCCAGTTACAACAGCAAGTTAGCCCCTCACTTGCCAGCAAAAGCCACAGCTATCAGTACTGGGCGCGGCAGCTCAGTGGTTATGCTCACACTCACAGTGACGAACTGAACTACTGGCAACAGCAGCGGGCTCCCGAGTTGACTTTGCCTGACCTCAATCATGAGGGCAGCCGTAAGCTTGCCCACAGTGCCAGTGTGCAGGCCACACTGGATACACAGCAAACTCAGACCTTGCTGCACGACGCTGGCAAAAGCTACCGGACTCAGGTCAATGAGTTATTACTGAGCGCGCTGAGTGAAGCCTTGTATCAATGGAGCGGACAGGCAGAGTGTTTGATCAACCTGGAAGGACATGGCCGTGAACCCTGGGATCTGGACACAGATTTAAGTCGCACGGTAGGCTGGTTCACCAGCTTGTATCCGGTTCAGCTGACCCGACATGCCACCCTGAGCGACACCCTGAAACATAACAAGGAGCAGCTCAGAACCGTGCCAAACAAAGGTATTGGCTATGGGGCACTGAAATACTATGGTGATGCGCAAGCCCAGTCCTGCCTGGCAGCCCAACCTCTGGGACAAATTGAGTTTAACTATCTTGGCCAGCTGGACAATACGCTGGCTCAGTCAGAGGCCCCCTGGCGTCTGGCCGATGAGCACAGCGGTGCCGCTTTTAGCCCGGACTTTGAGCCACACAGTGAGATCAGTATCAATGGTCAGGTGAGCGATGGCCGCCTGCAACTGGTGATTAGCTATGGTGCACAGCGACTCAGCGAAGTGACAATGACGGCCTTTGCCAGGCATCTGGAGGCGGCCTTAGTCGCTGTGATCGGCCATTGTACAGAGGCAGCGGGTTGCCTCACCCCCAGTGATGTGCCATTGGCCGCACTGAGTCAGTCACAACTGGATACCTTAGCGATTAACGGTGCTGAGTTGCAGGACCTGTATCCGCTGTCGCCGATGCAGCAGGGCATGCTGTTTCACAGTCTTTACGAGCAGGGCGAAGCCTATATCAATCAGACCAGTCTGGACATCACCGGGCTTGATGCTACGCGCTTTAAAGCCGCATGGCAGACGGTGATAGATCGTCATGATGTACTGCGCAGTGGCTTCTTAAGTCTGGATCCACAACCGCTGCAGTTTGTTGTTAAAACCCTGGCTGCTCAGTGGCAGACACTGGACTGGCAGCACCTGAGCGCGGATGAGCAACAGCTGAAGCTGCATGAGCTGGCTCAGCAACAGCGTAGCCAGGGCTTTGAGCTTGATGGCACGCCGGGTTTACTGCGTTTTGTGTTAGTACAGCTGGCACCTGAACGGCATGCCTTTATCTGGACCATACATCATATTCTGACTGATGGCTGGAGCTGTTCGGCGCTGATGGGAGAAGTGTTACGCTTGTACGAGGGTCACACTTTGCCTCCGGCAGAGGCCCAATATCGTGACTATATCGCCTATCTGGCACAACAAGATCAGTCCGCTAATCTGGCTTACTGGCAGGCGCAAACCGATTTATTGTTGGAGCCGTGCTATCTGAGTTCGGCCTTTACCACGCCCTCGCAGGGCAGTTACAGCGCGTTCGATTTACTGCTAACGGAGCAAGAAGATGCCGCGCTGGGCGAGTTTGTCAAAGCTCAGCACCTGACGCCAAACACCCTGATGCAGGGAGTATGGGCACTCTTGCTGAGTCGCCATCTTGGTCGTGAAGCTGTGTGCTTTGGTGCCACGACATCAGGGCGTCCGAGCGATTTGGCAGGGGCAGAGCGGATCCAGGGGATGTTCATCAACACTATGCCGGTCATGGTTGAAGTGCGCCCTGAGCTGTCTTTGAGTCACTGGCTACAGGCGCTGCAATCGGCCAACCTGGCCGGTCGGGAACACGAGTTTACGCCTTTATACGATATTCAAAAGCAGGCGACACATCTGGCAATGGACAAGCACGGCTTGTTCGATACCCTGCTGGTGTTTGAAAACTATCCGCTTGCGGAAGCACTTGAAACCCGTGCTGAACAACAGACCAAATTTACTGTCGGTGAGGCCAAAGAAGAAACCAACTTCCCGCTTACGGTGAGCTTTATTCAGGAAGAGACGCTGCGGTTACATTTCAGTTATCAGGGCAGTGAGCTTGCCGGCGCCGATGTTCAGGCACTGGCAGAGCAATTCAGACGCCTGCTGCTGAATATCATAGCGTCACCGCAAAGCCGTTTGTCGGCGCTTACGCTGATCAGTGAATCACAGCAGCGGACACTGCAAAAGCTGGGCTTTGGTGAATCCATCACGCCACTGCACTCGGGTGCTGTGGAGCCCATCTATATTCCGGGGGGTCAACTGCCGCAGTTGGCGGCCACGCAATATCAGGATGTGGTGTCGACGCTGAACCAGTTGGCCGAGCAAACACCGGATGCACAGGCCCTGACATGCGAGGGTCACAGCTATACATTCAAAGAATTGTTCGAGAAATCAAACCAGCTGGCCTTCTACCTGCGTGAGCAAGGGGTTGTGCCCGAGCAGCGCGTTGGGGTAGCGCTGCAACGGGGGATCGATCTGCCACTGGCTTTCCTGGCGGTACTTAAGGCTGGTGCGGTTTATGTGCCAATGGACTTGAGCTATCCGCAGGAACGTCTGGCGTATATGATCAACGACAGTCAGATGGCGCATATTCTGGTCAGTGACAACAGTCTGGATGAGATTGCCGGTGAGGCAACTTTGCATTGTCTGGCGGATATTGTACTGACCGAGCAGTGGCAGCAGCCTCAGGTATACCCAATGCAGGGGGCGTATGTCATTTATACTTCGGGTTCGACAGGTAACCCCAAAGGTGTCCTGGTCAGCCGTGGCTCAATTGCAGCGCACTGCCGGGGCATTGGGCGTCGGTATGAGCTGAGCGCCGCGGATCGCGAAATGATCTTCATGTCTTTTTGTTTCGATGGTGCCCATGAGCGCTGGCTGTCAGCAGTAACCCATGGCGGCACGGTGGTGATCCGTCCTGAGCGTCAATGGGATCTGCAGGAAACCTATCAAAACCTGCATCAGCAAGGCGTAACCACAGTGGTATTTCCACCGGTATTTTTGCGTGAACTGTCGGCATATGTGGAGCAGGTAGGTAATCCGCCGCCGGTGCGGGTTTACTGCTTTGGTGGGGATGCGATGCCACAGGCATCCTTTGAGCTGGCGCAGCGCGTGCTCAAACCCAGTTTCTTCATCAACGGGTATGGTCCGACTGAAACTGTGGTCACGCCACTGACCTGGAAGGCCATGCCTGGCAGTTCATTTGAGGCGGTGTACGCGCCCATTGGTGAAGTGCTGGGGCAGCGACAGGCCTGGGTGCTGGATAGCCAACTCAACCTGGTGTTGCCAGGACAGATTGGTGAGCTATATATGGCACAAGAGATTGGTCTTGCAAGGGGCTACCTGAACCGTCCCGATCTCACTGCCGAGCGCTTTGTGGCCAACCCGTTTGCCAATGATGGCAGCCGCTTATATCGCACCGGTGATTTGGTGCGCTGGAATGAACAAGGCCTGATGGAATATCTGGGCCGGACTGACCACCAGGTTAAGATCCGTGGTTTCCGCATCGAACTGGGTGAAATTGAAACCTTATTGCGTAAACAAGACACAGTGCGTCAAGCGGTGGTTGTTGCCGACGATACGCCAGCAGGAAAACGCCTGGTGGCGTATGTCAGCGGACATGATGGTGCACTGCCTAACGATGCAGAGTTAAAGAGCATACTGGCGGCGAACTTACCGGATTATATGGTACCTGCAGTGATCATGGCGTTGCCGGATCTGCCAGTGAACAGCAATGGTAAAATAGACCGCAAAGCTTTACCCAAAGCTGAGTTGCAAAGCGAAGTCAGCTATGTGGCGCCAGAGGGCGACATTGAGCAAGCGATGGCTGCCATCTGGCAGGATGTGCTGGGTGTTGAGCGTGTTGGTCGTTTGGACAATTTCTTCGCACTGGGGGGCGACTCTATCAGCAGCCTGCGTGTGATTGCGCAAGCCAAGCACAAAGAGATAGCCCTCGACATTCAGACGCTCTTTGGTGCCGAGACACTTCAGGCGTTGGCTGCCAGTCTCAATGCGGGCAGTGCGATAGCAGAGATCCCGCGTCAGGAAAATGAATATCGTGGCCTGTCTTATGCGCAGGAACGTCAATGGTTCCTGTGGAAGCTTGACCCGCAGAGCATCGCTTATCACTTACCCAGCGCATTGCACTTAACCGGCGAGCTGGACCGCAGCGCATTGCAGTCGGCTTTTGATCACCTGGTGAACAAGCACGCTGCGCTGCGCACGGTATTTGTTGAAGATCAGCAAGGCACCGTCTCGACACAGACGCTGCAAGCCAGCCCTTGTCAGATCGCTTACCTGGAGCTTGGTGCGACACAGGCACAACGCAGTGACTTTAAACAGACACTGATCACCACGCCATTTGATTTAACCCAGGGACCGCTGGTCCGGGTCGGTGTGATCTGTGATGCACCACAGCAGCATGAGCTGGTGGTGGTCATGCATCATATTGTCTCCGATGGATGGTCATTGAAGCTGATTGTTGCGGACTTTGTGCGTGGTTATGAAGCGGCCCGCAACGGTGAAACACTGGATGTGGCAGCAGACGCCTTACGGTATAGCGATTTTGCTAAGTGGCAGCGTGATTACCTGGCCGATGGTGCAGAGCAGCAGCAACTGGCCTACTGGCAGGCCCAGTTGGGGGATGAGCATCCAACGCTTGCTCTGCCCAGCGATCTTGAGGGGGATGATACTCAGCTTCACAGCAACACCCTCACTCATGACTTGAGCCAGGAGCAGACCAAAACATTGCAGGCGTTGGCAGCGACACAAGGTGTCACACTGTTTAGCCTGCTTATGAGCGCGTGGCAGATCTTATTACACAAGTATAGTGGCCAGCGCGAGATCCGGGTAGGCATGCCGGTGGCCAACCGCCATCATAGCGGCACTCAGGCCATGGTCGGTTTCTTTGTTAATACTCAGGTGATCAACAGTCAGATCCAAGGCAGTGATTCACTGGAGCGTGTCTTGCTTCGCATAAATCAGGCGCTGCGTGGTGCTCAGGCCAACCAGGATCTGCCGTTCGAAAAGTTGCTGGATAGCTTGGATCTGGAACGCAACCTGGCAGCGTCCCCGTTGTTTCAGGTGTTTTATAACCACCAACGCGTGGAAGAAAATGCCCTGACTGAGTTCGGCGGTCTGCAAGCTCAGGAGGGCCAGGCTGATACCCAGGTTGCGCAGTTTGAGCTGGTATTAAATTCTTTGGAGCGCGAAGACGGCTCAGTGACTTTGTCACTGGATTATGTCAGCGCAAAATACAGTACTGAGCGTGCTGAGGCATTGTTCTATGGTCTGACAACAATCCTGACTGCGATGCAGCACGATCTGACTCAGCCTGTAGGCACCCTCAATGTGCTGCCACATTCTGAGCAACAAAGGTTGCTGCCTGAGTATACTCCTTATCTGGCCGGTGCCGATCAAGCTGACAATCTGGTTACCCAACTGCGTCGCCAGGCGACATTAACGCCGGATGCCGTGGCACTGAGCCTGGCTGACCAGACACTGAGCTATGCAGAACTGGAGGCACGTGCCCAGCAGTTCGCACATTACCTCATCGAGCAGGGCGTTCGCAGCGAAGACAAAGTTGCGGTGGTATTCAGACGTGATATTGATACCGTGGTGAGTTTCCTGGCTATTTTGCAAAGCGGCGCCTGCTATGTGCCTGTTGATGCCGAGCTACCTGCTGCGCGTGTCACGACTATTACAGCGCAGTGTCAGTGGGTGGTCACTGTGAATACTGACTATCAGAGCGAAGCGCAAACGCTGATCCAGTATCGCCCTGAGTTGTGTGCCAATGACGATCTCAAGCGAGCTGAGCCGCTTATCCACTCTCAACAACTGGCTTATGTGATTTATACGTCTGGCTCCACCGGGACTCCTAAGGGAGTGGCCGTTAGTCATCAGGCCTTACAGGGTCACTGCAACGCCGTACAGTCGCTTTATCAATATCAGGCACAGGACCGCTGTGCGATATCTGTTTCCTTTGGCTTCGATGCCTCAATTGAGCAGTTATGGGGGCCGTTGCTGGCTGGGGCATGTGTGGTGCTGGATGAGTTCAAGCTGCTGTCTCAGCCCGAGCTTGAGCAGTTTGCAAGGGACAAGCAACTTTCCGTTATGGGCTTCACACCGGCGTATTTGCAGCAATTTAAGTCTCTGCCTGCACCGCTTCGCTTATGTATTGTCGGCGGGGAAGCCTGGTCTGCACAGCACTGTGCCAGCCTCTTAGAGCATGCGCCAGACACTCGCTTTATCAATGCCTATGGTCCATCGGAGACGGTGATCACACCGCTGGCCTGGACTCAGCAACAAGGTGCTGCACTTGGCAGTAACTATGTGCCCATTGGTCAGCCAATCGGTGGTCGCGCACTTTATATTCTTGATGAAAGCCTGCAATTACTGCCGTATGGCATGACGGGTGAACTTTATATCAGCGGTGCTGAAATGGCGCGGGGCTATCTTGAACAACCTGGACTCACAGCAGAGCGTTTTATCGCGAATCCGTTCGACAACGATGGCAGTCGTCTGTACCGCACGGGAGATCTGGTACGCTGGGATCAGCAGGGTCAGCTGGAATATGTCGGGCGTTGTGATCAGCAGCTTAAAATCCGCGGTTATCGGGTTGAAGCCGGCGAAATTGAAGCAAAACTACTGGCCTTCCCTGGAGTAGAGCACGCCGTGGTCGTGGCTGACCAGGGAACTGGCTCAACCCGCCTGATCGCGTATGTCAGCGCGGCTGCGGGCATTGAACTGGACAGTCAGCAAGTGAGCGCGTCACTGGCGGCTCAGCTGCCGGATTACATGGTACCCAGCCTGCTCATGGTACTGCCACAGATGCCATTGACCCATAATGGCAAGGTCGACCGCAAAGCACTGCCTGCGCCACAGGCGGAGGCTGATAAAGTCTATCAGGCACCACAAGGGGCGCAGGAAATGCTGCTTGCTGAGATATGGCAGCAGTTACTGCGACTTGAGCAGGTGGGCAGGGACGATAACTTCTTTACACTCGGTGGCGACTCGATCCTGAGCCTGCAGATCATCGCTAAACTGCGTCAGGCAGGGTTTGTTCTGAGCGCCAAGCAGATCTTTGAACACCAAACGGTTGCCAATCTGGCCCCTCTGATGACCCCGTTAAGCGAAGATGCCATACCGCAACAAGAGGTGACTGGCGCGGTGAGTTTGCTGCCAATACAGCATGCCTTCTTCGAGCGTGATATGGTCAATCGTACTCACTGGAACCAGGCGGTCATGCTGCACCTGGCTGAGCCAATGGCGGCGCAGCTGTTGACGCAACTTATTTCTGCCCTGCTCGAACGCCATGATGCATTGCGACTGCGTTATCTGCAAAATGAGACGGGACAGTGGCAGCAGGCCTATGCGGCGTTTGACGCACACATGGCCGAGCAAAGCATCTGGTATCGGGATACTCATTCTACGCAAATCACAGCGCTGGCGGAGCAGGCTCAGCAAAGTCTGAGCCTGAGCGAAGGTCCATTGTTACGCGCCGTACACATGACGGTGGAAGACGGCAGTGCACGATTATTACTGGTGGTGCACCACCTCGCGGTCGATGGCGTGTCATGGCGGATTTTGTTGGAAGATTTAACGCGGTTGTGGCAACAACCTGATGCCGAGCTGGGCACTAAGAGCCACAGCTATCAGTTCTGGGCACAACAAATTCAGCAATACCCGGTACAGCATGAAAACGAATTTACCTACTGGCAGAGTATGGCCGGAGTCAACAGTGTCTTGCCTGAGCTAAACGATACAGGCAGCCGCTACTATCGAGACTCAGAGGTGGCTGAGGTGACGCTGGATGCGATTCAAACCGAGGCCTTGCTGACGCGTGCGGGTCAGGCCTATCGCACTCAGGTTAACGACTTATTGCTCAGTGCCCTGAGTGATGCACTGTACCGCTGGACCGGACAGGCGAGCCATAAGATTAACCTTGAAGGACATGGCCGGGAGGCCTGGACAGACACGGTTGACCTGAGCCGCACGGTTGGCTGGTTTACTAGCCTCTTCCCGGTGGTACTGACGCGCCATGAGCAACTTGCTCAGACCATCAAGTTCAACAAAGAACAGCTGCGCGACATACCCAATAAAGGGATTGGGTATGGGGCATTCCGCTATTATGGCAGTGAAGCCCAGCAGGCAGAGTTGGCCGCTCTGGGTGGTGCAGCCATTGAGTTTAACTATCTGGGTCAGCTGGATAACAGCACAGCTGATACACAAAACTGGCGCCCGGCGGACGAACACACAGGCACGGCATTGGATCCGCAGTTTGCCATGGACAGTGAGCTGACGATCACCGGCCAGGTTATCGCGGGTCAGTTACAGTTGAGTATTCGTTATGGCAAAGAGCGACTGGCGCGCCAGAGCGTGGCTGCATTGGCTGCGCATTTTGCGGATGCACTGGCTGAGTTGATTGCTCACTGTGAGCAGGCTCCGGCCACCTTTACTCCCTCTGATCTGCCGCTGGCCGATTTGTCTCAGGCGCAAATCGACGCCCTGTCGCTGCCGCTGCCGCTGGATCAGATCAGTACCATTTATCCATTGTCACCGATGCAAGAAGGCATGTTGTTCCACAGCCTGTTTGAGCAAAGCGAAGCCTACGTCAGCCAGAGCTGCTTTATGATCACCCGCCTGGACAGTGCGCGATTTAAAGACGCCTGGACACAGGTGGTGCAGCGTCACGATGCGCTGCGTACCGGGTTTATTACTCAGGACGGCCTGTCCTTGCAGTATGTGAATCGCGATGCTGTACTGGACTGGCAGGAGCTGGACTGGCAAACGCTGACGCCAGAGCAGCAGCAAACACGATTACGTGAGCTGGCACATCATGAATCTCGTCGCGGTTTCGACCTGACCACTGAGCCTGGATTAAACCGCGTTATTCTGATCACACTGGGCGAGCAGCAACATGCGCTGATCTGGACCATGCATCACATTCTGACCGACGGCTGGAGTCGCTCTGCGATGATGGGCGAGGTGTTGACGGCATATGAAGGTCAGTCACTTGCTCCGGTACGTGGCCAGTATGGTGACTATATTGCGTATCTTACAGCGCAGGACGAAGCACAGAATCTGGCATTCTGGCAGGGGCAGCTGGCTGAGCTGGAGGAGCCAAGCTACCTGAGTCGCGCTTTTGCTCAGCCACAGAGCGGACAATTCGGTGGTCTGGATGTACTGCTCAGTGAGCGCGAGTATGCGCAGCTGACTGCTTTCTGTCAGCAGCACAGGATCACCCAGAATACCCTGGTGCAGGGCGCCTGGGCGGTGTTGCTGAGCCGTTATCTTGACAGAGATACCGTGTGCTTTGGTGCGACGACTGCGGGTCGCCCGAACGACCTGCCAGGTCACGAGGCTATCCAGGGTATGTTTATCAATACCGTCCCTATGGTGGCGAGCGTAGATCCGGCCCAGTCACTGACGCACTGGTTGCAGGCGCAACAAAGTACGGCACTGGCAGTGCGTGAGCACGAATTTACGCCTCTGTATGAAATCCAAAAACTGGCGGCACAATCGCTGGAGCTTAGTCGTGATGGTCTGTTCGATACCTTACTGGTATTTGAAAACTATCCTATCGATCAGGCACTGATGCAAGAAGGTGAGCGCCAGACGCATTTTGAGATCATCGAAGATCGTGATGAAACGAACTTCCCGCTGACGGTGTTATTTATACAAGAAGAGACGTTGCGTCTGCGCTTCAATTATCAGGGCAGTGTTTTGGCTGAAGCCGATGTCCGTGCGCTGGCCACTCAGTTTAAAGACTTGCTGCTGGCGATGACACAGGGCGACCAGTGTCAGCTTGCGTCTTTACTGCCATTGCAGGATGAGCAACAGCTCAGCACCCTAATAGAGATGGGTACAGGTACGCCAGCGCATGCATATCAGCGTCCGATCACGACTCTGATCAGTGAACAAAGTGCCCGCACCAGTGATGCTGTGGCGCTGCGATTTGGCCAGCAGAGTATGACCTATGGTGAGCTTGAACGTGCCTCGAATCAGCTGGCCCACTATCTAAATGCCCGTGGGATCGGTGCAGAAGACAAAGTTGCACTGGTCTTTGAACGCAGCCTGGAGATGGTGGTCAGCATTCTGGCGGTGGTTAAGGCGGGTGCAGCCTATGTGCCGCTGGAGCCGTCACTGCCGTTAGAGCGTATTGCCTATATCGCCGAGCACAGCGATTTGTCGCTGTTTATCGGGGATGATTCACTAGAGCGACTGGCGAGCCTGTCTCAGCTTGCACAGTGTGTACCTTATCGTAGTGTGCCGTTAGAAGATTATCCACAGCAGCTGCCACAACACCACATAGCCCCGAACCAGCTGGCCTACGTGATTTATACCTCGGGCTCAACTGGTAAACCGAAAGGGGTTGGCAATCAGCACAGCGCGATATACAACCGTATTGCCTGGCAGCAGTCGGCGTATCCGATTGGGTGCGATGACAAAGTGCTGCAAAAGACGCCGTTTGGGTTTGATGTGTCGGTGTGGGAGTTCTTCTGGCCGCTGATGTATGGCGCTGAGTTAGTGATAGCGCAACCGGGTGCACACAAAGACAGTACTCAGCTGCTCGAAACCATTAACACCTTTGGCGTTACGACCCTGCACTTTGTGCCGTCTATGTTACAGGCGTTTATTAGCCATGAACAGGTCCACACGGCGACCAGTATTCGTCGCATTCTGTGCAGTGGTGAAGCGCTGCCCAGTGAAGTCCAGGCACAGGCATTGAGTAAACTGCCAGAAGCCAGATTGTACAACCTTTATGGTCCAACGGAAGCGGCGGTTGATGTCAGTCACTTTACCTGTCATGGCGATGCGGCGTTACCTGTGCCAATTGGGGCGCCCATTGCGGGGATCCGTCTCTATGTACTCGACAGAGCGTTGAACTTGTGTCCGCCGGGGGTTGCCGGTGAACTGTACATTGCCGGTGCCGGGTTGGCTCGTGGCTATGTGAATCGTGCCGATCTCAGTGCTGAGCGCTTTGTGGCAGACCCCTTTGTGGCGGATGGCAGCCGCATGTATCGCAGTGGCGACTTAGTATGCTGGAACAGTGCGGGTCAGCTGGAGTATCTGGGCCGTACCGACCATCAGGTGAAAATCCGTGGTTTCCGTATTGAACTGGGTGAGATTGAAGCGGCGTTGTACGCACTTGAAGGCGTACGCGAGGCTGTGGTGGTCGCAGACGAAGGACCATCGGGCAAACGACTGGTTGCCTATGTCAGTGGCCATGAGGCGATGACAGTAGACAGTGGCGAATTGCAGGCTGAGCTGGCTTCAGTGTTGCCCGACTACATGGTGCCGGCGGTGATCATGGTGCTGGCCGATCTGCCAGTGAACAGCAATGGTAAAATTGACCGTAAGGCCCTGCCCAAGGTAGAGCAGCAAAGCCTGGTTAGCTACGAAGCGCCACAAGGTGAGGTGGAGCAGACGATGGCGTCTATCTGGCAAACGCTGTTAGACATTGAGCAGGTTGGCCGACTGGATAACTTCTTCGCGCTGGGCGGAGATTCAATCAGCAGCATGAAGCTGATCTCTCAGGCGCAATCGCGTGGTATGAACTTATCTCTGGCCGATATTTTTGCGGCTCCTGAGCTGCACAGTCTGGTGCAACGGGTCGGATCAGCGCAGAGCAGCATACCTGAACTTGTGCGCAGCGCCCCTGAGCAGGCTTACCAGGGGTTATCCTATGCACAGGCACGTCAGTGGTTCCTGTGGAAACTGGCGCCGCAAAGCGATGCTTATCACATCGCAGGCGGCCTCAGCCTCAATGGTGTTCTGAATTGGGATGCGCTTCAGCAGGCATTTGATTTTGTGCTGCGTAAGCACAGTGTACTCAGAACCCGCTTTGTTGAGCATGCTGACGGTAAGATCAGTCAGTACGTGGATGATAACTATGCCTGCGAGATTGCCCGCAGCACAGCGACCAGTGCACATGCGCAGCAGGCGTTCAAGGCGAAACTGGTTAATACACCGTTTGATCTGACCCGTGACCCCTTATTGCGGGTTGGTGTGATTGCACATCATGACACCCGACACGAGCTGGTCGTTGTGATGCACCACATTGTGTCGGATGGCTGGTCAATGAAGCTGATTGTGCGTGATTTTGTTACGGCATATCAGAGCGCAGTCACAGGTGACACTTTGCACATTGACGCAGCCCAGCCAGAGTACCGTGATTACGCATTGTGGCAGCGCAACTGGCTGGCCGGTGGGGAGGAGCAACGTCAGCTTGCTTACTGGCAGGCGCTGTTAGGGGATGAACATCCTCATCTGACCCTGCCAACGGATCGCAGCAGTGATCTGTATGAAAACAATGGCGCTGCACAGCAAGTGGTGGTGGATGATGCACTGAAACAGGCACTGGAGCGCTTTGCCCAAGCGCAAAACAGCACCTTATTTGGTGTGCTGATGGCGGCATGGCACGTGCTGTTACATCACTACAGTGGCCAGTCTCTGATCCGCGTTGGCATGCCGATTTCTAATCGTCAACACAGCCATAGCCAGGATATTGTGGGCTTCTTTGCCAATACTCAGGTCCTGCAATCGACACTCAGTGGTGAGCTGAGCTTACAACAGGTGGTGGCACAAGTTGCAACCCGTTTGCAGGAGGCTCAGGCCAACCAAGATTTACCATTTGAAAAGCTGGTGGACAGCTTGTCGCTGGAGCGTACCGTAGGTCAGCAGCCGCTGTTTCAGGTGGTTATGAGTCACCAGCGTCAGGATGACAATGAGCTGGTCAACCTGCCGGAACTGAGCATAGCACCCAGTGAATTGCCTAAGACCAAGGCACAGTTCGATCTGGTACTCAATACCAGCGAGAGCTTTAGCGGTGAACTGACCCTGAAGCTGGACTATGCACAGGAGCTGTTCAGTGAGCAGCGGATCGCAACTTTGATGGCGGGCTTACAGCAGATCCTCAGCGCCTTTGTAACTCAGCCAACATTGAACCTGTCGGATCTGGATATTATGCCACTGGATATTCAGCAAGCACTGCAACAGCAGGGCTTTGGTGAGGCAATCACGCCGTTGCACAGTGGCGCCGTTGAGCCGATTTACTTACTGACGGGTCAGCCGCCACAATTGGCCGCAACCCAGTATCAGGATGTGGTGTCGACGTTAAACCAGCTGGCCGAGCAAACACCTGATGCTGAAGCCCTGACCTGTGAGGGCAACAGTTACAGCTATAAAGAACTGTACGAAAAGTCTAACCAGCTGGCCTATTATCTGCGTGAGCAGGGGGTGGGTCCAGAGCAGCGGGTTGGGGTGGCACTGACCCGTGGCATCGACTTACCTTTGGCTTTCCTTGCGGTACTTAAGGCCGGCGCGGTCTATGTGCCTATGGACCTGAGTTATCCAAAAGAGCGTCTGGCATACATGATCAACGACAGTCAGATGCAGCACATCCTGGTCAGCGATCATAGTCTTAATGAGATTGCCGGGGAGGCCCGCTTGCATCGGATGGCAGATATTCCGTTGAACCAGCAATGGCAGCAGCCACAGGTGTATCCGGCTCAGGGAGCCTATGTGATTTACACCTCAGGCTCAACGGGCAATCCAAAAGGCGTGTTAGTGAGTCGGGGTTCAATTGCCGCACACTGTCGCGGCATTGGTCGCCGCTACGAGTTGACCTCGGCAGATCGCGAATTGATCTTTATGTCCTTCTGTTTCGACGGCGCCCATGAACGATGGTTGTCTGCGGTAACCCATGGCGGCACTGTGGTGATCCGTCCACAGCAGCAGTGGGATTTACAGCAAACCTATCAGAATCTGCATCAGCAAGGGGTTACGACCGTGGTGTTCCCGCCTGTATTCCTGCGCGAGTTGTCTGCCTATGTTGAGCAGGTGGGTAACCCACCGCCAGTGCGAGTGTACTGTTTTGGCGGGGATGCCATGCCACAGGCCTCGTTTGAATTGGCGCAGCGAGTACTGAAGCCGGACTTTTTCATCAATGGATATGGTCCGACCGAGACAGTGGTGACGCCTTTGACCTGGAAGGCGATGCCGGGCAGCTCGTTTGATGCGGTGTACGCGCCCATTGGTGAGGTGCTGGGACAACGTCAGGCCTGGGTGCTGGACAGTCAGTTAAAGCGGGTGTTACCGGGACAGATAGGTGAGCTGTATATGGCCGAAGAAATCGGTCTGGCACGGGGTTATCTGAACCGTCCGGACCTGACGGCGGAGCGCTTTGTGGCGAACCCATTTGCCGATGATGGCAGCCGCTTGTATCGCACCGGTGACCTGGTGCGCTGGAACGAGCAGGGGCTGATGGAATACCTGGGCCGGACCGACCATCAGGTGAAGATCCGTGGCTTCCGCATTGAATTAGGGGAAATTGAAACCCTGCTGCGTAAGCACAATACCGTGCGTCAGGCAGTGGTTGTTGCTGATGATACCCCAGCTGGTAAACGCCTGGTGGCTTATGTGAGTGGTCACGATGGGAGTGTACCAGACGAGGTCGAGCTGAAAGCCAACCTGGCGGCGAACCTGCCTGATTATATGGTTCCTGCAGTGATCATGGCGTTGACGGATCTGCCAGTAAACAGCAATGGTAAAATTGACCGTAAAGCCCTGCCAAAGGCACAGTTACAAAGTGATGCCAGTTTTGTGGCACCCCAGGGGGAAGTTGAACAGGCGATGGCCGCTATCTGGCAAACCGTGCTGGGTGTAGAGCAGGTTGGCCGTCTGGATAACTTCTTTGCGCTGGGTGGAGACTCTATCAATGGTCTGAAAGTGATCAGTATGTGGCAGCAACATAATGCACTGCCGCTGGCCGTCAGACAGTTGTGGCAAGCCCCGGATCTGGCGAGCCTGGTGGCTGAGATGACGCACCAGAGCGAGCTTATCCTGCATCCGCTCAATGATGCCGTGGCAGGTGCAGATAATCTCTTCTGTCTGCATGAAGGCAGTGGCTTAACGGTCGCGTATCGTCCGCTGGCTGAGAAGCTGGCGGGTAAGGTTAATTGTATCGGTGTGGCGGCTGCAAAACAGCTCGCCCAGTTCAGTACGCTGACCGATTTGGCGCAGCATTATGCGAAGGCACTGGATGAGGCTCAGCCGAATGGCACCATCAAACTGCTGGGCTGGTCTTTGGGTGGCGCGTTGGCGGCACTGGTTGCCAATGCACTGACTGCGCGAGGCAGAACGGTGAGTCACCTGTATCTGGTTGACAGCTGGAACCCTCACGGTGAAGCGGCGCAAAGTAGTCTGGACTGGCGTAGCTGGGCGCTGTCATGGATCGGCGGCTACAGTCTGGCACCTGACAGTGCATTGCATCACGCTCTGGTGACGCAATTGCAGCAGGGGCTGGATGAGACTGTCCGGGACCCAGCCACGCTGGCTCAGTGGCTGATCACGCATCAGGCGCAATTTGCTGACCTCTTTGAGCATACGCTCAGTCAGCTGCCTGAAGCGGAATTAACGGCTTTACTGGCGGCGGGTTATGAACTGCAACGCCTGGCCAGAGCGCCGCAGCAGTATGCTCAGGAAGCCTCGGCAAAAGCGCATGCCTGGTGGTCAAATCAGGCAGATCAGGCAGCGATGGATGCCTATCTTGCAGAGCTGGACGCTGAGTTTGATGTGACGCATCTGGATTATGATCATCGTCAGATCATTGCTGCCGAAGAGGTACTCACCTCCGTTTACGACAGTTTGCTGTGCACTGATTAAGCACGTCAGAGTCGAAGGTAAAAAAGCCGTGCGAATGCACGGCTTTTTTGTGTCAGCAGATCGACTGGGTGCGCACAGGCTGGTGTAATCAAGTGTGATAGAAAAAGCCCCCTGCCTGCGTTTAAATAGAGATTTCAGTGATGAATATGTTGAGCTATTTAATATGTCAGATTGCCGTGTGGACATCAGTGGCTGGCAAATTCGCGCCGTAAAGGGGGATGCGCAATTTATTTTCCCGGAGGGGGCCCAGCTGGCGCCTCAGGCACCTGCTCGGGTCTATTCCAACTACATAGATCCGCAGACCGGCGGCTACAGCTTCAGCAGCCCGCGAGCGCTTTGGCGTACCAGCAATGAAAGTTGTCAGCTGCTGGATGACGCCGGGCGTGAAGTATCCCGCTATTCTTTCTGAGCGGTGGGGCTGGGGAGCGACTGAATGTCCTCCCCGGCACATTTGATTACAGGTCGAGCGCTTCGACGATCTCCGCTGAACGTACCGCCAACACCGACAGTAAGGAGTCACTGATGCCATGGGTTTGCTCATTGACGCCCTGGGTAAACACTTTTGGCATAAAGTTGTCGGCCGTTTCAATTTGATAATAGCGACTGATATCTGGCTTCAGCCATTCTGCCAATTGCTCAAGGAGCGGCGAGCGGCTGGGGTACTGGTAGCCAGTCGCCAGAATTAAATGGTCGTATTTTTGCGTCCCGCGGCTTTGCACATCTTCCAGCTCCAGATTGATCTTACCTTCGGTATCAATCGCTGCGCTATTGACGGAGGTACGGTGACGAATGGCCAGGCGATCGCCTCCTTTGAGCTTCTGGTCATACAGGCTGGCATAAATACTGGCAATCAATGGCTCATCGACGACAGAGTAGTTGGTGCTTCTGAATTCGTTAAAGTAGCGGTCTTTTTGCTCTGGCGACTTGTCGAACACCACATCGGTGAATGCAGGGTCAAAGATCTCGTTTACAAATGGGCTTGAATCAGCAGGCTTCATCGCGCCGGAGCGCATGATTAAGTCAACCTGTGGTTGCTCAGTCATGTTTTCCAGATCAGCAAAAATCTCAGCACCACTTTGTCCCGCACCGATAATCGCAACGCGATCTCCCGCTTTGACTTTATGCTTGTTGTGCAAATACTGTGACGAGTGCCAAACATGATTGCTGTCTTTCAGTGCGTCAAATGGGGCAGGGATTTTCGCCGAGCCGCCAACGCTCACAACCAGGTTTTTGGTCAGGCGTACGCTTTGATTGCCCTCGGCATCCCGGCTGGTGACTTTGAGGTGATCAACTTTACCTTCGACAATAATTGGCTCAACGTCATTGACCTGCTCGCCAAAGTGACAGTGATCACGGAAGTGACTGGCTGACCAGCGCAGGTAGTCATTGAATTCATGACGAGAAGGATAGAAGGTCTTCAGGTTGATGAAACTGTCCAGGCGGTTTTGATTATGTAAATAATTAATGAAGCTGAAATGACTGGTTGGGTTGCGTAATGAAACCAGATCTTTGAGGAAAGAGATCTGCATATCGGTGTTGTCCAGCAGCATCCCACCATGCCACAAAAAGTCCGGCTGTTTCTCGATAAAACACACTCGATCGCTCAGTTTGTTTTGCTCTTTCAGGGCGATGGCCAGTGCCAGGTTGGCCGGGCCGAACCCGATCCCAATCACGTCATATAGTTTCATTTTTCTGCCTTTGATTACCTTAAATCGCACGCACGGGGGCGTGAAATAATATTGATTGTCATAAAGACGAAAGATGTGCGGGTTTCTTTAGGGGCCGTCAGGTGCAATCAGCGCAAAAAGTAAAGGAAAAATAATTACCATGCGCGAGCGCAATAAATTCTCATAAAATGTGAATTTTCTTGTCAATAACTCGTCTAGCTAGTTCACCGTGGCTACGTTGCTAAATGCCGTTGCCCCATATGTTCTTTGCGCTAAAACGAGTGAGTGAAACCAATATGTTAGTTGCCGACTTTGCCTTGGAAAAATGCCAGTCATTAAGTGAAAATGCCATTGCATTGACCCAGAAGCTGGTACGTTATAAATCCATCACACCTGAAGATGCTGGCAGCATGTGTTTCCTGATCCGTAAGCTTCAGTCACTCGGATTTGATTGTCATGAAGTCACTCGTCAGGGGGTCAGAAACCTGGTGGCGAAAAGAGTATTTGGACCAGGTGAAACCCTGGCGTTTGCCGGTCACCTGGACGTTGTGCCGCCCGGGCCGGTCGAGCTGTGGCAATGTCCGCCCTTTGCTGCAGAGATCCAGGATGGCCGCTTATATGGTCGCGGGGTAGCCGATATGAAAGGGGCAATAGCCTGCTTTATTGCGGCTGTTGAGTCTCTGCTCGAACAATGCAGCCGCGGTAGCCTGATGTTTTTGATTACCTGCGACGAAGAGGGAGAGGCGGAACACGGTACAGCTGTGCTCATGAGCCATTTGAAACAACAAGGCGTAGATCACCTGCCGCATTATTGCTTGGTGGGAGAGCCATCGAGTCGTAAGACGCTGGGTGATGTGCTTAAGATAGGTCGTCGCGGCTCCTTGTCTGCCCATATTCGGGTTTATGGCCGTCAGGGTCATGTGGCCTATCCGCATAACTGTGATAACGCCACGCATCAT
The DNA here is from genome assembly GCF_056161105.1 of Pseudoalteromonas sp. AWH4_217. NCBI lineage: Bacteria > Pseudomonadati > Pseudomonadota > Gammaproteobacteria > Alteromonadales > Pseudoalteromonadaceae > Pseudoalteromonas > Pseudoalteromonas sp. AWH4_217. The sequence continues at coordinate 378,895 of NZ_JBSWYM010000001.1, read as the reverse complement.
ACCTCACGCCTGTTGCAGCGTTTACTGGCACTGGAATGGGACGAAGGCAGTGCGCAAATGCCGGGTACCACATTTCAGGTGACGCAGCTCAACAGTGGTGAGTTTGTCGATAATGTGGTCCCGGGTGCCTGCGATGTGTGCTTTAACATTCGCTACAGTAGTCGCTTTAACGAAGCGGAGCTGAAACGACTGATTGACGATATATTGCTGGATTTAGACCTCAATTATGACATTGAGTGGCAGCGCCCTTGTGCGCCTTATTTCAATCAGGCGGATGAGTTTGTTGCCCTGATCTGTGGTGCGATAGAGAGCGTGGTGGGTCAGGTCCCCATGCTGACCACAGATGGCGGTACATCGGATGGCCGTTTTATTGCTTCTAATCATACTCAGGTCATTGAATTTGGTTTGAAAAACGACAACATCCACCAAATCAATGAATCTGCACAGATACAGGACATTGCCGATCTGGCGCATATTTATCAGCTCGTGGTCCAGGCATTTTGTGTTGAGGAAACACAAATCGCACAGCGTCAGGCACAGCAACTGGCGGCATTGACCTAAACAGAGCAGGAAGAGCCCAAAACCGGGCTCGTTTGATTGTGCGGAACAACTTAGAAAGTCGCACCACCATCGATGGTGATAGTTTGCAAGGTGGTGTGAGATGAAAGCTTTGACGCCAGAAATACCACGCTATCGGCAATCTCTTGTGCCGTGGCCAGCTTTTTAAGCGGGATCCCTAACTTATACTGGGGGGCAAAACCTTCTATGACGCGCTGTGCCCCTTGCTCGTCCTGCCACATACCGGTTTGCATTGGTGTGAGTGTCGAACCCGGAGCAACCACATTACAACGTACACCAAAGTTCGCCAGTTCCAGCCCCGCGCTCAGCGTAAGCTGAGTAACGGCGGCTTTTGAAGCGCAATAGGCTGCCATCTGTTGACGAGGGGTGTGTGCGGCATTGGAGCCAACTGTCACAATGGCCCCTGCTTGTTGTTGTTTAAGGTGGGGCGTGCAGGCGCGAATAAAGGTAAACACCGCACCCGCATTAACATTCAGGCAGTGCTGCCATTGTGCCAGTGATAACTGCTCTACCTCACCTAGCTCCAAGACCCCGGCGATGTTGATCAGGTTATATGGCGCCAGGCCCTGAGCCAGCAGCTCGTTTAATGTGGCTTCCAGTTGCGTCAAATCTGCCAGATCACACCGCACGGCACGCTCGAGTATGTCGGTGCCACTGAACTGGCGATCAAAGCCAATCACTTTCGCCCCCAGGGCGGCAAAACGCTGGGCTGTTGCCAGCCCGATGCCCTGACCCACACCACTGATCCAGACAATCTGACCCTGATACTCCTGCTGTAGTCGTGCATCATAGGACATGGTCATAGACTCCGTTTAATGCTGTGACCACGCTGCCCAGTGTTTGGGTGGGATGTTGAGACCAGTAGTGAGCGGCCCGGAATATGGCAGCCTGCACCTGCTGTTGCTGCTGATCTGAATAACGCGCCACATTGGCATCGACATCCAGCCTGGCTGGTTGATCCTGCAACAGATGCCACTGCAACATGATGTCGTCGGTCGTACCGGCACTGAGTATATGGGAGTGGCTGGCAATTCCACCATATTTTGGACTGCTGGTGAAAGGCAGCAGGTTAACGGTCGGGCCAAATATATGTGTACCTTTACCTTGCTGCTGACGAGTTCGCTTGAGATCCTCAACCCGGTAAGTTTGCAGTGCTTTGAGCGCTTTAATGCCCTGATTGATGACCCGGCAACACTGGCTGAGTGTCATGTCTGTCGCCAGCTCCAGTGGCAGCGGCATAACATTGCTCTGTACACAAGGCGTGCTGAGTTCATGCTGGTGCTGGCGGTTCATCATGATAAGGCCCAGCGTTATATGATATTGCGCAGTCTTGGCAACCAGTGCCGCGCTGACCGCCGCGAGCAGGACTTCGGCATGACCCGCCTGACATACCGAGGCGGCAGACATCACGGTATGCCAGTCGGTGTGGGTAAAGGCCTGACTCAGACGTCTGTTTGGTTCTGTTACATCTTCTTTTTGGTGACTAAAGCTCAGTGGGGCAGGTACACCGTCTAACCAGTTGTTGAGTGTGGCCCGGGCGACTTGTTGGCGTGCCAGATAGGCTTCACTATTGTGTAAAGTGAGCAAGTCTTGTTGCTGGCCAAATGGCAACTTGGGCAGTGGCTTGCCTTTTTGCAGCGCGTTATAACAACGGTTAAGTGCCTGGGTGAATAAACCAAACCCATAGCCATCGAGCAATAAGTGGTGGCCAACCAGAAACAGTAAATCCTGCTCGGGAGCGCGCACCAGTGTCAGTTTCAGCAGGGCATCTTGTTCTAAAACAAAGGCCCTGGCCATTGCCGGTGTCACAAACTGTTCGGCAAAGGCGGGAATATCCTCTGGCTGAGCATCCAGCTGGATGATATCCAGGGTTGGCACCTCGGCATACGGCTTTAATTGCGGGGTAAAAGCATTGTCATGAACAAAACGACAACTCAGGCAGTTACTGCTTTGCCAGACGTGCGCAAAAGCCTGCTGCAACATAGTCGCTGAAATTTTACCTTTAAACTCAATACACTCGGCCACATTGAACAGCGCGCCACGGCCGCTGATGGTATGCAGCAACCACATAGCTTGTTGTGAGTCCGTTAACGGCAATGCCTGTGACATTAGTCTTCCTTACGCTCTTCCAGCAAGTCAATCCAGGCAGCCAGGGTCGGGATCTGCGCCAGTTCTATGAAGTTTGTTTCAATACCTTGTTGTTGCCACAACGCGATGAGATTCATCACCTGCACTGAATCCAGGCCATAGTCGATAAGGCTTTCATGCTCGTCAAATTCATCGGCTTCACAGTCGATCAGCGGCAGGATATGCGCTTTAAGGCCCTCAAGTGTGGTGATGTCCTGAGTTTCTTCACCGAGAATGTCGGCCACGGTAGCCACTTTACCGCAGCGTCCCGCCACAAAGTTCAGCGCCATCAGATGCTCATCGCGGCTGAAATCGGCAATCGCATCGGCAATCACAAACGGCTGAATGTCACGCATAAAGGCATCTACAGCGGTGGTCATCACCCCGATGTGGCCATAGATACCGACAATCATTAGCTGATCACGACCGCGTTCTTGAAGTTGCGCTTCAAAGTCGCACTTCTGAAAGGCACTGTAACGCCACTTGGTTAGCACGACATCTTGCTCGCCGGGCGCCAGCGCATCGACAATCGGTTGTTGTGCCGGGTCTTGCAGGCCCGGGCCCCACATATCGCTCAGCAACCCGCGTTCATGCTGGCCCTGTTTGATTGGTTGCGCAGTGTAAAACACCGGAATACCCTGCTCGTAACAGAACTGTTTAAGGCGCTGAATATGATTGATCATGGTTTCAATCAGGGGGTTATTGTCACCGTAGTAACCCACAAAGTAATGCTGTACATCGTGGATCAGTAAGGCGGCACGACTGGCATCCAGCTGCCAGTCAACGCGGTTTTCAGGTAACTCCGCAGCGCGGGGTAACGGGTAATGGGATAACTTAGGAATACTCATTGTCTTTTTGCTTCTTCTGTTAATCAGGCCTGGCCGTCGAAAGTAGCGCGCAGGGCTTTTTTATCGACCTTGCCGACCGCAGTCAGGGGTAAGTCGGTTACAAACTGGAATTTGTCGGGTACTTTGAAATCGGCGATCCCCAGCTGGCGCAGGTACTTTCTCAGCTGTAAAGGGGTGAGTTTTTCGGCTGCCACCACGAAGGCACAGCTTTTCTCGCCCAAAGTGGCATCGGGCATAGACACTATGGCGACTTGCTCGATATGTGGATGGCCAAGTAAATGGTTTTCTACTTCTTCTGCTGCAATTTTTTCGCCGCCTCGGTTGATCTGATCTTTATCACGGCCAACCACAATCAGGTGGCCGGAGGGCAGTTGCCTGACCAGATCGCCGGAGGCATAAAAGCCGTCAGCATCAAATGCACTGGCATTATGCTGAGGTGACTTGTAATAGCCGCGGAACGTATAAGGGCCACGGGTAAGGAGTCTGCCGGCTTCACTAGGTGCGACGGGCAGGCCATTCTCATCCACTACTTTGATCTCATCGTCGGGACTAATTGGGCGGCCCTGAGTGGTCAGTACCAGCTCGTCATCATCGTCGTGACGGGTGTAGTTCACCAGGCCTTCAGCCATGCCAAATACTTGTTGTAGTTGGGCACCCAACACCGGCCTGACCTGTTCGGCTACAGTGCGGCTGAGTTTAGCGCCGCCAACCTGGATCAGCGTCAGGCTGCTCAGGTCATGATTGCTGTGTGCGGCGTGTTGTATCCACAGCTGTAGTGCTGGCGGTACCAGCGCGGTGTGGGTTATGGCAAAGCGTTCGATTAAAGGAAAACAGTGGCTGGGGCTGGGATCTGAGGCCAGGATCACCGAGCCGCCGGCTGCGAATACGCCCAGTGCGCCTGGCGAACTGAGCGGGAAGTTATGCGGTGCCGGTAGTGCGCACAAATAGCGGGTATCACCGTGCAGCTGGCAAATATCCCGACTGGCAACCACAGAGTAAAGGTAATCGTTGTGGGTGCGAGGGATCAATTTAGGGGTACCGGTGCTGCCACCGGACAGCTGAAAGAAGGCGACGTCTTCTGGATTGAGCTCAGGCGCACGGAAGGCGCGTGCGTGCAAATACGCCTGTTTCAGTTCGCTATTGCCTTTACTGTGATCCACCATAATGTGGCTGATGCAGGCAAAGCGGTTAAACAACTCCTGAGAAAAGGATTCATCTGCAAACAGTGGCTGAGCAGAAGAAACCAACAGCAGCTTAGGCTGCAAAATTTCACAATAGCTTTGCAGCTCAGTGCGTTGATGATTAAACAGGGCACACACCGGTGCCACGCCGAGTTTAAGCAGCGCAAAGTAGCTGATATAAAACTCCACACAGTTGGGCAGCTGAACAAGCGCGGTATCACCTTGTTGCAGTCCCTGACTGGCCAGATGAGCCGCCAGGTTGCTGCTGTATTCATCGAGCTGCTGATAGCTCAGTTGTCGATTAGCATCGGCGACGGCAATGCCTTGCCCGTTATGCACCAGTTGTTCGTTCAAAATGCTGGTGAGTGGTTTATCCTGCCAGTAGCCCTGGGCGCGATAGTGGGCGGCCAGCTCTTCGGGCCACGGGGTATATTCAATACTCATAGTGTGTGTTTCGTTGCTAAGTGATAGGCATGCCGTACGTCCAGCGCATTCAGCATAGTGTTTAGTTTGGCTTCGGTTTCCAGCCACTCGGAGCTGGGGTCGGAGGCGGCCACAATACCGGCGCCGGCAAATAAGGTCGCGAGGTTGGCTTGCAGGTAACCGCAGCGGATCACCACGACCCACTCACCATTGCCCTGATTGTCACACCAGCCGACAATCCCCGAGAACAGGCCACGGCCATGACCTTCCAGCGCATCAATATGCTGATATGCCAGTTCTGTGGGTTTACCACACAGTGCAGGCGTGGGATGGAGGCGGTTGGCCAGCGCAATGGCAGGCTGTTCGGGGTCTGTGAGTGTTCCTTCAATAACAGTCGATAAATGCCACATGGTGGCTGTGCTAAGCAGATCGGGTTGCTCCGGTATGTGTAATTTGGAGCACAGTGGGCCGAGGACCTGTGCCATATCTTGCAGTACAACAGCGTGCTCATAGCGGTCTTTTTTTGATGCGAACAGAGTTGACCGGCGCTGTGCTTCGACGCTGGGGCACGGATCGCGGGGAATTGACCCGGCCAGTGGATTACTGAAGATCTGTCCGTCAGATTTGCGCAGCAACAGCTCCGGGCTTACCCCCATGAGTACGCCGGCATCGCGCTGCGCATGGGCATCGTGTAACTGGCCGGGGATAGAGAAATGATAGCCGCTGGGACTTTGTGCCAGCAGCTGTGAAAGCACGCCAACCTGATCCAGTGGCCGCTCAAACTGCAGTTCAACCTGCTTACTGAGTACGATTTTATCCAGTTCACCGTCGGCAAACAGGGTTTTGGCATCGCGTACGGTTTGCTCAAAATGGGCTCTGTCTTGCTTGTAATGCACTGACTGTAAGCGATTGGGCGTTTGAGCACGTGTAGGCTGTGCACTCAGGCACTGAGCAAACAGGTGCTTGTCCAGCGTGCTGACCTGTTCCGGGATGATAAACTGTGCCTGCTGTTGCTTGCAAAAGGGCACCACACCGAAAGCAATGGCCTGACCCTGGCTGGTCTGTGCGGCGTTGTTTAAGGCTTGCTGTAACCGGTTGGCCAGATTGTCAGTGTCACTGATTGGTAGCGTAAAGCGCTGAGCCACGCCACGGCTAACCAGGCAGTTTTGCCCGGAAACAAACAAACAATCTTGCTCAGGCCGGAACTCCCCCAACTCTAGGGGTTGGGGGACATCGGATAGGTGACCAGCATGCATGCGATTTCTTCCTCGTGTTCATCAAATCGTGTCAGTGAGAAACAATTTGCCACTGATTGAATGTGTTCAAGACGTATTATTGCGACAAAGATTTAGCAACTGATGCGCGCATGTTCATGTGCTCAGGTCGTTTTGGGCAATCATCACAGTAACCCTTAACCGGGTGTTCGTGCATCAGGCAGCAATCGCCCCGCACACGCATGGCACCCACATCAAAGCCTTTTTGGTGTGCTTTAAACAAGGGGTTGCGCTTACCACGCCATTGCTGAGTATGCAAAAGCCAGTGCACATCCTGGTTTAACTGGGACGGGTTGGGCAGGTGCTCAGCAATCGTTTTACTGAGGTGGTTCAGGCGATACACCAGGCTGCTCCACAGCACGCGCTCCGCAATACCAAACTGTTCGTTCAGATAGTGGTGTAGAGGCGCAAAGTGCCCGAATATCAATGCATGGTATCTGCTGTCAGTATCGCCTGAGAGTGGACTGATTTCTCCGCAATGCGCCAGCATGAGTCGCTGGCTTGTCAGACACAGTCGGACTGAGTGGGTACTCAGCGGTAAAGGGCGCATCAACACGCTATGACTCAGTAATACAGATGGCATCACTCTGATGGTATACAACATATGCCAGATAGACGCCTGTGCCCGCCCAGCCGTTATTCCCTGTGAATGTGCCCAGCCAGTGATTGCTGTTGCCAGCAGTCCGCGTTCGTCTAAACATTGTGCCAGCGTCGGTTCGGACTGAGACTGAGACAGTGCCATCGCATCGCCATATTCGCTAAAGGGCCCCTGAAAAAATGGCTGCAGTGTCGGTAGCAAAAGAACCTCGATTTCACTTACTTTTTAAAAGACTTAGTTAAGACGTTTGAAGGGTGAATTTTTTTACTTCCAGATCGTCAAGCCATATAAGTAAATTCGCGTTAGCAAATGAGAGAGTCACAGTGCTTGCAAAATTGATCCAAAATACCTGGTGGCGATTCATCGCGACCGCCTTCAGTAGTATTCTGTTTGGTGTAATAAGCGTGTCTTTGGTCGCGCTTATCAACGAAATCATCAATGGCACCCAAGAATCCCGGGCTGAGCAGTTCACCCTGTTTGCAATCCTGGCCTGTCTGGGCGTCGTGTTACAGCTGGTATCTCGTATACTGGCAGAGCAGCTCAGTGAACTCAGTCAGGCGACGGTACGTCAGCAGGTGGCGGAGCACGTTATAGGTGCCCGCTTCAGTCATGTTGAAGCACAAGGCGCCGGTAAAATAAAGTCGTGTCTGACCGAGCATAGTCTTCGGGTTGCGGAGTTCTTTCAGGGGCTGCCCAATATCCTGAGTAACGGCATGATTGTACTGGGAAGTTTTGTCTATATGGCCTGGCTGGATTGGCAGGTATTTGTTTTTGCTATGTTAACCCTGATCTTAGGCTCTGTAGGTTACAGTCTGGCGAATGCCACCGCATTCAGAAAAGTTTCTGAAGCCGCCAGCATTCAGGATACGCTGTATGAACAGTTTGATGCGATCTATGCCGGTGCCAAAGAGCTTAAACTGCATCGCGAAAAGCGTATCACCTTTTTAAATCAGGTGATTGGAGACACCATTACTCTGTTGCAAAAACGTCGGGTACAGGGCGCGAGTATTTACCATTACGCCGCTTCCTGGGGTGGATTCAGTGTGTTTGCTTTCATCGGTGGTGCACTGTTTTATTTGTCAGGGCAAGCCGAAGACACCGGCAAAGTGATGTCGGGTTTTGCACTGCTTTTCTTGTATATGCTCACACCACTGGAAGTGATGCTAGGGGCTATTCCTAAAGCTGCGGCAGCAAAAGCATCGGCCAATACGATTGCCACACTGACAGAAGAAATGGCCCTGATGCCGCACAGCGACCACGCCATGACCACGTTCGAGCAACTGACTCTTAAGGACATTAGCCACGGTTATTATCACGAACAAAGTGACGAAGTTTTTGCGCTCACGCCTATTAATCTGACTCTGCGCAAGGGGGAACTGGTTTATCTGGTAGGTGGCAATGGCAGCGGTAAGACGACTTTTGCCAAGCTGCTGTGTGGCTTGTATGAAGCTCAGGAAGGCAAAATCCAGGTCGACAATCAGGTACTTGAGACTCAGCAATTTGATGATTATCGTCAGCTGTTCAGCACTGTATTTAGTGACTTTTATCTCTTTGATCGGGTTCTGGGTTGCCAGGGGCAGGATTTAGAAGATAAAGGCAATGCCCTGATCCGAAAACTTAATCTGCACCACAAAGTGGCGATTAAGGATGGTGCCTTTACCACCCAAAAGCTATCGCAAGGTCAACGTAAACGTCTGGCGCTGGTGGTGGCATATATGGAAGACAGACCTTTCTATATCTTTGATGAGTGGGCTGCGGATCAGGATCCGGTCTTTAAAGAGGTATTCTATCGTGAGTTGCTGCCGGAGCTCAGCGCTCAGGGCAAAACCGTACTGGTGATCACCCATGATGACAAGTATTTTGCTCTGGCTGATCGGTTACTTAAAATGGACAACGGGTGTCTGAGTGAAGCTGTTCAGGTGGCGCCCGAGACGCCAGCAAAGCACACTGAGCCGGCTTAGACGTCAGCGCGCAAACAGCATTCGGTCAGCACTAGTTCATCATTGTATTGGAAATACACGCTGACCCGAGTGCCTTGCGGCAGAGTTTCATGCAGCGTTTCTGTGAGTGTAAAGAATAACTGATTATCGCTGTATTCCATCAGGCATGCCGCTTCAAACCCAAAAAAGCGTTGTACCACCGGGTATAGCGCTTTATAGATGCTTTCTTTGGCGGAGAAAATCAGGGTCAACGGACAGGTATGCGCCTGGCCCAGCCGTTCGAATGCCGGTTGCTCTGCTTTTGCCAGGATCTGTGTCTGGAGCTCCTGCTCCTGCTTGAGTGACATCTTTCTTTCCAGATCAATTCCCAATCCCAGTATTGCAGGATCGTCACAGACCATGGCCATCGCCAGCTCCCGGGTGTGAGTGATGGTACCCTGAATGCCCACAGGCCAAATCGGCGCGCGACTTTCTGCGCTGGCTATGATGGTATGTGGCAGTCCCAATGCTTTTAGTGCCTGACTGGCACAGTGTCGTCCGGCCAGGTATTCGGCTTTGCGTTTGGCTACGGCGCGGCTGAGTTTGGCGGGCAATGGCTGAGCAAAAGTTGCAAAATCGCTGTCCTGATAGGTTCCAATATGAAAGGCACAGCTGTGACTGGTAAATGGCAGCTGGGGTGTAAACAGTTTGGTGGATGTTAACGACATACGACTCCCTCAGTTAGTGGCCGTCATAATACCGATATAGGGAAGGGTTGCAAGCAGCCGCAGGCGATAAAATGTAGCCGGTGTTATCAGCGTTCAGGCTGCTGTGGATTGATCACACAGGGCACAGTGGATAACACCTGGTACGCTTTCGTTCTGGGATAATACAAGACACACAGCTCAGCGCGTTTTTGCAGCTCGAAGCCGGTCACTCCACCTTCCTTGCTCCCCAGGATCGGCTGCCCAGAAGGGTCCAGACTGTTGCCTTTTTCCAGCAACAGCGTTGAGTTTTGCATAAACACATTATGTGCCAGTCGGGGCGCAGTGCCGCCCTTAAGGGCGACAATGGCGTCTTGAATTTCACGGATCATGGCCGGAGTGGTGTGCTCAATTAACGCCGCATACACAGGGGTTGCTTTAGAGTGTTGGCAGCCACTGAGTAGCAAAGTGAGTAACGTTGCAAACCAGCCCGAACATTTCATAATCACTGACCTTCCAGTGTAGCGTGAATGGCACCATCACGTAGTGGCCTGAATGGCAAAGTCACTGCATGACTGGAGTCGGTATCTCCCGGTCTGGCTGAGACGCCTTGCGGGGCGTCATTGAACAAGCAGCTTCCGGTTGCACTGTGATGCAAAGCGGTAGCAAGCAGACGTTCATTTTCGTCGCCCAAAGCACTGCTGAAATCATCGTTAACACGACAGCCTGGCACTCTGGCATCCAACCCTGCTTCACCGTTTATCTGGCTTGCTGGTGTTGGGGTAAAGCCATCAGCATAGTCTCCAAAGCCTTTTTCATTGGCTGATTTTGATTGAATAGTGTAATACACCATGCCGCAGTTAGGTGCGGGTAAAAAACCATAGGGTTTGCCTCGTGTGGTGGTGCCTATCTGCACGACCTCTACGTCGATACCACGCAGACCATTGATGACCATTTCACTGGCTGAGGCAGTATCGTCGGTAGTGAGTACATACACTCTGGAGAGGTTCAGCGTCGGTAAAGTGGTGTCGTTCAGGAATACCTCCCGGGTCCAGTCTATTTGCCGAGGCTCAAAGGTATAAATGCGATTGTTGTCCTGACGTTTAGCATTATAGGTGGTTACACCAAAATTACGATCCAGCGAACTATCGCCCGCAATCATATAGCCCAGCTGCGCGGCACTGTGGATCAACCCACCACCGTTATAGCGCATATCCAGCACCAGCTCGCTAACCCCATCTGTGATAAAGTCATTGAAAGCCTCGATCAGATCACCCTGAGCACTGGCAATAAACTGATTAAACTGCACATAGCCGACTCGTTTCCCGCCATGATCTATGTACTTCGCATTTTGTACCGGGGACAGTGCAAAATCGATGGCGGTCATTTCGGCTGATTTCTCATCGCCCTGAACAGAGCGAAAGACAAACGTGTGGGCTTTCGTTTCAGTGGGGAACAGAGCCTCATTGAGTTGTGCTACTTCGTCGCTGTTGATGAAATCAAGGCCATCAATGCTGAGCAAACTATCACCACGTACGAGCCCGCTCTGCGCTGCCGGTGAATTGGGTTCAACGTAAGCAATGGTAAAATTACGTGGTGGTGCAGTTTCTATTGCAGCCCAGCGGATCCCATAGCTGGTAGTCACACCCGACTGACTTTCTTTTTGATAGCTTTCGTAGGTTTCCGAGTAGTGGAATTGATCCTTCAACGACCCATCAGAATTACGTTGTGTGGTTTTGAGTTGTGCGAAGTACTCAGCAACGGTGTTAAAGTCCTGCGGGTTGTTGTCTGGTAGCTCGTTGTACCAAAGGTAGGTTTCATGACTGAACGAGCGCAACCACATTTTTTCGTGCATCACGGTGCCCGCTTTGTCAGGGAAAGGCTGATTATTGTTAAACTGATCGACCCCCGAGCGCGGGTTAGCGCAGAAATTAATGAAGTTACTGGCAGGTGCAAATACACCGGCCTGCCAACTCGGTTCTGTGCTACCGTCACCGCTGTTACCACCGTTACTGTTGGTGTTATCGGGTGTTGTTCCGCCGTCTGTACCACCACCGCACCCTGAGAGTGCACTCGCAGTTAAGGCCAATCCGATGGCAAGGTATAAGCTGCTGAATTGCTTCATGGTTCTATCCTGTTTAGTCATTGCACTAAAAACTATCAACACTGTTTCTACAATACAATATAAAGACCGGATTGATTGTTAATTAATGTCAACGGCAGCACAATTAGTAAGTGTAGGACAGCGGCGTCAAATTAAAAGTTCAACCTCGTGAACGGCGGCGTCGCCAGGGCGGGGATTGCAACAGTAACAGCATGCCACTGAGACAGAAAGCCACACTACAGACTGCAAATGTTATAAGTAGCGGGTTGTTAAAGTCATCACGCTCGTCATAATCCATAATGTGCAACATCCAGAAAAAGTCAAAAATACGCCAAAGCGTGCTTCTTACGGTGATCACCTGACCGCTGTTGGCGTCCAGATACAAGGTGGTACTGAAGGTGTCGGCAAAGATGACCCGCCAGATGTGTGGCCGATACTGAACTTCCCGTGGCCCCCGGGCAAGTCGCTGTGCGGATTCAATGGCGCCGTCGCCCAGATAGTGGGCGCGGGCATTAGCACGGATTTGTGTTTCGGTCGGACTGGGAAAGGGGGCTCCTGTGGCGGTGAAATAACCCGTTTCTGCGCCAGTGGCAATGATCATGGGCTGATCCAAAAAATGACTGAAGGTCAGCGCATTGAATTGGTCAACGCGGCGCGCCAGCTGGTCTAAATCGGCCGGGTAGTCGGCGAGCGTGAAAGGATTATTCAGATTACGCTTGGCGAGGTGTTTACCATGCACCATTTCCAAAGGGATCGCGCTCATTACCAGGCCACCGAGCAGCCAGGCAAAGATCTGTAATGCCAGCAGATAGCCGGCCAGCTTGTGAAATTGTCGGATGGGTTTAAAGCTGGATTTATTCATAGTGCTGTTTTTTCGTCAAAATTGCTGATAGCTTATGAGAATTCGCGTAAAATCCATAGTGACATATTGTCGCACCTGCCAATCGTATGTGTTCTGTCGCGTGAACATGGCTCAGGTCTGGCAGCGAACTACTCAAAAAGAAACAAGGTAAATGTCCCGTCATGTCAGAAATCCAGTTTTTAAATGTCGATTTAGAGTTAGAATCCAAGCAGGATATTTCTGCCCTGGTTGCGGATCTTAAGAAGAACGCGGTGGTACTGCACTATGATCAGGATGAGTACCGCCAGCTGGCGAGAATAGAAGCCAGCACTCAGGTGACGAGCCCGGATAAAGCCATTAATCACCTGTGTGAATTAATAGAGTCATGCTCTAAGGCCGCACTGAAGCAATGGTTGGGGTGTTCTAAGCGGACCTTTGATATCGGTTTCAGCTGCGGTGAACAGCCTAAATGTTACTCCCAGGCACTGCACGTCGATACGTTGTTACGGATCTCTGCTATTGGTGCCGGGATGGAGATCACCTTATATCCAGCTGAGAAATAATCCCTTCTATTTAGCCTGTCATTGCTCGTTGAGTTGGATCAGCGCGATAAACCGCACGGATCCAACTATGCTGGCGTGCCGCCTCGCCATTATTCCTTAACCCATAATAGTGACTGAATCCCAATAGAGTCATCACTCTTGTTACTAACTGGATCTAATCTTCATTCTTTTTTTAACATTTTAAATTTATACATAACAATGCTTTAGTGTTTATTTGTTAAATAAGTTGTGTAAATTTTATATTAATGTGTTGATAATTTGATTTTCGTGTTTTATCTTGATTTGGCACACGAGAGGTGGCTTCCCGTGGTTCAGGTGAGGCCAGAACAGGATTATTTCTGGAGAATTATAACAATGAAACGCATATCTCAGATGACCTTATCTGCACTGGCCCTGAGCCTGAGTGCAGCAGCGAGCGCAACCGCAGCCCCGGTAGATACCGTGAATAACCTGGCGGCGCCACTGGCACAAATTGATCGCTTTAATCCACAGGCTTTTCAGGTCAGTGATATTAAGAAGGTGATGGCGAAATCTTTGGCGCAAGAGTTGTCAAGCCAGGGTTCGCGTTGGCAGTCAACACTGGCAAGCCAGTCACACCTGACTGTACAGGACATGCAGGTATCGCAACAGGCGCAATCGCTGATCGGCCAGGCAAGCACACAGACCCGGGTACTGAAAGGATTGCCGCAAAGTGACAGCAACCTGTATCAATTACGTCTGGCCTCTGCAGACATGCTGAGCCAATGGCAGGAAGGCGAAGAGCCGCTGATCGCCTTTGCACCTAAAGGGGATGATAAGACCTGGATCCACGTAGAGGCCTATGACAGTGACGGTCAGCTTCATCTGCTGGATGCCCAGCAAATGCCGCAGCGTCCTGTGCTTGTGCTTGAGTTGGATCAGCAACAGGTACGTCGCGAAGGCCTGGCCGTGATGCAGGATATTTTTAGCAGCGCCAGACAGACACAGGGTGCTGAGCGTTTATCTCGCGATATGCTGCAAGCGAACCAGATGACGACTCAGTCTGAAGCCATTTCGACCAGTGTTTTGAAGCGCATTCGTCTAAACAATGATCAGGAGCCGTGGATCCTGGGTAAGGCTGAAGTGTATGGCATTGTCACCGGTGTGAGCCCGTCGCGCGATGAGCCGGTTCTGGATATTGTTGATATGCCCTACCTTGACCATGACGGCACTGACTATACACCGAATCAAATCCTTATCCACTGGGAACGTTATCGCTGGCAAGCGGCTGATGTATTGCTCATGGAGCAGGATGACAACACCAACTACAAAGATTTAGCGACGACTTTCCTGGATATTGTCACTCAGGTCATGCGCACCATTCCGGATCCCAATGTACAGGGTTATGCGATTATTCCTCAGCTGACTAATCAGCTGATCAAAGCGATGCCAGATCACTGGTTCAGCAATGATGATGACTACGTTGATGTGTTTTATACCTTGTTTGAAGGCCAGAACTATAGCGGGTATATGGGCGCCAGCAATAATGCAAAAATCACATTATCTCCCTTAACCATAGAGCCAAGATAACAGCCAGTGGCCAGCCCATTGTCTTAGCTTATTAGCTCACAACCCGTTGAGTAGGTTACGGTCTAACGGACTAGACCGGTTTTTTTATTCTTCAGCGAGTATACCTTGGGTATGCTCGCTTTTTTGTTGGCTTAGTTCTGGTTGTACCGCCCACACTGATATCTTGTCAGAAGAGGACAGATATGGCCATTTACTGAATTAAGCAAATTGATATAACTTTATTTCGTGAACAATGAAATATAAGCAGAAACAGTTTGTTCAGGGTGTGCGGTTTTAGATTTTCCGGCAGACTACGGTCAGGATGATTTTGCGTGGTGGTGGATTGAAAGTCGATGGATAAAAAGGCAAACCTGTGAAGGCAAACTGATGTCTGCCTTTTTGGTATGGTTCAGCCACGGCCTTGTGCGCTGAACCTGTATTAATGGATATGCATTGGCAGAAGTTACCAGATCTGCTCTACAAACTCAGGGTGATCCACAAACGGGTTGCGATTGCCCTGGAACTGATAGGCACCTTCGTTGCGGGCACGCTCCAGTGCATCAACCGGATCGGCCTGATGCCAGCGTTTGAGCATAGTAACAACCCAGGCCTCGAACACCTGATCACTGCTGCCATTGAGTACTGCGTCGCTGTAGCTGGAGTTAGTTTGCCAGCCACTGATACGATCCTGATAACGCGTGGCCATATAAAAGTAGGCCCGGGCAAAGTCGCCCTTGAACTGATCAATCGGCTCAAACACGGTGCCGCTGTAACCTATGCCCGAGGCACTGCCCAGTTTACTGCCATTAGCTGAAACATAGGTACTGCTGCCGACTTCACCAAACGGGAAGCTGCTGCGGCGAGTATTCACATACCCATCGGATGCAAAGATATGATGAATGTCTGAGTTCATTGGCTCAACCTTGCCGCCAAACCAGCTTTTCGGAAATGAATGCTCACGGTTGTAGCAGTCACCTTCGGTACGGGCGGTACCACATTGATCGCTGATGGCCGTGAATTCATTACTATCTGTTCCGGATGGCTTTTCTGAATAGCGGTCCAGCACCGTACCATTGTTCTCGAAGTAGCGGTCGCGCTCGTACTGATCGATGAACGACCAGATGGCACTGTAGCCCTGATTATTATGGCTGGCAATGATGTTATGCAGGGCAGTTTTAAGAGCATAACCCGATAAACCTGCTGCAGCACTGTAGTAACCAGTCGGAGTATCACCACCACCGTCACCACCGCCATTACCAGTACCCAGCGTGAAGCTGTGCGAAGCCGACGAAGTGAACTGACTACCCGACGCTACCGTCCCGGATGGACCGTTCAGGCTATATGAGCCGTTTCCATAACTGCAACAAATACCGTCGCCATAGCTATCAGATATAGTAAAAGTGTATGAGCCATCGGTTAGGCACAGGCTTTCACTATAGTTCTGACTGGCGCCATAATTCTGTCCGCTTGCGACGGTCGTATTGGACGCATTTTTTATGACCCAGCTGGTCTCCTCACCATACCTGTCCGTGGTCAGGTTGAAGGTCAGCACATTGGCCTGGCAGGCACCACCGGTTGGTGGTGGTGTGCTTGTGGTCCCGCTGGGCTGGAAGTTATCAACATAGACGGTTTCATTGCCGTCAAATCCGCTGACGTCATAAAAACGCAGACCCACGGTGATTTGGCCATTGCTGGTCGCCGTATAATCGTGGCTCAGTTGTTGCCATTGGTTTAATTGTTGCGGATCCGAATAATTGTGATAACCGTCAGCGACCAGACGAGCCCTGACGCCACCTTCAGTATGATAGACCCAGGTACTGAAGGTGTAGGTTTTGCCGGCTTCAACCGTGACGGTTTGTGCCAGATCTGTATTGCCCTGCGTCGTCGTCTGTACATTGACGGCGGCAGCCGTCTGTCCGCTGTAAACGCGATTCTGTTCGGTAGTCAATGAGATACCCGAATCAATGGTGGTCCAGTCGCTGGGTTTACCCAGCTGCCATTGTTCGAAATCTCCGTTGTCTACCTGTCCCCATGCCATGGTACTGAGCAGGCTTAACGCACTGCCAGCCAGGCCCATAGTCAGGCACAAAGGCCCTTTTCTTGTAATCATTTTATTATTCCCGTGTTCTATTTTTTAATTAATATTGTTGTTTGGTTGTAAAAAACCGAGTGGGAGTTTAAAGGAGTTTTGTTACATTGTCGTTAACTTTTTAATTGTATAAATCGGTACAATGATTTTTAATCTGTTTTATTTGGAGTTTTTGAATATCCATAACCAAATGGAATAACAAAGCAGATACTGTTCTTTTTGTCGCGCAGTGAGTTGCGTATCCTGCATGCTAAGAAAATGACCGAATTGCATGTCTGTGCGGTGGAGCCGCAGGCAGTTCGGCGGGGCAAGCTATATAAGGGTTATGGGGAAACAATCATCATGTTGTTAAGTCAACTCAGTGCCGCGGCCAGTCCGCTGACACAAGAACAACTGCAAAAATTACAGGGGTTAGTGGCGGAGCTTAATCCGATCCAGCAGGCCTGGGTCAGTGGTTATCTGGCTGCCAATGCCAACACTGCCGCGCTCGCGGGGACTTTAGGACAGGCACCTGCGGCTGCTTCAGAGGCAGCGCCTTTGACTATTTTATATGGCTCTCAGACGGGCAATGCCAAAGGGGTTGCGGCGCAACTAGAAAGTGCTGCTAAAGCACGTGGTTTGCAAACCAAGTTGGTCAATATGGCTGATTACAAACCTTCAGCCCTGAAAAAAGAACAGTTTATTGCCGTTGCGGTCTCAACGTATGGTGAGGGTGAACCTCCAGAAGATGCTGAGACCCTACATGCCTTTTTGGCTGGCAAAAAAGCCCCTAAACTGGACGGCGTCAAAATCGCGGTACTGGGCCTGGGTGACTCAAGCTATGAGTTCTTTTGTCAGACGGCCATTGATTTTGAAGAGCGCTTGCAAAAGCTGGGTGCCGAGTCTGTGGTTGCGCGCGCTGATCTGGACGTGGACTATGAAGATCAGGCAACTGCCTGGATTGACAGTGCATTAGATGCCTTTGAACCTGCGCTTAAGGCGCAGCAGGCAGAAGGTGGTGCCAATGTAGTAGCCATGCCATTGGCAACGGCCGGTGCGCATGCCAGCCAGTACACTAAGCAAAACCCGTTCAGCGCAGAAATCTCTGTGGTACAGAAGATCACTGGCCGTAATTCAACCAAAGATGTTCGCCACGTCGAAATTTCGCTCGAAGGGTCTGACATTCAATATCTGCCGGGTGATTCACTGGGTGTCTTCTTCCTCAATGACGAACAACGTGTGGACGAGGTGCTCGCCCTGCTTGGTCTTGAAGGCGACAGCGAAGTCACGCTGGGTAACGAGACACTGACACTGCGTACTGCTTTGATTGAAAAACTGGAACTAACTCAGTCTTACCCTGGCTTTGTTGAAAAGTATGCGGCTGCAACGAATAACGCAGAGCTGAGTACACTGGCCGGTGACAAAGCCGAGCTGCGTGAGTACATCGAAGCGCGTCAGATTTTCGATATCATCAAGCAACAGCCGGGAACACTCAGCGCGCAGGCGCTGGTTGACAGCTGTCGTAAGATCCAGCCGCGTTTGTATTCTATTGCGTCGAGCCAGGCTGAAGTAGAAGAAGAAGTGCACCTGACAGTGGGTCTGGTGGAGTTTGAGGCCTTTGGTGAAACCCATCAGGGCGGTTGCTCTGGCTTCCTGGCGCATCGCGTTGAGGAAGGCACACAAGTTAAAGTGTTTAGTGAGCATAACGACAATTTCCGTTTGCCAGCAGACGACAATACCCCCGTGATCATGGTTGGTCCTGGTACCGGTATTGCGCCATTCCGCGCCTTCTTGCAAGAGCGCGAGGCACGCGATGCTGAGGGCGACAACTGGTTATTCTTCGGTAACCCACACTTTACTCAGGATTTCCTGTATCAGGTTGAATTACAAAAGTACGTGAAATCGGGCGTACTGAATCGCATTGATCTGGCCTTTAGCCGCGATCAGGCAGAAAAAATCTACGTTCAGGACCGTTTACGCGAAAAGGGTCAGGACGTGTATACATGGTTGCAAAATGGTGCGCACTTTTATGTGTGTGGAGACGCCAGCCGTATGGCCAAGGACGTTCATCAGGCATTAGTAGACATCGTTAAGCAGTATGCAGGTAAGAGCGACGAGGAAGCTGAAGAGTATCTCAAAGAGCTACGCAGCGCGGGTCGCTATCAAAAAGACGTGTACTAATCCTGCGGGATTAGTCAGTACACACCGTCACAGTGTAAGAATTTAGGAATAAAGATGAGCAATAGCGATTACAAACCCAACAGTAAGCTCGACCCAAACGCCAAACTGTCTGATAACGAGCGTTTGAAAACTCAGAGCAACCTGCTGCGTGGCACCATTACCAATGATTTGGGCGATCAATTAACGGGTGGCTTTACCGCCGATAACTTCCAGTTGATCCGTTTCCACGGTATGTATCAGCAGGATGACCGCGATATTCGTGCCGAGCGTATCAAGCAAAAGCTGGAGCCGATGCACAACGTGATGCTGCGTGCGCGGATGCCGGGCGGTATCATCAAGCCGCATCAGTGGCTGGCGATTGATAAATTTGCCGAAGAAAAAACCGAGTATGGCAGCATTCGTCTGACCACGCGTCAGACCTTCCAGTTCCACGGTGTACTTAAGCCACATATTAAAGAAATGCACCTGACGCTGAACGATGTGGGTATTGACTCCATCGCCACCGCGGGTGACGTAAACCGTAACGTATTGTGTACCACCAACCCGGTTGAGTCTGAGTTGCACCAGGAAGCCTACGAGTGGGCGGCACGCATTTCTGAGCATTTGCTGCCAAAAACCCGTGCCTATGCCGAGATCTGGCTAAATGGTGAAAAGCAGGAAACCACCGAAGAAGAGCCGGTGTTGGGCAGCACTTACTTACCGCGTAAGTTCAAGACCACAGTGACTATTCCACCGAACAACGAAGTGGATGTCCACGCCAATGACCTGAATTTTGTAGCCATTGCTGAAGACGGCAAGCTGGTTGGCTTCAATGTCCTGGTTGGTGGTGGTCTGGCCATGACCCATGGTGATGTGAACACCTACCCACGTAAGGCGGATGACTTTGGTTTTATCAGCCTGGACGACACGCTGGCGGTAGCCGAGCATGTGGTTGGCGTACAGCGTGACTGGGGTAATCGTGCGAATCGTAAAAACGCGAAAACCAAATATACCCTGGATACTTTTGGCACCGATACGTTCAAAGCGGAAGTAGAAAAACGTGCCGGTGTGACCTTTGCGCCGAGCCGTCCGTATGAATTCACCCATCGTGGCGACCGTATTGGCTGGGTTGAAGGCATTGATGGTAAGCACCACCTGACGGTGTTTATTCAAAGTGGCCGGATTTTGGATTACCCGGGCAAACCACTGAAAACCGGTTGTCGCAAGATTGCCGAGATCCATCAGGGCGATTTCCGCATGACGGCGAACCAGAACCTGATCATCGCGGGTGTGCCTGCTGAGCAAAAGGCTGAAATTGAGCAGCTGGCCCGTGAACATGGCCTGATCGATGACACGCACACCGAGCAGCGTAAAAACTCGATGGCCTGTGTGTCTTTGCCAACGTGTCCATTGGCCATGGCAGAAGCTGAACGTTATCTGCCAGATCTGATTGAAAAAACCGAAGCGATCCTGGCCAAACATGAAATTGCTGATGACGACATCATCTTGCGTGTGGTTGGTTGTCCAAACGGCTGTGGCCGTGCCATGCTGGCAGAAATTGGCTTTGTAGGTAAAGGCCCGGGCAAATATAACGTGTATCTGGGCGGTAACCGTGCCGGTACGCGGATCCCGAAACTGTATCTGGAAAATGTCGGTGAAGAGGTTTACCTGCCGGCACTGGATGAGTTGATAGGTCAGTGGGCCAAAGAGCGTCAGCCGGATGAGTGTTTTGGTGACTTTGTGATCCGTAAGGAAATTGTGGCCGAAGTGAAGGTATCTAAAACCGACTTCCATGCTTAATTTAGAAGGCGCCCGGCGCCTTTGACCACAGCTTTTGTGTGGTGGTGAATACTGGGAATGAGTAATGAGTGACTTTAAGCAAATCTTAACGCTGGATAAAGCCTCGCAACAGGCATTATTGAATGATGCGAACGGTATGCTGGCTGAGAAAAGTGTTGAAGAGCGTGTGATCTGGGCACTGGAAAACCTGCCAGATAACCCGATTTTATCGTCCAGCTTTGGGATCCAGGCAGCGGTGATGCTGCATTTAGTAACCCGTCAGCGTCCGGATATCCCGGTGGTCCTGACCGATACCGGCTATTTGTTTCCCGAGACCTATCGCTTTATTGATGAACTGACAGAGCAGCTGAACCTGAATCTGAAAGTCTATCGTGCGACACAGGGCCCGGCATGGCAGGAAGCCAAATTTGGTAAACTATGGGAGCAGGGCGAAGAGGGCATTAAGCGTTATAACACCCTGAATAAGGTAGAGCCGATGACCCGTGCACTGAACGAGTTGCAGGCCGGGACCTGGTTCAGTGGTTTACGCCGTCAGCAGTCTTCGACTCGTGCCGACAAACAGATCTTAGAGATCAGTCGTGGCACGGTGAAGGTGTATCCGATTATCGACTGGCATAACCGTGACGTCTATCAGTACCTGACCAAGCATGGCTTGTCTTATCATCCGTTATGGGAACAAGGCTATGTGTCTATGGGTGATGTGCATACCACCCGTAAACTTGAGCCGGGTATGAGCGAAGAAGAAACGCGCTTCTTTGGTCTAAACCGGGAATGTGGTTTACATATTGATGGTGACGGCATTTAGTCGATTCTTATCGGAGCGCAATCATAACAGCGGACCCGGCCACACAGCCCGGTCCGCTTTTTTGTCACTATTGGGCTGCAAACGCTACACTGTGACTAACGAGGGGAAAGAGAAGGTGACTGCGATGCACATAATACACAGTCTGTTTGGTCTGTTGCTGTGGCTGGTGCCAATCACTGGCCAGGCTGCTGTATCACCCCTTCCGCCGACCGGAACTGAGTTACCGGTGTTGCGTGTTGCTTTGCCTTATAATGCCTTTCCCCCCTTTGTCACTGGCGACCCCAACCGGCCTGGTGTGATCCCTGAGCTGCTGGCACACTTTGCGCCTGAGGGTAAACCGCTGGATGTGGACTATATCCCGGAAGAGCGCTCAAAAAAGCTGATCAACCATAATCAGATCCAGGTACGTATGGAGTCCGAGTCCTGGTATCGGGGTAAAACATCAATGTGCTGGAGCCAGGGATTATACTGGGTAGAGGATGTGTTGATCACACACCAGAATGCCACCGTGCCCACCCAGGATTATCAGGACTTTATTATGCTCGGGCGATTTGGTTATACCTATCCGACGGTTGAGCAGGCATTGGCGCTTGGACAGCTTCAGCAAAAGCTGTTTTACTCGGAACGGGAGATGCTGGATGCACTGGCGTCGCCTGTGAAAGAAGACCGTCGTTTTGCACTGATGAGCCTGCCTGCGATCCGTTGGCTGCAGTTGAGTAATCCTAAATTTATTACCGCGCTTAAAGTACATAAAGTGGTTGATACCGCGGCTTTACAACTGCAGTTCAATCATTCAGAACAGGGGTTACGTGGCTGTGCGCAATTTCGAGATTTCTTTGGGCGCTTTCGCCACTCTACCGAATATCGCTCTATACTGTTAAAGTATGGCCTCGATATAAAAGGAGTGCCGCAATGAAGTACGCAAGTTATCTGTTAATTATGGTGATGCTGATTGGTGTGGCGTCATTGTTTGTTTTAAAGCGCCCAGATGGGCGCACCTGGCTGAGCCTGGATGATATCCTCGGCAAGGCACAGACTCAGGCACAGCAAGTGCTGAATGAATCTAAGCAGCAACTAGACAAAGCTGTAGATATGGTCAGCAGTAAAGATGCACCGACAGCGCAGGACAAACCCGCAAAAATCTATAAATGGCAGGACGCACAGGGCAACTGGCACTATTCAGACCGTCCCAATGCGCGTGGGCAGAGTGAAGAAATGACACTGGACCCCAGCAAGATCACCATTATGGCGGCGGAAAATACTGACATTCTCAAGCAGCTAAAAGAGCAGCAGGATGCCGGCCGGATCCCGAAAGATTTACCGGCAAACATGAGTCCTGCTGACATTAAAAAGTTGATCCAGGATGCACAAAACGTTGAAAAGTTAATGCAGGAGCGCAGCAAGAAGCTCGAAGGCATTTAACCTATAGTTGTGCTTCAACATACTCGGCGATCGCCAGACTGGCGGTCAGCCCGGGTGATTCAATACCAAACAGGTTGATAAGACCATTAATACTATGGTGTTGATGCCCTTCAATCACAAAGTCTTGCCCCTGATCCCGATACAACTTAGGTCTTATTCCCGCGTAGTCGGGATGCAGCCGCTCAGGGTCCAGAGCGGGCCAGTAGCTTTGTATTGCTTGCACAAAACGGGCTTTGGCCTGTGCGTCAACCTGGTAATCCAGCTTGTCAATAAACTGGGCATCGGGCCCAAACCTGAGTTGACCTGCCATGTCTAAAGTAGCATGGATCCCCAGACCATGTTGTTCAGGCATCGGGTAGATCAGGTGATTGAAGGGGTGGGGGCCTTGATAACAGAAATACTGACCACGGCATAAATGGCTTTGTGGGATCTGGTCCTTGTCAAGTCCCGTGATTCGCTGAGCATTGTCTTGTGCAAACAGGCCTCCAGCGTTGATCAGAGTATTGCAACTCAGCTCAAAGGGGGCACCGTCGCAGTTTAGCGTCAGTGCAAATCCTGACGCTGTTTTTTCCGCCGATTCAAAGCGGGTGTGACAGACCAGGTTGCCACCTGCGTGCTCAAGCTGATGGACTAAAGACAGCATCAGCTGGTGGCTGTCGACAATCCCGGTTGAAGGTGAAAACAACGCCGCACTGGTGTGCAGGCCAGGAGCCATATTTGCAATTTGTGTCTGGCTGAGTGGCGTCAGATCATGCACGCCATTGCGTTTTGCCTGCGCCTCGATGGCTGCGAGTTTATCCAGCTCGTGTGTCGTGCGCGCGAATAAAATTTTGCCAAGCCGTTTAACCGGAACATGAAAGCGCTCGCAATGTGCGTACAGCAAGGCTTTACCACGGACACACAGACGTGCTTTAAGACTATGCTCAGCATAATAAAGACCGGCATGGATCACTTCACTATTGCGACTACTGGTATGTTCGCCAAATTGTCCCATCTGATCGATGACCAGAACGGAGCGGGTCTGACTGAGGCGCGCCGCGATGGCCAGGCCAACGACCCCTGCGCCTATGATCACTGTATCTATATGGTCCATGAATGTCTCTGAATGAGCAACTGAAGGCAAAATTGTAGCGAAATGCCCACGCAGAGGCAAAGCCACAGGTGGCAAATTGGGTTGCAGTGCAATCCCGATTAGTCTGACTTTTCTCGGCGCATTAGTAGGATCGTCAGATAAATCTTAGTAGGTAATGAGCAGATCAGGCCTATGGCTATACAGGCCGCTCCTAGTGCATACCCCTTGGGACCGAGTGCCGTCAACCACTGAGCGCTCAGCAGGGTGTGTCCTGTGAAGATCAGTAACAGGCCGCATACAATCACACAGTGCAGAATAATAATCAGGCGTTTTTGTTTCTTCATGATCTCAGCCTCCACAAACTGGGGGTGAGATCATTGTGATATTGTAAAGAGTAAAACGGGTTGCGCTATATCAACTTCGCTGACGTTAGGACTAGCGCCGCTCGACGACTGCGGCTGTCATGCGAGCCACACAGCATAATTCATCACGTGCATTGACGATTTTCACTTCCCAAACGGAGGTGCGCCGGCCAAGGTGCAGGGGGCGGGCCGTGGCGGTCAGCGTCCCGTTTCGTGAGGCCTTGAGATGATTGGCGTTTATCTCCTGTCCGACACAGTAAAAACGTTCAAAGTCGACAGCAAAATTAGCTGCATAACTGGCCACCGTTTCGGCTAGCGCGACATTGGCACCACCATGGACCATGCCCAGTGGATTATGATGTGCCGGGGTTGCGGGCATAGTGGCAACGAGGTAATCGTCGCCAATTTCACTGATGCTGATCCCTAAGGTTTGCATCAGCGTGCCTTTTTGATGGAGCCCCTCATCCAGAGCTTGGCATTGTGCTAGTGTGACCGGGCGATACCAGATACTCACCGTGTGATCTCCTGTATTATCCAAACGAAATAGGTTTTCTGCCTGTGACGCTGTCCACATTATTCTTTTGTTTATTGCGTCGCTTTTTGCCAGGCTGGCTTGGCTGCCTGCCCTTGTCAGTAGCTGACTGTGCACTGTGCTGGTGCGCAGGCGGCGGGTTTGGCTGACTGCGCTCGGCTGGAATGGCGCCCTCAGCCAGGGTCAGCATAAAGGCTTCTTCGTTAAAATAGAGGGTATCTCCGGCGTACAATTTCTTGCGTTTAACCGTACAAAGCTCGCCGTTAACGCCCACATATCCTGCGGCGATAAGCTGCTTGGCCTGTCCACCACTCTCTGCAAAGTCTAATACTTTTAATAGGTTACAAAGTTCAATTGGCTCTTCTTCGAGCTCGATTTCAATATAATCTTGATTCATATCACAACCCCGTTGGATGTTTTGCGACAGTATAGCGCGACGCTGCGGTGAACCACGAAACTTTTTCGAACATCGTGGTGTCTTTAATGTAATTGCAGCATTTGGTGTGTATCTTGCACGCCGATACGGAGTCGGGCGGCCATTGGTCGGGACTTTTGGCAGTTATTCGCTGCGACTTTTGTAAATTATGACAACAGGAGACATTCCATGGGGATCCGTTCTGCATTAAAAAAAGACCTGATGAATTTAGAGGCATTGGGGTTAATGACAGCAGATGATGTGCGTGGCTATCTCAACACTCAGCTCAATCAGGGCAGAGACAAACTGACTTTGATCTCACGATTCAATGAGCATCACAGCCAGGTTCAAGCTGGTTTACCCAGTCAGGAGAGCGATCTTAAATTTGAGCGTCATCGCTTGTTTAAAGAAATTGTGTATCCCAAAACCGCGGTACAAAACTGGCTGACACGTAGTCACTGATGCCGTAAGTCGCGATGGCACAATGGACAGATGTCGGGCGGCTGTGGTCTACTCAAACCATAATAATAAGAACAGGGAATTTTCATGAAAGTATGGTCAGTGGCTGGGTGCCTATTTTTGAGCGCCTGTAGCAGTCAGCCTGTGGTACATGTGTTTCACTCCTCTTTGGACGACACAAAACAACATCAGCTGGTGAACCAGCTGGAACAGGCCAATATAAACTATGTGTTGAATGACCTTGCTGTGCCTGCACAGTACAGCACTGACAGTGATACTGTCCGCCTGAATCGTTTTCCCGCGGATCAAAATGATGTGCTGATCTCGCAGCTGTCTGAGGTGGTACAAGCGTTAGGGTATAGCGGGCTCAATGTGCAGGAGTTTAACGGCGAATATCATCGTTTCAGTGAAGGAAATTACGGCCTGTACTTTCCCGGTGAGCTGGCGCAAGTGGCTCTGCCTGAAGTGGTGTTTTCACACAATTGCGCGTTGGATGCATTTCAGATTGAGCTAAAGACAACTGGAGACTGGTTGCTTACGGGCACAATGACGCAAGGGAAGTGGCTCTACAACGAACCGTATCTAACTCTGATTTGGGATAGCGGTCAGGGGACCATGCAGCAAGCCTATCAAGTTATTTCACACACAGTGCAGACGAGATTCGGAGAGAAACCCGCTGCCACTTACCAGGTAATGGGCCATCGCAGTTATGCTGCCATCCCTATCTTTAACTGTGATTTGCAGGTGATCTATGCCGAGTAGCTCGGGAGCAACGGTTAACTGACAGCGCTAACCGTTGCTGAACATGGCGTCTCGTTTATGGCTGATTGGTATTATTCATACTGGCAATAAAGGCATTTGAGTCTTCAATCGAGCGATTCATATCGCTGATCAGAGACTGAATATCCCGCTTCAAACCACTGAATTCGCCTTTGATGGCGGCAATCGCTTGTGCGTTAAGGTTGTGCTTTAAGTACAACACGTTATCTTTGAGTGAATCCAGAACGGGTTGCATTTTGGCTTCGCTGGCGCGCATCGAACGTAGCAGCTTGTCAAATTGACGTTGCGTCTGACGGAGCTTTTGCTCGCTCTGGCGTTTCAGGCTGGCACTCGAGTATTGAGCCAGTTCATCCTGCCATTCAGAGAATAAGGCTTCTGCAACATCTTCTACTTTGTCTATGTTTGTACGTACGTCCTGCGCAGCGGCTTCACTGGAGAGATAATCATCATTGAGTTGTTGATACACACTTTGTAATTCGCCACCATCAAAGTTGATCAAGGTGGTCAGGCGTTCCAGGGCAGACTGAAACTCTTGTTGTGTGGCCTGTTGTGCTTCTTTAGTATTTTCTACACGGTCCACTAAGATCTCACGCTTATGCACCCCCACTTTTTCCCAGGCTGCGTAGTACGCGCTTTGACAGGCGCTGAGCAGGCTCAGGCTTAAGATTATGAGGCTCGTTTTTATTACAGAATTGTTCATCGGCTTTCCTAATGCAGTTGATACATAACGGCTTATACTTAAATCTGACCCTATGAATTATGACTGGGATTGGTAAGATGTGCAAAACTCACTCTGTAAACCTGTGTAATGATGAATGAATTATGGCGCTTGCGGCTGCAGCGTCTGAACCTGCAAGGTCGTGCAATGGTCAGACGTCAGCCTGACTGGTGGCAGCGTTTTTTTAGACGCTGTCAGGAAGATCAATTGACGATCAACGCCGGTTATCTGGCGTATGTGACCTTGCTGTCACTCATCCCGCTGGTGGCAGTTGGGGTGGCGATTTTCAGTGCATTTCCTGGTTTTCAGGATGCCAGAGATGCCATTGAAAACTTTATTTTTAATAACTTTGTGCCTACCTCAACAGACACCATTAAATCCCATATCAGTGCTTTTACTGGCAATGCAAATGAGATGACCGCTGTGGGGATTGGCTTTTTGACGGCGGTTGCCCTGTTATTGATCCGCAATGTGGATGCCGCATTAAATCGCATCTGGCGAGTCGAAAAGTCACGACCAATGATGATTTCCTTTGCCATTTACTGGATGGTCCTGACCTTGGGTCCCGTGTTATTGGGGGCCAGCATTGGCGTAACATCTTACATTGTGTCACTGGTCTCGTTTGCCGATCAGGGGATCCCGGGCTTTAGTGGCTTTTTGCTGAAGCTTTTGCCCTATGTTATTTCCATGGCAGGCTTTTTTATGCTCTATACTTTAGTACCAAATACACGCGTGTCTTATCAGGCAGCGATACCAGGGGCATTTTTTGCGGCTTTGCTATTTGAACTGACCAAAAAAGGCTTTGCTCTGTATATCAGCCATTTTCCCTCATATGAGGTGATCTATGGTGCGCTGGCCACAGTGCCAATTCTGTTCGTCTGGGTTTATCTTTCCTGGATGGTGGTGCTGCTGGGTGCTGAATTTACTGCCTGTTTGTCCGAAAAGGAGTGCGAGGAACAAGACACACCACAATAAAGAGGTGTGCAATGACTCAATTGTATCGGCTGGAATCGCCACGACGCAGTTTTCATATGGCGGTGTCTCATGGACACCAAATACAGGTAGAAGAGTTTGGTCTGGAGACCGGGTTGCCTGTGATTATTTGTCATGGTGGCCCGGGCAGCGGCTTATGTCGTCAGTCTGCCAGTTATTTTAATCCACAGCGCTATCGTATTATTTTGTTTAGTCAGCGCGGTTGTGGCCAGTCTTCCCCCCAGCAACTTACGCACAACACCACCGAACACCTGCTCCAGGATATAGACAGTCTGCTGTCGTACTTAGATATCAGTCAGTGCGTACTGGCGGGGGGATCCTGGGGCGCCACGTTAGCCCTCTTGTTTGCGCAGCGCTATCCGCAGCGAGTGCAGGGATTAGTGCTATGGGCGACCTTTCTGGGGTGCCAAAGTGATTTGCAGTGGCTCTATGGGATCAGCGGTGCCGGGGCACAGTTCTATCCAGAGCGTTATCAGGTTTTCAGTCAGGGACTTGGGGATTACAAAGCGGTATTGTCCCGTTATACCCAGCTATTGCATTGCGATGATGAAGTGGCGGTGCGCCGCGCTGCGCAGCAGTGGCATGACTGGGATCGTCAGCTTAGCGTTGGCAGCCAGGCGCAACGTTATCAGCTGGATCATGAACAGGCTGTGGTCCAGCAAGCCCGGATTATGGTGCATTACTTTCATACCCGCTGTTTTATTGAGGAACAACAGATATTCCATCAGGCCGATAAAATAGCAAGTTTGCCTGTGTGGATGATCCATAGCCGCCACGACTATGTCTGTCGTTTTGCCATGGCTCAGGCTCTGGCAGAGCAGCTTAATGCGCGTTTGCTGATCCTCGAAGAAGTTGGGCACTGTGCCACAAATGCAGTATATTCTGAAGCCATACGGCGTGCCGCCGATCTGCTGTTATGTAAGCTGGCACATTAGCGGCATAGTGGATATTAATGACGTGATGATTTTTAGAGGTAAGCGTGCAGGGATTAATTCAGAGGGTCAGTCAGGCCAATGTGGTCGTTGAGGGAGAGTGCGTTGGTCAAATTGGTCAGGGGATCCTGGTATTGCTCGGGGTGGAGAAGGCTGACGACCAAAAAAGTGCAGACAACTTGTTACACAAGATTAGTAACTATCGTATTTTCACCGATGATCAGGGAAAAATGAATTTGAGCCTGAGAGACATCGGAGGTGAGCTGCTGGTGGTGTCTCAGTTCACTTTAGCGGCGGATACCAAAAAAGGCATGCGCCCGAGCTTTTCTTCTGCTGCCACACCGGCACAAGCCGAAGCACTGTACGAGTATTTTGTAGCAAAGGCGAAAGAATCGGGGTTACGGGTGGCCACAGGGCGGTTTGCTGCCGATATGCAGGTGCGCCTGTGCAATGACGGTCCAGTCACGTTTAATTTGTCGGTCTGACGAGTAGGGCTAACGGGTTAAAGAAATAATGTGATTGGCGTAATCGGGCACCTTGTGTACGAAGGGTTTTTTGCCAAAGTTGGTAATAAGCAGGTGCTCCAGCTGTTTTAGTTGCGAATCATGTTCTGCAAGAAAATTAATATATAAACGGCCGCCTTCATTGAGGGTGGCACGAATTTGTGTGTAAAACTTGTGTTCGTACAAAAATCGGGGGGCATCGAGCTGACTGAACAAATCCAGGATGATCCAGTCATAATGGCCATTATTCTCGAGCGCCTGATACGCATCGCTACAACTAACATTTGAGATAGGATCGCCACCAAAATAACGTTTATAACAGTGAATAATATCAGGGTTGTTATCGATAGAGGTGATCTGACAGTCCGGATAGCTGATATGCAGATAATCCCGGATAGCTCCTGCGCCGAGGCCCAGTTCCAGTACTTTTCCAGGAGCGGGGCACTTTTTCCACAGCGCGGCTAACACCTGTAAATGTGGAAAAAGCAGTCTCTCCGGATGATTGAGCTCAATCACGGATTGCAGCGTGTCGTTAATCAGTAACCAGCGTAAGGTTTTTTCCTGGCGTACCTGTATGCTGATTTTGCCATGTTTATGCCAATACAACAGATGCCCGAGTTGATGGCTCTGGTGTACAAACTCGTTACTGATAGTGCCGGGTTCGGTAATAAAATCTTGCATAGTTACATCAGCATAGCTTGGCCTCACAGTTCTGCCACCGCGTTGCGTTGAATTTACATGACAAATTGGCCAAATCTGGCCGATCATTCCCTGTTGCACACTTTTCTTGTAAGGTAAGGTCCATAAATTAGACAAAAGTTCCCCGTTAAAAAGCGGGAGCAGATTGCACAGGCCGGGCGTATCGCCTCGGCGACAGGAAAAGCACAGGAGTCACCATGTTTCAAGTAACAGCGCCACAGAGCAGTGAAGATTGGCAAGCGTATTATCAACTACGATGGCAGGTTTTACGGGCCCCCTGGGAGCAGCCCAGAGGCAGCGAACAGGATGATCTTGAGCAGGAGGCCGAACATCGTTATATCAAAAATAACGAAGGTCAGGTGCTTGGTGTGGCACGTCTGCATTTCAATAATCAACAGCAGGCACAAGTCCGTTATATGGCGGTTGATGAGGCACATCGTGGCCATCACCTAGGCAGTCGGCTGTTGCATGAGCTGGAAAAAATAGCCTGGACGCAACAAGCCGAAGAGCTGGTGTTGTTTGCCAGAGAACGAGCACTGGCATTCTATGAACGCCACGGTTACCAGATGATTGAAAAAGCCCATCTGTCTTATGGCGATGTGCAGCACTGGAAAATGGTTAAGCAACGTCCATCTGAGCCTGGCTGGTTCCGTCACCCGCAGTGGACTCAGGTGTTACAGGATACCTGGCGCGAGTCGATCCCTATCAGTGATGCGATGGGGATTAAGGTAGAAAGTTACACCGACTGGCAGTTTTCAACTCGCGCAGACCTGAAAGCTAACCTGAATTTGCACAATTCGATGTTTGCAGGTTCGGTCTACAGTATGGCGACATTAACCGGGTGGGGTGCTACCTATCTGGCACTCAAAGAGCAGGCCCTGGAAGGGAATATTGTCCTTGCCGACGCCAATATTCAGTATCTTAAACCGCTGACCACCGCGCCCAGTGCAACGGTCACGCTGGCCGAGTGCAATGGCGAGCTGAGTGCACTCAACGATGAGGGCAAAGCGAAATACCGGGTGCCGGTAAATGTCTATGATGGTGATGTGCTGGTGGCGAAATTTGAAGGCTTGTTTGTCGTTATCAAATAAATGCTTGTACGGCCTGCTGTCGCAGGCCGTGACAGTGACCTTAAAGTAGATCAGTGACCGCAATACCCAGGCCCAGACGCTGAATATGGGCATTGTAGTCAATCAAACTCTCGCCATAGCCGTTAAAATACTGCACATATCCGCGCACCCGAGAGGAGCCCAGCAGTGGGAATGACCAGTCAAGTTGTATGGCACCATGGTTATCACTGTTGAAGTTGTTACGGGTCATAAAACCAAATTCATGGTCGCCGTAGCGATAGGCACCACTGAGCTCAAAGTAACCCATGTACTTGTGAATGTCCGGGTTGTCATCGCCTTTGGCAACCAGAGGCTCTGGTTTATCATCTTCTGGCAGGCGATACCAGGGCTTAAAACTAAACACAAAGCCTTCATATTCCCAGATAAAATTGGCATAGATGCGATTCCAGGAACGTGAATTCGGCTGACTGCGGCCATTTGACTGATGCGAGGCACCCAGAATAATGGCCATTTCGTCGCCCCACAGAACGTTTTCATCATCCAGGAAGTTGACCCAGAAGATTTCAGGCTCGTAATTGGTTTCACGAAACGGGGAGGAAATGTCTTTGTTATAAAGCTGCCAGTAAGATTGCAGTGTGACGCCGACATACACTGCCTGGTCTTTGTCCTTAAAGTGTCGATACAGGGGCACTTTCATCGAGATCTGGTATTTGACCTCCATATGATCGAGTGGCTCACCTTCTTCTTCCTGAATGGCTTTCAGACCATCAAAGGGCCTGGAATTTGGGTTTTTGACATAGGTAACCGGCAAGATATAGTTGCGATTGTGCGGTGTCAGCACATTGCGGTTATTCTCTGTGACCATCTCGCGCGCCATGCGGCGATCCAATTTACTGAGGCTCGTTTTTTGTAGTTGCTGGCAGTAAATTTTGAGCTCGGCAACGGTTTGTTGTTGATCACCGGCAATGATTTCGTTCAGTACACATTGTTTTATTATCTCCAGGTCATCCTGGTCCTGCGGTTCACTGGCCTGTAGCGGCGCGGACGCCAGAAAAGACAAGAAAGCGAGCATCCTGAGTTTCATAGATGATGAAGTCCTTAGTCAAAAGCAATTAACGTTCATTTTATCATGGTAGAGAAAACTAAGAAGGACAAAGTTTACCGTAAGTATTGTGTCAAGATATTGGTTGGTTGATTTTTATTCAATATGGCAGTACGTTAATTGAGCAAACTACATAAAAGGAAATGGACATGAAAATATCACTGAACAAAAAATGTATAAAACAACTGAGTAATAACCAGCAGCTTGGATTGGCTCAGACACCGAATATTGCTGGCGGAGCCTCTGGCTATCCAGCTTGTAACTCGTTTGGGTGCGATACTGCCGTTTTTCTGGGTTGTCCTACTGGCCGGGACTGCTACTCTGCTCGTAACGAAATCTGTATGCCGGATTAATACCAATTTCACTTAATACCTGTTCAATTTGAAGGAGCAAATATGACGCTAACGGCGTTAAAAATTTCTCATTTAGAACCTTTACCTAAGGTATGAGTTCGCAAATTTTTGCCTGGTTATCGACCCTGTTTTCTCGCCTCAAAATAGAACACTTAATTAAGCAAATTGGTATAAAAAGGGCGGCGGCAACGTGTGTTGCCGCCTCACCTTAGCAAGTGAGGGCTTGCTCACCTACTCTCACGCAATCGTTGCTTCGTTTTGTGCGTTACGCGAACTGAGTACTGACCTATCTGCAGGACCCCACTACAGTTCATAGTAGTTAGTAAAAAATTTATATAACTCAGTGCCCTGATTAACACTGGCCGAAGCGAAATGCAGTATCGCAATAGCATCTTGTGTCAATGTCAGGCTGTGCAGGGGCATTTCGGATAAGTATTGCTCCATACGCAAAATCCGCGCAATACACTCTCCTGCTTTAATGTGCCCACCAAGCTGCGCTTTATACTCCACCATGCCGCCCATGGGGGCGTAATAAGTCAGGTAATCTTTGAGTGCGCAGGCGTAACGTTTGATGTCTCTTGGTTGATGGTTGCCATCTGCTATCACTTCTTTGTGAGTCAGGTAACTGAGGATGCTATTGGCATCATGTACGGCTTCATCGAGATCAATTTTTTCCTGAGAGCCCAGCTCAACTGTAAATGCTTCTACGGGGACGGGCAGGTCACGACCTTGTTCTTTTAGCGCATCACTTAGCTGCCACCAGGGACAGAAGCTGGCTTCATCCATTGCCCCATCGAATTCATTGGGGATCAGCAGTACATGAGGAATATCAAAATAGCGTGCGCTGTCTTTAGCATACTCTGGGCAATATAAGTGCTTTGCCGAAATGGGACCTGTGTGCAGATCCAAGACAATGTCTGCCTGATGGGCTAATTTTTGCAGTGTCAGTGCAATTCGCTTGCCTGTATTCAGTGTATGTGCGGGTGCATCAAGTAAGGCATCGGTTGCTTTGCATAGTTGTTCGCGAAAGGCCGCAATCAGCGTTGCATCGGGGGCCTGGCTGTACTTTGCAAGACAAGTTTGCACCTGTGCACTGTGGTCATAGTACATGCGGTTCCAGTTTACCCCGGTAATAGGGTCAAAGCGCCCGAGCGTAAACTCACCGGATTTCTGGTTACAGCCAATCGGGTTGGCATAAGGTACCAGAGTAATGTCACCGGCCAGTGTCAGATGTTTCAGTTGCTCCAGCAGTGCATAGATCACGGCATTACCCTGCACCTCAGCGCCATGCATATTTGCCTGGATGTATACGTTTGGCCCTGTGCCATCGCCCTGCAGGCGGTATACGGGAATGGTCAATGGCAGACCATTGGCAATTTCCCCAACCTGGATATGTTGCTGTGTAATTGTGTTCATGATTACCTCAGATAATAGTCGGCGTGCTCGCTTTGACGAATGCAGTACAACTGGCCCTGCTTAAAGACGTATTCAGCCGGCAGTTCATGGCACAGAAAGTAAGGCATACTCTCGGTAAAGCCATAAGCACCACACTGGCCAAATATCAGCCAGTCGCCATACCCGAGGTCCTCAGGTAGGGGGTGAGCCCCGAGGTGATCCAGCGCGGTACACAAGGGACCATGCAAATGATACTGGCGATCAGCGGCAGCAGATGCGCGCAGTGCCTGGACCGGAAAAGCCTGACCGGTTACCGCCGGGCGTAGCAGGTGATTGATACCGCCGGCAAGGATCAGCTGATGTTCGTCATAGTTTTCTTTTTGCTCTACAACCGGGTTCAGATAGTAGCCACAGTGCGCGACCGCATAGCGACCCAACTCCATCCACAGCTCCTGCACGCCTGCTTCGGCCTTGATGACGGCCAGGCTGTCGATAATCTGATCCCAGTCAAGCGGTTGCTGCTCCGGTTCATAAGGCACGCCTAATCCGCCGCCCAGATCGAGGATCCTCAGCGTCATGCCTAGTTGCTTACTTAATGCCATCAGAGGCGGCACCATTTGCTGCCATAAGCTGGCCAGCTTTGCCGCATCCAGCATATTGCCCCACTGGAAAATATGCAGACCCGCAAAGTCCAGTGCAGGATAGTCGCTCAACGTGAGTTGCTGCCACTGTTCACATCCGAGTCCAAACGGGGTCAGGCTGTCGCCACCAAGCGGGTTTTTGTCGCCTGCTGGCCAGCGCAATTGCACACGCAGCAACACAGTTAAGGTTTTTTGGTGTTGTTGTGCCGCATCGTTTAACCAGCGCACCTGGTTTAGGCTTTCAGCCACAAAGGTGGTGACGCCAGCATCGAGGAAATGTTGGATCTGGGCTGGCGACTTGGCCGGCCCGGTGTTGAGTACGCGCTCAGCTGCGATGTCCTGTGACAGCACTTGTGTAAGCTCGCCACGGCTGGCAACGTCAAAGTTGAACCCTGCTTTGTCTAGCGTGTTAAGCACACTGGAGAGAGGGTTGGCTTTGACCGCGTACCAGAGTTTCACCACATCTTGGGTGGTAAGGCGGCTTACATGGGCGTGCAGCGCATCGAGATCATAGACAAAAAAGGGCGTTGCCAGGTCACAGTTGTCCTGCTCTGTGCACAGCGCATTAAGTTGCTCGCGCAAAGGCGTACTCAAGGCCAACATTAGCGAAGCACCTCTTCGAGTTCTAATGATGCATCACTTTGTTCGTCACGATATTTCACTATCAAGGCGCAGGACATGCTCAGCCCCTGGGCTTTGGCCCAGTCACTGGAAGCCGGGCGTGAGCCTGGGATCACAATGGCAAACGGAGGAATGGCTTCGCCTTTGTCCAGCGTACGCTCATTAACACAGTCGTACACCGGAATGCTGGCAGACAAGCGAACACCAGGTGCCAACACAGCGCCTTGTTTCACGACTACGCCCTCAACCAGTACGCATCCCGCGCCAATGAAGGCATCGTCTTCGACAACAACCGGGCTGGCACCGACTGGCTCTAATACTCCACCGATCTGTACGGCGGCGCTGAGGTGAACGTTCTTTCCTATTTGAGCACAGGAGCCAACCAATGCATGACTGTCGACCATAGTGCCACTGTCTATATAGGCACCGATATTGACATAAGCGGGTGGCATAATAATGGTGCCGGGTGCGACATAAGCACCGCGGCGTACGCTACTGCCTCCGGGGACCATACGTACCGCATCACCGGCTGAGAAACCACGCGGTGCCAGGTTGTCTTTGTCTACAAAGCCACCTGGATACTCGGTGTTCTGACCCGCACGAAATGCCGCCAGGATACCTTCTTTTACTTCGACGTTAGCATGCCAGTTGCCTTGTTCGTCTTGGGTTGCCGCACGTTGTGAGCCATTTTCTAAATTATCTAAAAGTGTTGACCAGGTCATAGGGATTCTCTTAATTCCAGGATAAAATCTGTTCGTTGGCGGCGCTCAGAGCCGCATTATTGGTTAGTTCCAGATGCGTCAGTGGCGGCCTGAGGTGAGGCGTGGCCAAATTACCTTGCAGATGCATGAGCGTTTTAACCGGGATGGGGTTTGCAACGGTAAACAGACTGCTAATGGCGTCGGCCCAGATGGTAAACAGGTTAGGGCTGGTGCCACTGAGTGTGCGGCGCACAAACTCTGCGGTTTGAGAAGGCCAGGCGTTGGCTGCCACAGAAACCAAACCGGCGGCACCGGCCTGGGCAAAGTAGGGAAGCAAAGCATCGTCACCGCTGTAAATTGCCAGTTTTGGCAGCGCACGGCGGAAGGATTCAAACGTGGCAATGTCACCGCTGGCTTCTTTGAGTGCCCACAAATTGTCATGATGTGCCAGATTAGTCAGCACTTCAGGGGCAATGGCAACGGCACTGCGACCAGGAACGTTGTATAACATACATGGCAGTGAAGTGGCGCACAGTAGCGCATCGAACCACTGAGTCTGGCCAACTACGCCGGGCTTGGCATAGAGTGGGGAGCCCAGTAGCAGGGCATCAATGTTTTGTGTATTGCAAAACTCAACCCACTCTAGCTGGGCTGACAGGTTGATGCCGCCAACTGCAACCATAATGGGTACTTGTGGCTCCAACGCACAAACAAACTCAACGATTTTTCGTTGTTCAGCAAGGGTCAGGGCTAATCCCTCACCGGTGCTTCCCAACAGCAAGATGCCATTGTTTGCTTCGACTTGCTGCGCAACGAGTTGCTCTAAGCTGTGGTAATCGACCTGATCGTACGCATCAAAAGGCGTAACTAAAGCCGTCCATAACGGGTAGTCAGATAACTGTTCAGGTTGCAAAGTGTGTGATTTCATCTCTACCGAACTTCTTGCTGGTCCGGTAGTCAGGGAAGTGTCCCGCTCCGAACCGTTTAAAATTCGAAGAGCAATGGACTTAAAAAGAATAGGCCGCTGGCCATATTGTTTCTAAGACCAGAAGCTCTCCACCAAATGTGTTGGTGACAGTCGCTGGGATTCAGCCCAGTCGCCCGAAGCACAGTGTAAGCAAAACACAATACTTCTCGGCGTTAATTCCCCTCTTTGAGTTT
Organism: Pseudoalteromonas sp. AWH4_217; assembly: GCF_056161105.1. Taxonomy (NCBI): domain Bacteria; kingdom Pseudomonadati; phylum Pseudomonadota; class Gammaproteobacteria; order Alteromonadales; family Pseudoalteromonadaceae; genus Pseudoalteromonas; species Pseudoalteromonas sp. AWH4_217. The sequence goes on along the minus strand of NZ_JBSWYM010000001.1, from coordinate 341,443 downwards.
CTCGGGAGTTTGCTCTCCTCCACTCAAATACCTGAATAACGCACCTCTTCCAGCCCTAAGACACCCATACATCTTGTATGTATGGCCGTCTGGATAAAATAGGGTACGGGCGCATTGAAACATTTTGGCCGTCTGGGTGTCAAGTCGCCGTCGGCAAAAGTTTGAAATTTAATCTAAACTGGGAATGAGTCAGGAGTCTGGACGAATCGACTGGCAAGTGGAGGGATGATTTGAACAATCTGGTTACACGCTATCGCCTGAAATACCTGGTGGCGCTGGTTATTATGTTGCTGTTACTGACCATGACAACCGGCCTGACCCTGTATTTACTGGACCAGCAAAAGCAGGCTGCCAGGGTGATCAATGTTGCTGGTATGCAGCGCATGCTATCGCAAAAAGCGGCGTTGCATTTGGAATATGTGATCATTATGCGTGAGCGCAATGTTGCTGCTGACCTTCAGGCTTTGAGCAACGCGTTGCAGCTGCTACAAAGTAACCACGACTTTTTGACTATGCGTGATGGCGAGGATTTTGTGCATCTGAACGCCGAACTGTCTGCCTGGTATTTTGAGCAGCCTGGGGATTTGAACACCCAGTTAAATCAGTATTTATCTTTGCTTTCAAGCACCGCTGAGCAACCTAGCCCGGACCAGATCCAGGAGATCCATACCCGCTCTCAGTTGCTGCTGCAAGATTTAGATCATGCTGTGTTGTTGTTCGAACAATCAGCCAACCAGAAGATCGAGAAACTGAGAAATCTGCAATTACTGATGTGGTTGGTGGGGCTGACGTTGCTTATTGCTGAGATCAAGTGGATCTTTTTTCCAATGGAGCGCAGTATTGCCAGCGCAATCGAGCGCTTACAGCAAACGCGTCTGAAAGCAGAACATGCCAACCAAAGCCGGGCTATGTTCCTGGCCCGCGCCAGCCATGAATTACGCACGCCTTTGCAGGCGGTACTGGGATATTTACACTTATATCAGGAGTCTCAGCGTGAAGGGTATCTGGCGCAGGCCAATAAGGCGGCACAGCAATTGAAAGCCCTGATCGCCTCTGTGGAAGATTACAATCGATTGTCTGACGAACAGCAACCTGAACTCAATTTTCATCCGGCGCGCTTAACTGATACGCTGGGGCAATCCATCGCCACTTATCGTCTACTGGCAAAAGAAAAAGGATTGGATTTTAGCTATCACGTGAGCAGTCACGCCGAGAAAATTTTTGAATGTGATCACGAACGTTTGAGCTGGGTTATAGGCCAGTTGCTTGACAACGCGGTAAAATTTACCGACCAGGGCATAGTGAGTTTGACGGCGTGGGTTGAGCCGGTTAATTGTGAAGAGGACGAGTTAAATTGGCGCTTTTATTGTGAAGTAGAAGACAGCGGGCCTGGCTTTAATATGGCGCGTGTGAATGCGCCTCCCTCAGAAAATAACTCAGACAGACACCACTTCCAGGGTTTACAACTGGGTCTGGCACGCTGCAATTTACTATTGGCAATTATGTCTGGTGAGTTAACGTTTGTTGCCCGTCAGCCTCATGGCACCAAAGCGTCATTGAGTGTACCCCTGAAGCGCCTCCCTGAGCCAGAGCAGGTGCACGGTATTACCCGCTGCAAAGTCTTACTGGTTGAGGATAATCTGCTGAATGCCAAAATCATCGAAAAAATGCTTGAGAGTCTGGAGTTAACCAGTATCCATGCCAGCCACGGTGGACAAGCAATTGAGGTACTGGCTCATCAGTCTTTCGATGTCATTCTGATGGATCTGAATATGCCGATCATGGATGGGTTTAAAGCAATAAAAGAAATTCGTCAGACGCTGGCACTGTCGACTCCTATTCTGGTGCTGACGGCCAATACCTCTGAGCAGGCAATTAAATCGGCCATGCAGCTGGGCGCGACCGATTATTTGTTTAAGCCAGTGGAGCAGGATGCCCTGGAGCGGGCTCTGATTAAAATCTTGTCTGCTAACGGCGCAAAGTGATGTTGCCAACACCGACTTCAACATCAATGCTGTGCTCGCCTTTACCGCGATAACGCAGCGTTTCACCTACCATGTTGCGCTCGGTATCAACCTCTCCTGGCATGTCAGATAAGCGCGTTTTCCCTACGCCGGCATCGAAGCGTACCCGACGAAAATCGCCAGCCGCAGTCTCAATATTGACATTGCCAACGCCAATTTCAACATCTGCGTCATTGCGCAAACCGAGGAGTTTGACGTTACCTACGTCAATCTCGATATCCAGCTCCATTGAGTCTGGGACTTTAACTATCCAGCTTTGTTTTACATACTTATTATTGATGCTCAGGTTCAGGTCATCCCCCTCGCGGCGGCTGTCTAACTGTACGTCAGCCAATGCGTCTGGCAACCAGTCTATATCGTGTTCGGCGGGCTCCAGTTCAATGGTTACATCGATCGTTTTACCTGAATGACTCATCGTTTTCAGCTTGCCTATCGGAAACTGAATTTCCAGCTCTGAGCTGTCAGCTATGTCGAAGGAATGGGTTAACGTGCGTGTTTCATTAGCCTGAGTTGTTGCGCTCAGTATCAGTAGTGCGGCAGTGATCAGATTGCTTCTCATCCTGTTGTCCTTTGTTGGTGTCGTATTGATATCTGTGTGACGCACACGAAAGCCCAAAGGTTTAAAAGCGACTCAAAAAAGTCGCTTTTCAGATGGTTAATAGATGCGTTGCACCTTGAAACCTTGGTTTTGGAATTGACTGATCAAGCCATGTTCCTGGGGCAAGTGTAGTGCACCGACAGCAATAAAGTGGGCGTTGTTGACGAGCTTGGGTGTGAGCGTTTGCACCCAGGCATTGTTACGCTGAATAAGCATGACTTGCTCTGCCTGTTGGCCGTACTGAGTGTCATCAAAGCTCATATCATAAAACTCATTAAGCTGTTGATAATCGCCTTTTTTCCATGCCGTGAGCATCTTGGTGAAGTAGTGGTCAAAGTCTTTAACCTGCTTGAGTGTGTCGACTATCATGGCGTCACTTTGCGTGCTTAGCGCAGTGAATATGGTGAGCTGTTGCTCAAGACTTTCCAACTCCATGATTGGCTTGTTGAGCTGAGTTGCATACTCTATGACTTGCCCGTCAATGCCAAATTCTTCACCGAAGCCTGCTTTGGTGTACTCCAGTTGTAAAATAGTGAGCATCACAAACCAGGGTTGATAATGATTGAACAGCTCTATCTTGATGTCACGTGCTGATAAATACTGCTCAACTTGTTTGTAGGTTTCGGGTGTCAAATTGGTTCTTAGTGTCTGCCCTTGTTCAAGCAGCATGAATGGCAAAGTTCTGCGCTGTAGCTGTGCTGCGGTGATGGCTTTGGTGTTTAGCTCGACCACCACAGTTTGGCTGTTGGCTATGGCTATTTTGAGGCGTTTATCTAACCCCTCCATAGACGCGTCACCAACATGAACGGTACCAAATAAATAAGAGGTAACGCCGTTTTTTTCCACACTCCACAGAGCTGGTTTTGCTGTGACAGGGTGACTGAGTAGTGAGACAACGAGCACAAAGAACAGCAGGGTCAGGCGAGTAAGATGGGGCATGGCTCCCTCCGAATACGATTAAAGTGGGTACATCATAATCAATTCCCGGAGTAAATCATAAAAATTTAATGTTGTTACGCGTAAGGATGAATCGTGTGAGAAAAAATACTCTCTTTGGCTTTAAGGTGAGGTGAGTTTTTAAATTGGCATTTTTTATTCTCAAAAGTTCGGTATTTTAGATTTATTTTCAAAATCAACTCGAGAACACTCTCTAATTAGCATAGTTTTGAGGGTTGACTTGTTAGCCGCTCACGGGTTACTAATAAAAAAAGAGCACACAGGAGCGCTTCGAGCGCGTGCAACGTATTCGGTTTTATTAAAAGAGCAGTGACATGATGAAAACAGTTTCTCTACTAGTCGTGATTATCAACGTGGTGATTATTATTACCGCGGGGGCTGGTTAGTGCTGTTTAAAAAGTATTAGCAAAAAGCCCCCCGCACTGAGAAGTTCGGGGGGCTTTTTCGTTTTAGGGCCAAATTCAAAGACAAAGGGCAATAGGCAAAACAATGACAGGCGCACAATTGGTAATAGACATGTTGGTAAAACAAGGGGTGAGTTCGGTATTCGGGTATCCGGGTGGAGCCATCATGCCGATTTACGATGCGCTATACGGTGCGCCACTGAAGCATTATCTGACTCGCCATGAACAAGGCGCCGGGTTTGCAGCGGTTGGCTACGCCAGAAGCACAGGTAAGCTGGGCGTCTGTTTTGCGACATCAGGCCCAGGCGCAACCAATCTGGTGACTGCTCTGGCCGATGCCATGATGGACTCGGTACCGCTACTGGCTATCACCGGTCAGGTGCCTACTGCCGCGATTGGTTCTGATGCCTTTCAGGAGGTTGATGTACTGGGTATGTCGCTATCCTGTACTAAGCACAGTTTCATGGTTGAACGCGGTGAAGATTTGGCAGAAGTGCTGCAGCAGGCCATGCATATTGCGCAGTCAGGCCGCCCAGGTCCGGTGTTGGTGGATATTCCGAAAGACATTCAGCAGGCCCAGGTTCCTGTGACTGCCTGGCAAGCCGAAGCGTATCAGCCAACGCCATTGTCGAGTTTTGAGCTGGACAAAGCCAATGCGCTTTTGGCGCAGGCGAAAAAGCCGGTGGCTTATGTGGGCGGAGGCGTTCACAGTGCAGATGCACAGGCCGAGCTAATGGCTTTTTTGCAACGTACACAGATGCCAGCGGTGTCGACACTCAAAGCGTTGGGCAGCGTGAAGCCTGAGTATGCATACGATCTGGGGATGTTGGGCATGCATGGTGGTCAGGCTGCAAACCTGGCAGTGCAGGAGTGTGATTTGCTGGTTTGTATTGGCGCGCGCTTTGACGATCGGGTAACGGGCAATCTGGCGAAGTTTGCCGCTGCGGCCAAAGTGATCCACCTGGACATCGACCCGGCTGAAGTGGGTAAGCGTAAACCTGTGGCTGCTTCACTGATTGCTGATTTGAAAGTGTCATTGCCGCTATTACAAGGGGAGGTAGCTCCTGCATCTTGGCGTGCCCATATCAGTGCGCTGGCTGAGCAACATGCATGGCGTTATGACTACCCTGGTGACAAGGTATATGCTCCTTATCTGCTGAACCGCTTAAGCCGTTTGATGCCGGATACGGGGGTGGTGTGTTGTGATGTGGGTCAACACCAGATGTGGGTGGCACAACATATGCGATTCAGCCATCCAAGTAATCACCTGAGTAGTGGCGGCGCAGGCACCATGGGGTTTGGTTTACCGGCTGCCATAGGTGCTCAGGTTGCTCGTCCTGAAGACATGGTGATAACGGTATCCGGCGATGGCTCTATCATGATGAATATACAGGAGCTGGCGACCATACGACGCAATAACTTACCGGTCAAAATTGTCATTCTCGATAACCAGCGCCTGGGCATGGTACGCCAGTGGCAGCAGCTCTTTTTTGATGGCCGCTACAGTGAGACCAATCTGTCGGATAACCCGGATTTTGTCCAGCTGGCTGCGGTGTTCGGTATTCCGGGACAGACCATCACCCGCGCGGATGAGGTCGATGGAGCGGTCGATGCGCTGCTGGCTTCAACGGGCCCTTATATATTGCATGCCTGCATCGACGACAAAGAAAATGTCTGGCCATTAGTACCGCCGGGCGCTGCAAACCATGAAATGCTGACGCAATCGCAACAGCAAGATTAATTTTACTTACTTCCTTTGACGGAGCGAACACCATGAAACATCAACTCACCGTAGCGGTAAACAACCAGGCCATCGCAGTCGAGCGTTTTTTGCGCGTAGCCCGTCATCGCGGGTTTCGGCTGACACAATTGGAGCTTCAGGGCCACGAAGAGTTATTTCACGTCAAAATGACGGTAGATAGTGACAAACCCATCTATCTATTGACGTCACAATTAAATAAGCTGGTTGAAGTGCAGTCAGTCGATCTGCACACACTACAGCAGGCAATATAATAAATAAGGTTTTAAACAATGACACAAACTTCACAATACATTTGGCATAATGGCGAACTAATCCCTTATGAGCAAGCTACCACGCACGTGCTCAGTCATGCCATACATTATGGAAGCTCCGTATTTGAAGGGATCCGCGCGTACGATACGCCAAAGGGTCCGGCTATTTTCCGTCTCAAGGATCATATTCAGCGTTTATTTGATTCGGCCAAAATTTATCGCATCGAGATCCCTTACACTCAAGAAGAGATCATGCAGGCGTGTAAAGACGCGGTAGCTAAAAATGGTTTCACCAATGCTTACCTGCGTCCTTTTGCCTTTCTAGGCCACGTTGGTCTGGGTGTACACCCGAAATCACACCGCGCGGAAGTGACTGTTGCGGCAATGGAGTGGGGCGCTTACCTGGGCGAAGGCAGTTTAGAGAATGGTGTGGACGCATGTGTTTCCTCCTGGCAGCGTCTTGCACCCAATACTATGCCAACTGCAGCTAAAGCGGGCGGTAACTATTTGTCTTCCCAGCTCATAACGGCAGAAGCTAAACGTCACGGCTATGTTGAAGGCATTGCATTGGATGTCAACGGCTATCTGAGTGAAGGCGCCGGTGAGAACCTTTTTGTGATCCGCAAGGGCATCATCTATACCCCGCCAGCGACAGCGAGCATTTTGCCTGGTTTAACCCGTGACACCATTATGCACCTGGCCAGAGCCCGAGGCTATGAGGTCAGAGAAGAGCCTATCGCCCGCGAAGGTCTGTATCTGGCGGATGAATTCTTTATGGTGGGCACCGCTGCCGAAGTCGTGCCTGTTCGTAGCGTTGATCAAATTCAGGTGGGTGATGGTAAACGCGGACCTATCACCGCAGAGTTACAACAGGCGTACTTTGATCTGGTGAAAGGGCAAAGTGACGATCCACAAGGCTGGCTGGACTACGTAAACGAATAGGCTCAGGCACTGTTAATAAATACACGCCGGATCGGCTGATCCGGCAAACATTTTTTGGAATGAGGAAAGCCGTTGCCAGCCAGGCAGCGCAAACTGGAAAAGGGGTCAACATGGCAAAGTTACGCAGCAAAACAACCACTGAAGGCAGACAACAAGCAGGCGCTCGTGCACTCTGGCGCGCCACGGGCATGACCGACAGTGATTTTCATAAGCCCATCGTGGCGGTGGTGAACTCGTATACCCAGTTTGTGCCCGGGCACGTGCACCTCAACCAACTCAGCGAGTTGATGGCCGATGCCATCCGGGATGCCGGTGGTGTGCCGCGCGAATTTAATACCATTGCCATCGATGATGGCATAGCGATGGGCCATGGTGGCATGTTGTATTCTTTGCCATCAAGGGATCTCATCGCCGATTCGGTAGAATACATGGTTAATGCCCACTGCGCCGATGCCATGGTGTGTATTTCAAACTGCGACAAAATCACCCCAGGCATGCTGCTGGCGGCGCTGCGGTTGAATATCCCGGTGATCTTTGTCTCGGGTGGGCCGATGGAAGCGGGCAAAACGCGCCTCGCCGACATCGACATCAAACTCGACCTGGTTGATGCCATGGTCAAAGGCGCAGACCCCAGTGTCAGCGACGAAGACTCCGAGCAGGTAGAGCGCTCGGCCTGCCCAACCTGTGGTTCCTGCTCAGGCATGTTTACCGCCAACTCTATGAACTGTTTATTAGAGGCACTGGGCCTGGCATTACCGGGTAATGGTACTACCCTGGCCACCCATGCCGATCGCCGTTTTTTATATGAAGGGGCCGCAAAGCGCATCATGGCGTTGTGCGAAGATTATTATGGCAAAGACAATGAGGCTGCACTGCCGCGTAACATTGCTAACCAGGCTGCGTTTACCAATGCCATGACCCTGGATATTGCCATGGGGGGCTCGTCTAATACCGTGCTGCATTTGCTCGCGGCAGCCATCGAAGGTGGGGTCGAATTTGATATGGCCGACATCGATCGCTTATCTCGTACCACGCCTTTCTTATGTAAGGTGGCACCGGCAACTCAGCAATATCATATTGAAGACGTCCACCGCGCCGGTGGCATCATGGCGATTCTGAATGAACTGGCCAAAGCCGACAAACTCGATTTAGCAGTAGGCCATGTGGCAGGTGGCACCCTTGGCGAGGTCATTAAACGTTGGGATGCCACCGATCCGAGTAATGAGCGTGCGCAAACCTTCTATCGTGCAGGTCCCGCTGGCGTACGCACCACACAAGCTATGAGTCAGGAGTGTCGCTGGGATGAGCTGGATCTGGATCGTGAGGGCGGCTGCATTCGCAGTGTTGAACACGCGTTTCGTCAGGACGGTGGTCTGGCGGTGCTGACCGGCAACCTGGCGCTGGATGGCTGTATCGTGAAAAGTGCCGGGGTGGATGATGACATGCTGTGCTTTGAAGGCCCAGCTGTGGTGTTTGAATCTCAGGATGATGCCGTAGAGGGGATCCTCGGTGGCAAGGTGAAAAAAGGTGATGTAGTAGTGATCCGCTACGAAGGCCCCAAAGGTGGGCCGGGTATGCAGGAAATGCTGTATCCGACCAGCTACCTCAAATCTATGGGGCTGGATAAAGACTGTGCCTTGTTAACCGATGGCCGCTTCTCTGGTGGCACGTCTGGCTTGTCGATTGGCCATGCCTCACCAGAAGCCGCAAGTGGCGGTGCGCTGGCGTTGGTGGAAAACGGCGATATGATCCGCATTGATATTCCTGCACGCAGCATTGACGTGCTACTGGATGAACAGCAGCTGCAAGCACGTAAAGAACAGCAAGACGGCCGTGGGAAAATGGCTTATAAGCCGCTGGATCGTCAGCGTTATGTGAGCCCCGCTCTGAAGGCCTATGCCCTGCTGGCGACCAGTGCAGACAAAGGTGCGGTACGCGATTTCGAGAAGCTGGAGGCATTGAGTTAATTATGGTGGCAAAAGAGCTCGATTATTTTCGTGCTGTTGTGCAGGCCAATGTATCGCCACTGGTCCGGGAGACCGAGGTCAGTGAGCTGAGCGGGCTTTCCGCCCGGCTCGGACATCAGATCTGGCTCAAGCGCGAAGATCAACAACCGGTTTATTCGTTTAAATTACGTGGTGCATATCACAAGCTGAGCAAGCTGCCCGCAAATAGTCTGGTCGTGACGGCCTCAGCCGGCAATCATGCTCAGGGGGTGGCGTTAAGCGCCGCTCATTTGGGTCATCGAGCCATCATAGTGATGCCGGTGACGACACCAGAGATAAAAGTCAATGCGGTACGCAGCCAGGGAGGAGAAGTGGTCTTGTATGGTCATCATTTTGATGCCGCGCAGGAGTACGCTCAGTCTTTATGTAAATCGGAAGGCGGTGTGTTTGTACCACCATTTGATGATAAAGACGTGATCATAGGCCAGGGGACCGTTGCACGCGAGCTGATGCAACAGCTGCATCAGTTGGATGTGGTATTCGTGCCCGTTGGGGGCGGAGGCTTACTGGCCGGTATGGCCGTATACATTAAATCGTTGCGCCCCGAGATCCGCGTGGTGGGTGTTGAAGCCGAGGAAAGTGCCTGTCTGAAAGCGGCACTGGAAGCCGGGCGGCCGGTGGAGCTGGAGCGAGTCGGCAGCTTTGCTGATGGTGTGGCGGTGAAACGCATTGGCAGTGAGACTTTTCGTCTGGCCGAGCAGTTTTGTGATGACGTGGTCACGGTCAGCGCAGACGAAATTTGCGCGGCGGTACAGGATATTTTCGTTGAAACCCGCGCCATCGCTGAGCCTTCCGGGGCACTGGCCACGGCCGGGCTTAAAAAGTGGTGTCAGGAGCGCGACGAGCGGGGCTTAACACTGGCTGCGGTGCTATCCGGCGCGAATCTGAATTTTGACCGCTTACGGTATATTGCTGAGCGCACGGCACTGGGTGCACGCAGTGAAGCGTTGCTGGGTGTGACCATAGAGGAATCCAAAGGCAGCTTTAAACGCTTTTGTCACACTTTGTCTGGCCGGGCAATCACTGAGTTCAACTATCGTTACGCCGGTGGCGACACCGCACAGATCTTTGCGGGGGTCGGTTTACGCGGTGGTGAGCAGGAGTTACAGGAGCTTAAAACCAGCCTGAGTGAAGCGAATTATCAGTTTACTGATTTGTCTGATAATGAACTGGCGAAGCTGCATATTCGTTATATGGTTGGGGGTAAACCGCCCGTGGCCCTGAGCGAACGGTTGTTTCGATTTGAGTTTCCTGAATATCCCGGTGCACTGGCGCGCTTTTTAGATACCCTTGGCAGCAACTGGAACATCACGCTATTTCATTATCGTAACCATGGTGCAGCGCAGGGTAATGTACTGGCGGCGTTTGAACTGGGTGCGCAGGACAGTGTGTGCTTTGATGAGCACCTGCAACGTTTGGGTTACCAGTATCAGGAAGAAACAGATAATCCGTGTTTTAAACAGTATCTTCAGCACGATATCCCACAGGCAGACCGTCGCGTCAGCTAGTATTGCAATCCGTCCGGTGCCTTCTATAGTTGTAACAAGGCAGGCTCCGGGCGCATATCACAATGAGTTATTCCCCTTTAGTGTTGGCAGTCTTGCTGCTGTGGTGTGATATGCTCGCCGCACTGGAAGACGTGACGCTACAACTTAAATGGACCCATCAGTTCCAGTTTGCTGGTTACTATATGGCAGAAAAAAAAGGCTTCTATCGCCAGCAGGGGCTGAATGTCAAAATCGTAGCAGCCGATCCGGATAACCCGGATGAGCAATTTAAAGTCTTGTCGGGACAGGCACAGTTTGGTGTAACGCACTCAGGTATTTTACAGCAACGTCTGAGGGGCAAGCCTTTGGTTGCACTGGCAGCGGTGTTTCAGTCTTCTCCCTATTGCTGGATGGTTCGCGCCGAGAGCGACATTTATGTACCCAAAGATTTTGTAGGAAAAAAAATCAGTCATTTGGGTAGGGTCGAGGGGGCTGAACTGGTTGTCATGCTGGAACGCGCCGGGATTGACGTGACTCAGTTGCCACTCTATGCCGGGTTAGAGCCCATAAAAGACTTTATTGCCGGGCGCTTTGATGCCTTGCAGGTTTATATTTCAAATGAACCCTATAAACTTGCGCAGCAAGGCGTGGCGACACGGCAGATCTGCCCAAAACACTTTGGTCTGAATGTGTATGCCGATATCTTGTTTACCTCTGAAGATGTGCTGAACTACCGACCTGACACCGTGGCGCGCTTTCGTCGGGCTTCTTTGCAGGGTTGGCGCTATGCTATGAGTAACCCGGACGAAGCGCTTGCAGTGACAAAGACGGCGTATGCAACGGGTAAGAGTATTGAAGCGTTGGCCAATGAGGCCGACAAACTGATGCCTTTTATTAAAGCCCCCGGGATTGCACTGGGCGCAATGTCGCAGGCTCGCTGGTTGTGGATTGCGCAGCTCTACCGACTCGATCTTGCTCTGTTTCACGAACAAAAGCATCAGTTTATATATACCGAGCCGGATCAGGAAGAAACCAGCTGGTCGTGGATGTTGACCTTAGCGGTGATAGTGACAGTGATTTGTGTGCCCATGTACATACACCTGATTTTTTTCCGCCATCGGCGTTTTACCCTAAAATGACGGTCAGTGCTTTGCGCGCGGGGCGCGAGCGCATACAATGAGCGCCCTTTGTTTTGTTCGGTGCCGGTGACTTGTATGCGCAGTTCCTTTCATTCTCAGTTTTTAGCCCTGGATGCTCTGCTTGCGGACTCCCGTCAGTACTGGCAGTTGCTGGCTTTCGATCATACTGATATTCCCTGGCCTGAACTCAAAAGTACGTTGCTGTCGCTGAGTGACGAGGAAGTGACGGCACTGGACCAAGAGCCGGCAGCGTTGTTGTCGTTTCTGGCGCCGTACATTTCTGGGTTGTCCAAGCTACCAACACTGACGGCACTGACACTGGAGCCAGCGAGTCGGCCAGAGTTTCCCTTCTGGCTCAGCAATGGCATCAAAGGTCGTAAGCTGACGCAGTTACAAGACTTTGTCGGTCAGATAGCCCAGACAAAATTACCTGTCCTTGAATGGTGTGCAGGCAAAGGCCATTTAGGGCGCCTGCTGGCATATCAGGGTGCTGTGCATGTTGACAGCGTGGAGTTGCAGGCTGCCTTGTGTCAGCAGGGGCAACACAGTGCACAACAACAAGGTCTGGCCATGACCTTTCATTGTGCCGACGTACTTAAAGACCCCATCGAGCATTATTTTAAACCACAACAACAGGCGGTTGCGCTGCATGCGTGTGGTCGTTTGCATCAAACTTTTATGGCACAGGCCTGCGCCGCAGGGTGTGAGCAGATCAGCCTGTCACCCTGTTGTTATCATCTGTTTACTGAACCTGCCTACCAGGCGATGAGCGATGCTGCCGCACAGAGCATACTCAGTTTGTCACACAGTGACATGAAGTTGGCGTTGCAGGAAACGGTCACCGCGCCGGGTCGAGTGGCTAAGGTGCGCAAGCGGGAGGTGCAGTGGCGACTGGCCTTTGATGCGCTGCGTCGTGATGTGACAGGTGATACTCAATATCTGAGTGTGCCCTCTGTAAATAAGGCGATTTTTTCCGGGTCGTTTGTTGATTTCTGTCACTGGGCGGCAGACCAAAAACAGCTAGACTTACCGGCACACTTTGATGCTGACCATTACCTGGCGCAAGGGCGTGCACGTCAGCGCATCACAGAGCGTATCGAGCTGGTACGCCATGCCTTTCGCCGCGCGATAGAACTGTGGCTGGTGCTCGACAGGGTATTATATCTTGAACAGGCCGGGTATGATGTCAGTCTCTCAGAATTTTGTCATAAATCACTGACACCAAGAAATATCTTAATTCAGGCTACGCGGTGTCAATCAGTAGAATAAGGAAAAGCCATGTGTCAGTCTGACAGCCAGCTGCAACACTTGCTCAACAACAATCGCCAGTGGGCGAAACAGACTCAGACCAACAACCCGGAGTTTTTTGCCAAGCTGTCGATGCAGCAGAACCCCAATTATCTGTGGATTGGCTGCTCCGACTCTCGGGTACCCGCCAATCAGATTGTCGACTTAATGCCGGGGGATCTATTTGTTCATCGCAATGTGGCCAATGTGGTGGTGCATACCGACCATAATTGCTTATCTGTGATGCAGTATGCCATTGAGGTATTAAAAGTAGAGCATGTACTGATTGTGGGGCATTATGGGTGTGGCGGTGTTCGCGCTGCGCTGGAAGATGCGCGCTTGGGTCTGATCGATAACTGGCTGCGCCATGTTGGTGATGTCAAAGAAATGCATCAGGCGATGCTCAATGAGATCCACCCTGATCAGCGTTGCGATGCCCTGTGTGAGCTCAATGTGATCGAACAGGTGCGCAATGTGTGTCGAACCAATGTGGTACAAGATGCCTGGGCACGAGGGCAGAAACTAACCATTCATGGCTGGGTGTATGGTCTGGCAGATGGATTGCTGAAGGAGCTCAACACGCAGATTGAGTATGAAGAGCAACTGGCAGCGCACTACGAGCGGGCCCTGGTAGACCTTGCTAAGCGATACCAGCTGTAGATATTACTGCTCTGGCTGGTCGTTATTCTGAGTAGCCAGTTTAGCTTCCAGTTCAGCCACTTTGGCCTCCAGCTCTGTCAGCTTTTCACGGGTTTTGATCAGCACTTTACTCTGAATATCAAATTCTTCACGACTGACAAAATCCATTTCTGCCAATTTATTTTGAATGGCTTGTTTGGTTTTGCTTTCAAAGGTATCTGCCAGATTTTTTACACCTTGTGGCATGTTACTGGAGATCTGCTTGGCGATTTCTTCAATTTTTGCTGGGTTGATCATGGGCTGGCCTCTAAGCTTGATTATTGTCTCTATCTTACCTAAAGCGGTCACCGGTTAAAAGCGCTTGGGATCCACTTGAGCATTACGGTAAACTTAGCAGCTTATTGACTAAAGGTGATCACAGATTATGAAACTGAACCCGAAACAAGACGAAGCCGTTAAGTATATCAGCGGACCCTGTCTGGTACTGGCCGGAGCCGGCTCAGGTAAAACCCGGGTGATCACCAATAAAATTGCCTATCTGGTGCAGAAATGTGAGTACAAAGCACGTAACATTGCGGCGGTGACTTTTACCAATAAAGCCGCCAAGGAGATGCGTGAACGGGTATCGCAGACGCTGGGTAAGCAAGAAGCCAAAGGGTTATGGGTATCCACTTTCCACACACTGGGACTGGAGATCATCAAAAAAGAAGTAAAAACGCTGGGTTACAAGCCCGGTTTTTCCTTGTTTGACGATCAGGATACGCATCAGCTGCTGGCCGAACTGACCGAAAAAGAGCTGGATCGTGACAAAGATCTGCTCAATCTGCTGAAAATGCAAATTGGCAACTGGAAAAATGAACTGATCCAGCCCGAGCGCGCCATTCGCGAAGCCGGTGAAGCGCAAAAAGCACTGTTTGCCCAGCTTTATGCGCGTTATCAGACCCAGCTCAGAGCCTATAATGCGCTGGACTTTGACGATCTGATCATGATCCCAACCTTGTTATTAAACAGCTCAGTCGAAGTGCGCGAGCGCTGGCAGGCGCGTTTTCGCTACCTGCTGGTGGATGAATATCAGGATACCAACACCAGCCAGTATCAGCTGGTAAAATTGTTGGTGGGCGAACGTGCCCGCTTTACCGTGGTTGGGGATGACGACCAGTCCATCTATTCTTGGCGTGGCGCAAAGCCACAAAATCTGGTGCTGCTGAGCAAAGATTTTCCGGGGCTGCGTTTGATTAAGCTGGAACAAAACTATCGCAGTGCCGGACGGATCCTTAAGGCGGCGAACATTCTGATCGCCAATAACCCCCATGAGTTCGATAAAAAACTATTCAGTGAGCTGGGGTATGGGGATCCACTGCGGCTGATCCCAACTCGCGATGAAGAGCATGAAGCCGAGCGGGTGGTGGCGGAGATCATCTCCCATAAGTTTATGAAGCGTACCAGTTACAAAGATTACGCCATTTTGTATCGGGGTAACCACCAGGCCCGGGTATTCGAAAAAGCCCTGATGGCCAACCGTATTCCGTATAAGATCAGTGGCGGAATGTCATTTTTCGCCCGCAGTGAGATTAAGGATATCATGGCGTATTTGCGTCTGTTGGTGAATCAGGACGACGACAATGCCTTCTTGCGGATTGTAAACACCCCGCGCCGTGAGATCGGACCGGTGACATTAGAAAAGCTGGGTAGCCTGGCCAATGATAAACATATCAGTTTGTTTGCTGCCTGTTTTGAACCTGAGCTGCCGCAGCGCCTTAGTGGCCGTGGTCTGAACGCCCTGATGGGGTTTGCCCGCTGGGTGGTGGAGCTGAGTGACAGGGCAACCCGCGGAGATACCCTGGAAGCCGTGAAGGACATGGTGCGGGAGATTAATTACGAAGCCTATTTGTATGAGTCGTCGCCCAGCGCCAAAGCCGCCGAAATGCGCATGAAGAACGTGTCTGAACTGTATCGCTGGATCAGCGACATGCTCACGGGCGATGCCGACAATCCACCCATGACCTTACCTGAGGTGGTCAGTAAGCTAACTTTACGAGACATGCTTGAGCGTAACGAAGAAGAAGACGACAGCGATGCAGTGCAACTGCTGACCTTACATGCCTCGAAAGGACTGGAATATCCCCACGTCTTTATGGTCGGTATGGAAGAAGGCTTATTGCCACACCAGACCAGCATCGACGAAGACAATGTGGAGGAGGAACGTCGTCTGGCCTATGTAGGCGTAACTCGTGCACAGCAGACATTGACCATGACGTATGCCAGGAGCCGTCGTCAGTTCGGTGAGCAGATCACCCCGGAACTCAGTCGCTTTGTGCAGGAAATGCCGCAGGATGACATTCAAAGTGAGGGTAAAAAGCCCGTGCAGTCACAGGCCGAGCGTATGGAGAAAGGTCAGGCCCGAGTGGCAAATCTTCGGGCCATGTTAAAGCGGTAACGACTCGTGAGCGGAACGGGTTTCGTTCTGGCTGGCACCAGTCAAGCTTTGCTGCTTACCAAAAAACAAACTGAGCCCGTGGCGCTCCAGCAGGCTTCTGAAGTTCAGGATCGCCGGGCCTTTAGCAATAACCTGAATCGATTTCAATGCGGTAACCGCCAGGATCCCTTGTAGCTGCACATCATAGCTATTTTGCTGTAAAACACGTTTGCTGAATGTTGAACTGAGTAGCAGATATTTAAAATCAATATGACTGACCAGCGCCAGATCGCAGCGATCTTTGGCAAAATCGTTGAGTCCAACCGCAATGCCCAGGCTACACAGCTCCTTGAGATTTTCGAGCTGCATACTTGAGGCATAGCGGATCTCATTTTCATCAAATAACAAGCATAAGTTACTGGCTCTGGGGCTCAGAAGTTGTTTCAGCTCACTAAATGTGGCGCTTTCTAAAATGGCACAGGAACAGGCAAATAACACATCGATGTCACTGTTTTTGGCAATACTGCTGGCCTGCTCAAGCGCTTGAGTAAGCAGCTGCATTTCAATTTTTAGTTGCTCATCTTTAGCAGCAGCAAACTTTTTAAGGATATCGAAGCTGGTACTGCCCAGAACAGGGTGTTCGCCAAACGCTTCCAGCATGACGATTTGCTGACCATGATTGGCCATACTAACGATCTCGGTACTGCGGAAGTGAACTGGCAGTGCACTGAGATGGTGATACTCGGTTTGCTTACTTTGCGTGCTGGCCGCGCTGAGTAGCGGGTGATAAAACTCGTACCGTCCCCGGCCTGCATTTTTGGCATAGTACATGGCTGCGTCGGCATCGCGAATAATTTCGTCGGTATTTTTGTAATCTTTGTTGCTATAGGTAATACCAATACTGGCGCCACTTTGCATGCATACACCCTTCATACAGAAAGGCTGCTGCATTACCCTGATCAGACGCTTGGCGACGTCTTCGGCCTGTTGGCGATCGCTCAGATGATCCAGCAGGATCACAAACTCATCTCCCGCCAGTCGTGCCAGCAAGTCGTGTTCACGAATACACTCGGCAAATGCTTTACTGACCCAGATTAAAAACTGGTCGCCAGCCTGGTGGCCGAGTTCATCGTTGATGTCTTTAAATTTATCGAGATCGATAAATAAAACGGCAAAATTATTTTCCGGGTAACGCTGGTATTTTTGTAAGGTTTTCTCGAGCTGAGTGAGAAACAGCAAACGGTTTGGTAACGTGGTCAGCGGATCATGATGGGCATCATGATAAAGCTGCTGCTCAATTTTCTTTCTTTCCTCAATTTGCATCTGTAAATGCAAATTAGTCTGACGCAGTTCTTTGGTTTTTTCAGCCACCCGATGTTCCAGCTCCAGATTACTGGCTTTGAGGGCCTGATTGGCCAAATGGGTTTGTAAAACCGAGGCAATCTGATTCGAGACAAATGAAATTAATTCAACATCTTCATGATTATATTCGTACTCATGGTTATAGGCCTGACAAGCAATCAGCCCTATAACCCCTTTTGCCGTTTTCAGGGGGGCGCCAAGCCAACTGGTGGCTGCGTTCTTTAGCTGATAATTGTTGGGCCGTTTGACGATTTCATTGTCTATCAGGACCTGAGCTCGCTTGGTGTCGATCAGCTGACTGCGCTCAGTGGTGATCACTAGCTCACTATAGCCATTGGCAAACGGACGAGGTTTGTAGTCTGTCATCTCGTCTACGCTGTACGGGAAAGTTAGCCAGTTAGATTCTTTGTCATGCAGCGCAATAAAGAGGTTATCGGCAAAAGTAATGGAACGCATGATCTGGTGGACTTGCTGGTAAACATCGTCGATATCACTGAACTGGGTGGCCAGCTCTGCTATCTTAAACAGGATCTGCTGTCGTTCCAGCGCCCGTTTACGTTGCTCAATTTCGGTATTAAGTGCCTCATTACTCTGCATCAGAGCTCGGGTTCGAATTTTTACCTCGGATTCTAGCAGCTCGCGTTTTTTAACGCGCTCAATTGCCGTTGCCAGATATAAAGACATGACTTCGAGCAGCTCGACTTGTTGTTCGCTGTAAAACTGATCCGAAGAGTAATTTTGCGAGACCATCACACCTATGATGGTTTTTTCTCGGAAAATAGGCACGCCCACCCAATGCTCAGCTTGGGTTCCCAGTGCTTTAAACAGACCCTGAGCACTCATTTGCTCCATTTGTTGGCGCTTAAGATACAAGGTTTGTCGATTTTTAAAGACGTAACCGGTGATCCCCTGGCTAAAGTGATTTGCCTCGTGCAATGGCACTGAGATGCCATCTTTTTCATCAACAAAATAAGACAGTTCCAGACCCTGAGTGAACTGGTTCTGTAATACGACATAAAAGCTTTTACTGGGTAGATATTGCTCTAATATGTTGTGAATCGCGGGGTACAGCAGCGTCAACTCCGCAACCGTACTGGCCTGCTCTGATAATTGGATCAAGGCATGCTGCAAGTGCGAGTTTTGTTTGTATTTTTTCAGCAAGGACTCTAAACGGCGATTTTTCCGAGTCAGTTTGCGAACTAAGACGCTGGGATCTTCCAATGATGAAACCAAGAGTTATTATTGTCTATTTATTGTTCTTATATTTTCATTTTTACAATGGGGGGTCAAGTGCAAAATTTTAATAACATTATGGTGATAATTGTCTTAAATTCTGCGACATGACACGCCATTTGCAGGGGGAATTAACTCCCCCCGCACGGCGATTTTTTACTTGATCATAAAATCAATCGCTGCGGCGATTTCGTCATCGCTACAGTCCATACAGGTACCGCGAGGAGGCATCGCGTTGAAACCATTGATTGCGTGGTCAAGTAGCACATCTTTGCCTTTTGCAATACGTGGTGCCCAGTCATCAGCTGTTTTAGGTGCGCCTAGTGCACCTGTGCCATGACAGGCAAAACAGGAAGCCTGGTACACTTGCTCACCTGAACGCGGACCAGTAGGCGCCGCGGCAGCAGTATCTTCGGCACCAGCCAGGTAGACAGAGCCCACAGGCTCAAGACGCTTTTTGATCGCTTCTTCAGTTAAAGAATTGTCGAATGGCTGTGCGATTGCCGCAGTAGATAGCAATAACAGTGCTGCTGAAAGTTTCTTCATTTACCTTGCTCACTTCAAATTGAACGTGATCTATCACGATGGATGACGGAATTAAGCCGATTATAACGTCACCAACTAATTTATAAAACGTAAACTTGAGTATAAGCGACTAAAAAATAAAATTTATTGCGTTAGGGCAAAAAATCATAGGGTTGAGAGTAGATGAATTGAATTGGTTTGCTTAATTATTAAACAGGTTGACAGAGGCGGCATAGTGCCGCCCGGGTTTAGCGCTAGGCCAGCTCAAGTAGCTTTTGTACGGCTTTTTCGATACCGCTTGATGCTTCGCTAATTGAGCCTGCCAGCATATATGCAGGGGTACTGATGACTTTGTGATTGTCATCGACCACGATCTCAGCCACACCGCAGGCAACGTGGCTGGCACCCAAAGCTTCAACTGCCTGAGCTGTAGCCTCATCATTGCCTATGGTGGCCAGCGTACCAGCTGGGTGGATATGACCAATAAGCGCAGGTGCAATACACAGATAAGCGATGGGTTTACCTAGTTGGCTGAAAGCCTGACAGCTTGTTTTGAGCGTCTCCAGGATATTGGATTCAGCCCCTTTAAAGGCAAAGTCGGATAGGTTTTTTGCGACGCCGAAGCCACCAGGCAGGATCAATGCATCAAATGCACTGGCATCCAGTGTGGCGAGATCTGCAACTTCCCCACGCGCAATACGTGCCGCCTCAACTCGAACATTGCGTTGCTCGTCTTGCTCTTCACCGGTGAGGTGATTGATCACATGATGTTGCTGGATGTCGGGTGCAAAACACTGATAACTTGCACCCAGGCGCTCAAGGTGAAGCATAGTGAGTACAGATTCGTGGATCTCAGCACCGTCAAAGACGCCACAACCGCTTAAAATGATCGCTACTTGTTTCATCGGGATCTCCGTTTAAAGTCTTTGTTTTGCGATATATGCAATTTTGTCATTAAGCTAGTAATAAAAAAATATAAAGGATCTGCTTTGATCTTTGATCGTTTGTGTTAGTATACGCCTCCGCTCATGAAAAAGCGGTGAATTTATAGCCACTCAATAACTGGCTGTAAACTGACTCCAAAGTCACTGTCCACAATCTTAGCTTAAAGCATATAAAAGAGTAAAAATAAATTTCCTTTTATATTCAGTGTTTTACTTTTTTATCCTAGACGTCTTTTTGATGTGTGGGCCGATAGCTCATGTTTATCTACAAAGTTATCCACAGGCCATCCCCATTTCTTATGGGTCGTTTTGGACTGTGCCAGACTCGTTTTATTCTCGTCCTTATGGCATGCTAACCCAGATTTAAAACTTCCAATTTTAGGATCCCTATAACTATGTCTCAGATCCCTGAAAATCCGCTGATCCTGGTCGATGGTTCGTCGTATTTGTTTCGTGCCTATCATGCGCCACCGCACCTGACCAATTCAAAAGGAGAAGCCACGGGCGCCATCTATGGTGTCATCAATATGCTGAAAAGCTTACTCAAGCAATATCAGCCCAGCCATATGGTGGTAGTGTTTGATGCCAAGGGGCCGACTTTCAGAAATGAGATGTACAGCGAATATAAAGCTCATCGTCCGCCGATGCCCGATGATTTGCGCACGCAGATAGCGCCGATCCACGATATTATTCGCGCTATGGGGTTGCCGCTGGTCAGTATTGAAGGCGTTGAAGCCGATGATGTGATCGGGACTTTTTCCCGCCTGGCGTCAGAGCAGCAAAGGCATGTGCTGATCAGCACGGGTGATAAAGACATGGCACAGCTGGTCAATGAGCATGTCACGTTAATCAACACCATGACCAACACCATTTTAGACCCGCAGGGCGTAGTGGATAAGTTTGGTATCGGGCCAGAATTGATCATCGATTATCTGGCGCTGATGGGTGATAAAGTGGATAACATTCCAGGTGTACCTGGCGTTGGTGAAAAAACCGCGCTGGCTATGCTGCAGGGCTTGGGATCAATTGACGATCTCTATGCAAATCTTGATAAAATCGCTGATCTGGGTTTCCGTGGTTCCAAAACCATGGCGAAGAAGCTGGCTGAACACGAGGCACAGTTAAAGCTATCCTACGAGCTGGCAACCATCAAACTGGATTGTGAGGTTGAACAAGACCTGGAACAATTCAAGATCCAGGAAATGGACAAAGATCAGTTGATTGAGCTGTATGGCCAATGTGAATTCAAACGCTGGCTGGCTGAACTGCTGGATGGTAAGAGCGCGCCGGAAACGGCCGCAGACACAGAGCTGGACTCTGTGGTCACGCCACCGGTTGAGGTGGACTATGAAACCATTTTAGAGCGCGAGCAGTTGGATCGCTGGCTCGATAAGCTGCGTGAAGCTGAGCTGTTTGCCTTCGATACCGAAACCACCAGTCTGGACTATATGCAGGCTGAACTGGTCGGTATGAGTTTTGCGGTCGCAGCAGGCGAAGCGGCGTATCTTCCATTGGGACATGATTATATGGGTGCGCCCGAACAGCTTGACAAGCAGCTGGTGTTTGAGTTGATTGGCCCGATCCTGGCAGATCCCAAGCATAAAAAAGTGGGACAAAACCTGAAGTACGACAAGAGCGTGCTGGCACGCGCCGGTCTGGAGCTCAATGGCATTGCCTTTGACACTATGCTGGAGTCTTATGTATTTAACAGTGTGGGTACGCGCCATGATATGGACTCGCTGGCACTTAAATACCTGGGGCATAAAAATATCAGCTTTGAAGAGATCGCAGGTAAAGGTAAAAACCAGCTGACGTTTAATCAGATTGAACTGGACAAAGCTGCACCGTATGCAGCGGAAGATGCCGATATCACCTTACGCCTGCATCAGCACCTGTGGCCACAACTACAGCAGCATCCGACCTTAGTGAGTGTGTTTGAAGACATCGAGCTGCCGCTGGTCAGCGTGTTGTCTGATATTGAGCGCACCGGTGTGAAGATCGACAGCGATATGCTGGCACAGCAGAGTCATAACATTGAAACGCGCCTAAAAGAGTTGGAGCAGGAAGCCTTTGAGCTGGCGGGAGAAGAGTTCAACCTCAGCTCGACCAAACAGTTACAGGCAATCCTGTTTGACAAGCTAGAGCTGCCGGTTTTAAAGAAGACGCCTAAAGGCGCGCCGTCTACTGCGGAAGAAGTATTGCAGGAGCTGGCCCATGATTATCCGTTACCTAAACTGATCATCGAGCATCGCGGTCTGGCCAAACTCAAATCTACTTATACCGATAAACTGCCCAAGATGGTTAACGAGCAGACTCAGCGCGTTCATACCTCGTATCATCAGGCTGTCACGGCCACTGGTCGTCTCAGCTCCACCGATCCTAACCTGCAGAACATTCCGATCCGTAATGAAGCTGGCCGCCGGATCCGCCAGGCATTTGTGGCAGATCAGGACCATGTAATTATGGCAGCGGACTACAGCCAGATTGAACTGCGGATCATGGCGCATCTGTCGCAGGATGCCGGTCTGTTAAAAGCCTTTGCAGAAGGTAAAGATGTCCACAGTGCCACTGCATCAGAGGTCTTCTCTGTACCGCTTGAAGAGGTTACGTCGGATATGCGCCGCAAGGCCAAAGCGGTAAACTTCGGACTGATCTACGGTATGAGTGCCTTTGGCCTGGCCAGACAGCTGGATATTCCGCGCCATGAAGCACAGCACTATATGGATAAGTACTTTGAACGCTTCCCGGGTGTGCTTGAATATATGGAGACGACACGGGAGAAAGCTGCAGAGCAGGGCTATGTTGAAACCCTGTTCGGTCGACGTTTATATCTGCCGGATATCAAGGCGCGTAATGGTGCCCGTCGTAAGGCGGCTGAGCGCGCAGCAATCAATGCCCCAATGCAGGGCACGGCTGCGGACATTATCAAGAAGGCCATGATTAAAGTGGCACAGTGGCTGGCGACTCAGCAGGACAGTGATATTAAGCTGTTAATGCAGGTGCACGATGAACTGGTCTTTGAGGTGAAAGCCGATAAAGTGGCGCAGTTTAGCGAGCATGTCTGTCAACTTATGAGTGACGCAGCCAAGTTGGATGTTCCTCTGTTGGTTGAAGCCGATCACGGTGAAAACTGGGAGCAGGCGCACTAGCGATATGGGTATCCCAAAAAAACACGGCTCAGGCCGTGTTTTTTATTGCCCCGATCCCAGTAATGGCGGGCCCTGCAAATGTATCTTGTGTAACTCAGAGGTAAAAATGCGCAATCTGATGTTTAAAAAATATCAAATTGGCGCATAACTTGCTTTTGGCTGTTTATTTCCCCTAAGTGATTTGCTACAGTGCGCGCGTCCTCTTCCTGTAGGACATCCTGTTGATGATGTATCTCTCCTTGTGAAGATACAGTGTATTGATAGCTTCTCCCCAGATTGCTATAACGGCTCGCAATGTGAATGGTGCGAGCCGGTTTTTCTCGCTCTCACTCGAATATATCCCAAGTGCCATGTCAGGCCAGTATTAGGTGCCATGTCGTTGCATCTGCTTACGGGATACAGTTAAGATGACGACTTTCATTTTCAAGGAATACGTCATGCTTAAACCCTTTCTTTTTTCAATCCTTGGCCTGTCGGCGCAGTTTGCTCAGGCGTGGCAATTAGACACCGCACATAGCGATGTGAGTTTTACCTCTATTAAAGCGGGCAGTGTTGCTGAAAATCATCACTTTAAACAGTTGTCTGGCACCATAAATAAGGCCGGTGAACTGGATCTAAGACTGGATCTGAGCAGCGTTGAAAGCCTGATCCCCATTCGTAATGAACGCATGCAAAAGATGCTGTTTGAGGTGGCTAAATTCCCAGAGGCTAAAATCTCTGCCAATGTGAGTCAGTATCTCAAGTCACTGAAACCGGGTGTTCAAATTATCCAAAAGGTGCCTGTTACGCTGGCACTGCATGGTCAGGTTGCAACACTGAATGTGGATCTGGTGGTGAACAAAGCCCATCAGCAACTTCAGGTGACACCACTGCGCGCTGTGTTGATCAACAGTCGTGATTTTGGCCTGGATGCGGGGATTGAAGCGCTGCGTAAAGTTGCTGGTCTGAATACAATTGCAACCGCCGTACCGGTCACTTTCAATCTGGTGTTCAGTGAGTAATCTAGATGCGCTGATCTCACATTATGTGACGCAGCATGCACCCACCGGGCGCTGGCATGCGGATGAGTGTGGCGTCGGCGCATTTGAAATTGACGCACAAGGTCGCTGGTTTCACGAGGGCGCGCCTATCAGTCGAGAAGGACTGGTCAGGCTGTTCGCCAGCGTGTTGTGTTATGAGCAGGGCCAGTATTTGCTTAAGTCACCCGCCGAGACGTGCCCGGTAAAAGTCGCAGATAGTCCCTTTGTGATTGTAAGCTGGCAATATTGCAACCTGGCACCCACGTTGGGCTTGTCGACGACTTTAATCGCACAGGATAATTTGGGCCGGCTATGGCCTGTTTGCAGCGAGTTTCCCCTGGTGCTTAAATCCTACCAAGATCAGCCGGTCCCATATTTGATGCTCAATTATGGTTTATCGGCACGAATTAGCCGTTCGGTCTATTATCAGTGGGCTGAATTAGCACAGGCGCGGGGTGATGAGTTTGTGTTAACGTCGGCAGATATGCCGTTTGTGATTGGCTAGGCTGCGCCAGGGGCGCAGCCTGAAGTCTATTACTCAGCAGCAGGCGTGTCTTGCTCAGCCTCTTCTTTGACATATGGTCCCAGGAACCAGTCATCCAGCTGCCAGGCCAGCTCTTTAAGACCCAACCCTTTTAAAGAAGAAAACGCGTGTACAGTAATATCGGCGTTAAGCTCCGCCAGTGCTTTACGCACCTGCAGTACCTCTGCTTTACGCTTGCCTTGCTTTAACTTGTCGGCCTTGGTTAACAGTGCCAGTACCGGAATGTCACTGCCAGCAGCCCAGTTAATCAAGTCCATATCCAGGTCTTTGAGCGGGTGACGAATGTCCATCAATACCACAATACCTTTCAGGCTCTGACGCTTTTGCAAGTATTCGCCCAGTGATTTCTGCCATTTCTTTTTCATTTCCAGCGGCACTTTTGCAAAGCCATATCCGGGTAAATCGATCAGGCGTTTATCATCATCGAGTGAGAAGGTATTGATGAGCTGAGTACGGCCCGGCGTTTTACTGGTCCGTGCCAGCTTCTGATCAGTCAGGGCGTTTAGCGCACTGGATTTCCCTGCATTGGAGCGTCCGGCAAACGCGACTTCAATGCCGGTATCGGCGGGTAATCGGGAAATATCAGGGGCACTCGTCACAAACTGAGCACGATTATACGGCATGCGGGATTTTAGCACTTCGACTCCTCAAGGGGATTGATCTCATTATTGTCTATTTTATTATACTTGGTTGCTAAAGCAAAAGCCGATAAAATCTTCACCTTGGGTGAGTTTTTACGCTATGTCCTCAAGGGGAAACTTAATCCAGGTCAAATCCCTATAATTTATGGGCTTAATGTGAGCAGAAAACGTGCCAGAGAAATTAATATCGTGTAGAATGTAGCAATTGCAACGTAAAACTCGAGCCCGTTGACTTTGTCGGTGCCAATTAGTGCACAATTAGCAAGCTTGGTCAGTCGGTCTCAAATAAGATTTGCCCACGCAGTAAAAGAAACGAGGCTTTTTCGGCTGGGGTCAAAATTACAGGGTCGGAAACAGAGAATTTACCATGAAAAAAATAGCATTAACTTTAACTATGTTGCTAGGGTCCTTGTCAGCCAGCAACGTCGCGGCATTTGATGGCGATGCGCAAGCCGGTAAAGCAAAGGCAGCAACCTGTGCGGCGTGTCACGGTCCGGATGGCAATGCTCCTGTTACTATGTATCCGAAAATCGCTGGTCAACATGCGGATTACATCTACAAGCAACTACAAGAGTTTAAGCTTGGCATGACGTCGGGTGGTAAAGAAGGTCGTATGGATCCTGTGATGAGTGGCATGGCTATGCCTTTATCGGATCAAGACATGAAAGACTTGTCTGCGTATTTTGCGTCGCTGCCTATGTCTTCAGGTACTACACCAGAAGATGTGGTTGAAGTCGGTCAAAAACTATATAAAGCGGGCGATGCTGAGCGTGGTATTCCGTCTTGTGCTGCGTGTCACGGTCCACGTGGTAACGGTACGTCTCTGTCAAAGTTCCCGAAAATCTCATTCCAGCACCCTGAGTATATCAAGGCACAGCTTGAAAAATTCCGCAGTGGCGATCGTAACAACGATCCAAACGGCATGATGAGTGACATTGCGAAAAAACTGACCGATAAAGACATCGAAGTATTGTCTAAATACTTAGGTGGCCTACACTAAAGTCGTATAGATACAAAATAAGCCCAGTGTAAACTCTGGGTATTGTAAAAAAGGCAGCAACAGGGCTGCCTTTTTTTGATCTTGCTTTGTGAGATATATCTCAATATTGATGTAGGATATATGCTTATGAAGTGTGTAGGACTTGACTTAATTTCATCCTGCGTTCAGTTGTAACCTATTGTAATAAAATTGGTTTAATGTTGTTCTAAAATATTCAGGTAATAATTTTGTTATTGTTTAGTTGTAACTGTTTCAGATCGGCGTAGATTATTCGTTGTCGCCAGATAATACAAAAACAGGGACAATTCGTATCGGAAGCGTCGGTGGCAAGATTAGGTATTCTCTTTGAATACGCAGGATGACCAAGAAAGTGTCAGGAAGACCGAAAATAAAAAATGCATTGGAAGTTTGATAACAATAACAATATGGAAAGTGTTCACGGAAGTGACAACAAAAACAAAACGGAAGATACCACAATAAAAATAATAAAGACTTAAAAGTCGAAGGGAGAAGTGTCCAGTTTGTGACGCTCAGATTAGTAAGCGGTAGAGAGCAATCTCTGCCGCTTTTTTATTTGTGTGTGCATATTTGTTCACTAATTGATTGCTGATACAATACGGCCTTTAAGGCATTTCGGTTTATCTCAGTTGCAAAATCCACAGTCATGGCGTTGCGGCCTTTGCGAAGGCGACTCACTGACGCACTACCATCAGGACAAATTCAGAGACTACTGGCAGTGTCAGCGCTGCAAGCTGGTGTCAGTTTCCCCCGAACAGAGATTAAGCGCTGAGCAAGAAAAAGCCATTTATGACAGCCATGAAAATGATCTGATGGATCCCGGCTATCGGCGCTTTCTGTCCCGGTTGGCTGACCCACTGTGCGAGCGCTTACCGGCGGCCCAATCAGGACTGGATTTTGGCTGTGGTCCAGGCCCCCTGTTAGCTAAAATGCTAACCGAGGCCGGCCATCGAATGGCGCTATATGATTTATACTATGCCAATGATCCCAAAGTGTTGGATCACCAGTATGACTTTATTACCTGTAGTGAGGTGATAGAACACCTGGCCCAGCCCGGCAAAGTGCTGCACCAGTTACTGGCGATGCTCAAGCCTGGTGCACCATTGGCATTAATGACTAAGCTGGTAATAGATCCAGCACGCTTTGCAAACTGGCACTATAAAAACGATCAAACCCATATTGCGTTTTTTAGCCGTGAGACATTTGCCTATATTGCAGAGCAATTTAATACCCAGGTTGAAGTGATTGGTAATGATGTCATCATTTTAACTAAGCGATAGTACAGAATGAGTAAAGACTAGTATGACGAGAAAGAAGAAATCCCGTAAGGTTGGCAACATAGGTACGCCAAGGTTAAGCAAAGAGAAGCTCCAGGAGCTCAGAGCGCTCAAAGAGCAGCGCAATAAAAAGCACAAGGGTAAGAAGCCTGGATCTCGCAATGCACAAGAAGCCAAAGTGGAAGAGAGTAAGACTTCGGGTAGTAAGAAGGATCCACGTGCGGGCAGTAAAAAGCCGGTTGCGCTGGTACCTCAGCCACATCAGGCCAGCGAGCCTAAGCTTAATCGTGACCTCAAACCTCAGGTGGAGTTGAAGAAGGTCGCGCCAGTGGCATTAACGCCGGAAGAAGAGCTGCGCCAACTGGAAAATGATGAGCGTCTGATGGCACTATTGGAGCGTCATGAGCGTGGTGAGCTATTGACTGGCAAAGATGCTAAGTACTTCAATAAGTCAGTGGCACGCCATCAGGAGTTATGTGAGTTACTGGGCATTGATGATGAGTTCGAAGAAGCTGATATGGCGCAAGAAGATGAGCTGGATCAGTGGATGAGCAGTGATCTGGCAGATGAGTGGTTAACAGACGAAGACGAGGAGCGTTAAACTATGTGGATAGCCGCGATTGTGGTAGGCGCGTTGATCATCGCCGGTCTGGCATTTTACGCCGGCAAGCTGCTGTGGCAGCTGAAAATTCAGAAAGACACGATAGCAAAATTGCAGCAGGAGCAAAAAGAGAAGCTGGCACGTTCTCGTCAGGAACGCAATGCCAAGCTGTCCGATAGTATCAATCTGATAGCCAAAGCGATGCAGCAGAAGCAGTGTGAATACTCTGAAGGCTGTTTGCGGGTATGGGTGCTGATGTCTCAATACAGCTTTGACGAGGAAATCGAGCTGAGCCAGAGTTATCCGGGCGTGCATGAGATGTACGAGGAAGTTAAAGAAATGCCGACCCATGACGCTCGAAAAAAATACAGTAAGAAAGAGATTTATAAAATGGATGCGCAGCGCTGGCGTGCTGAAGAGCGCCTTGAAGCTCAGATCCTGGAAGACTGTGAAAAGCTACTGAATCGTTTTAAACCGCTGCCTGGCAGCGAAAATGTGGTATTTCAGTAGCCATACATGATCTACTGTGCGCGCACAGCTCGCAGGGTGGCGGGTGAAAAGCCCGTCACCAGCATAGTGCCCGTTAATACCAGTACCATCCCGCCTAACGTATTGAGCCCAACCTGCTCGTCTAACACCAGATAGCCCCAGATAATCCCAAACAGGGGGATTAAGAAAGTCACCGATAGCGCAGAAGCCGCGCCTACCTCTGAAATTAATCTAAAATACAACAAGTAAGCAATGCCGGTACAGATCACCCCTAAGGCGATCACGGCAGAGATCTCGGCACTATCTGGTACTGCCCGCATGGGCATGAAAGGGAGCAGCGGTAGTAGCCAGAGGACGGCGGCCCACATGCTGCCATGGGCATTATCAAACGCGGGGATCTGGGGTGCATTTTTAGCATAGTTGCTCGCAACCCCGTAACTGACAGCAGCAAGTACACCTGCCAGGACCGGCCAAACCAGTATTTCTGATACAAGAGTCTTATCCCAGCCAACTAAGACAATAACGCCAAAAATACCCAGCCCCATACCGAGCAGGGACTTCACTGAAAGAGGCGTTCGGTGCCAGAAAAAAGCGATCAAAGCACCCCAAATGGCAGCCGTGGCGTTTAAAATTGCCAGCATAGATACGGTAAGCGTTTGCGCCGCATAGGCAAAGAGCACGAAGGGCAGCGCGGTATTGAGTAAGCCCAGCGTAAAATAGTGGCGTGCATGAACACGAAAATGTAGTGATTGCTTCAGATACCAGGCTATCACGAGCAAAGCAAGTGCGGCAAAGCTCACTCTGAACTCGATTAGATAAGCCGGTCCAAAGGTCGGTGCGGCAATACGCATAAACAAAAATGAACCGCCCCAGATTGCTGCCAGACAGATCAAACGTAAAAAACTAGATAATGTCATCATCTTCCCTTTTACAGAGCCAGTCTGCAGGTGAGGTGAATAATGCAATTAAAGTGACGGAAGTGGCGTCTGGATGCAACGATAAATGAACAATGAGTTCTGAAAGTGGCTATTTGGGGCAAGGGGAGGGAATATACGCAGGGGCGCCTTCTCCCCTGCGTAAACGGGCTTACAGGCCCAGTTTCTTTTCCAGATAGTGGATGTTTGTGCCACCGTTTTGGAAGTTTTCGTCCGCCAGAATTTTCTTGTGTAGCGGGGTATTGGTTTTAATACCGTCAATCACAAGTTCATTCAACGCGTTACGCGCTCGGGCAATGGCCACGTCACGGTTTTCACCGTAAGTGATCAGTTTACCGATCATTGAGTCGTAATGCGGCGGCACTGTGTAATCAGCATAAATATGGCTGTCCCAGCGAATGCCCAATCCACCGGCTGGGTGGAAACGTGTGATCTTGCCTGGAGACGGAATGAAACTTTCCGGATCTTCAGCATTGATACGACACTCAATCGCATGGCCACGGATCACAACATCATCCTGAGTGATAGACAAGGGTTGACCTGCAGCAATTTTCAGCTGCTCTTTGATCAGGTCAACGCCAGTCACCATTTCAGTCACCGGGTGCTCTACCTGGATACGTGTGTTCATCTCAATGAAGTAGAATTCACCATTTTCATACAAGAATTCAAACGTACCGGCACCACGGTAACCGATCTCGATACAGGCACGTGTACAGCGATCACCAATGAACTTACGCATTTCTGCAGTAATACCAGGTGCAGGTGCTTCTTCCACAACCTTCTGGTGACGACGTTGCATTGAACAGTCACGCTCGCCCAGATGGATGGCATTACCTTGTCCGTCTGCTAAGACTTGTACTTCGATATGACGTGGGTTTTCAAGGAATTTCTCCATGTATACCATGCCATTACCAAAGAACTGTTGGGCTTCAGTTTGCGTCAGTGCGATTGAGTCAAGTAGCTCTTCTTCAGAACGTACAACACGCATACCGCGACCACCACCGCCACCGGCGGCTTTGATGATTACCGGGTAACCGATACGCTTAGCGATCTGTACGTTGCGCTCATTGTCATCCGTTAGCGGACCATCTGAACCTGGTACACAAGGGACGCCTGCTTTACGCATTGCTTCAATCGCTGACACTTTATCACCCATCAGACGAATGGTATCGCCCTTTGGACCGATAAAGATAAAGCCGCTCTGTTCAACCTGATCGGCAAAATCTGCATTCTCAGACAGGAAGCCGTAGCCTGGGTGAATGGCAACGGCATCAGTAACTTCAGCTGCAGCAATGATGCGTGGAATATCCAGGTAACTTTCACTGGCGGCGGGTTTACCAATACAAATGGTTTCGTCTGCAAGTAGCACGTGTTTGAGGTCACGGTCGGCAGTCGAATGGACCGCAACTGTTTTAATCCCCAGCTCCTTGCAGGCACGCAATACGCGAAGCGCAATTTCGCCTCGGTTTGCAATGACTACTTTATCTAGCATAGTGTTAACCTTCCAGGGGCATTATTCGATGATGAACAGAGGTTGATCAAACTCAACCGCATCGCCATTTTCAACCAGGATCGCCTTTACAACACCGGCTTTGTCTGACTCGATTTGGTTCATCATCTTCATCGCTTCAACGATACACAGTGTGTCGCCCACGTTAACTTTTGAACCCACTTCTACGTAAGCCGCAGCAGTTGGAGAAGACGCTGAGTAGAAAGTACCAACCATAGGTGACTTCACCTGATGGCCAGCTGGCGTGTTATTTGCTGCTGCCGGTGCTTCTGCAGCTGGCGCAGCTGGTGCTGCTACTGGTGCTGGAGCCGCTGCGGCTGGTACTGAGTACTGCTGTGGCTGAGCAATAACCGGAGCGCTGCTGTGACGATTGATGCGTACCGACTCTTCACCTTCGGTGATTTCCAGCTCAGCAATGCCTGATTCTTCTACTAATTCGATAAGTTTTTTGATCTTGCGAATATCCATAACTTGACCCGCCTGTTAGTTAATTTGAGTTATCTTGTTTGCGCAGCTTGGCTACGGCCGCCATTAATGCCGCTTCGTAGCCCAGTGCACCTAATCCACATATTACGCCTTGCGCCACATCCGAAAAGTAGGACTTGTGGCGAAAGGGCTCGCGTGCATAGACATTTGATAAATGCACTTCATAAAACGGAATGCTGACGCTTAGTAGGGCATCTCGCAAAGCAATACTGGTATGCGTGAAAGCAGCTGGGTTGAAGATGATACAATCAACACGATCATACTGAGCATGAATATGCTCAATCAGCTCTGCTTCGCTATTGCTCTGAAAATGACTTAGCTCAACATCGTAATTTACTGCGCTTTGCGTCAGGCTCTGCATGATGTCTTTTAAGGTCCGGGTGCCGTACTTATCCGGCTCACGTCGGCCCAGCATGTTCAGGTTTGGGCCATTCAGGACTAAAATCTTCAAATTTGTAGACATAATGCGTGAAATTCCTTTATTTAGAAAACAAAGCCACTTTTTTCGAAAAAGACCTTGTTAACTTAAGCGTATGCACAGTAAATAGCAAATATTTCTCACGTTCGCGAACTATTATAGAGAGTTCAAGGTAAATAGCAGCAAAATACTGGTCTAATCAGCATAGAAAGAGACGAGGCACAGAGGCAAATCTTCAGGCCTCTGTGTCGTGGATAGCGAATCGTTCGCTGAAAAGAAGGTTACAGGACGTGTTGGCGCACTTTTTCCAGGTGGGCAGCGAACTCATCGGCATCCTGGAATCCGGTTACGCGCAGTTCGGGGATCTCGTTGCCCTGCGCATCAAAGAACAAAATGCTGGGCAGACCGAACACCGTAAACGCTTCCATGATTTCTATGGTGGTGTCGTTACTCTCGGTCAGGTCAAGTTTTAGGGTGTCGAAATAGGCAAACTGCGCCTGTACCTGCTCGGTAGGAAAGGTGTATTTTTCAAACTCTTTACAGGCCACACACCATTCGGCATACAGATCCACCATGGCGATTTTTCCCTGACTGTTGGCTTGCTCGACCGCTGCATTCAGCGCAGCCAGGTCGTCCAGCAGTCTGAAGCCTTGCTTGGACTCTTGTTGTGCTACACTCACCTGAGTCGTTTCTGTGCCAGGGAAAACCACGCTTCTGGCAGTCAGTAAGCCAACCACAAACAAGCTGGTTGCCATCGCCCACAGCAGGGTTTTACCTTTACCTTGTGCCTGACCACTTTGCCAGTGATGCAAATACAGGGCCGTAGCTACTGCCAGTACCGAGGCCAGCCCCAGAATGATATTGAAGTCGAGGATCCGCTCAAGCAGGATCAAAGGCACAAACAGCATGACAAAACCGAACAGGGTTTTCACCTGATCCATCCAGCCTCCCGCTTTGGGTAGTAGTTTACCGCCTGAGGTGCCAAGCAGCAGCAGCGGCAGACCCATACCCAGACTCAGCGCATACAGCGTCAGGCCGCCCACCATAAAGTCGCCGCTTTGAGCAACATAAAGCAGGGCCGCAGACAAGGGGGCCGTGGTACAAGGTGAGGCAATCAGGCCTGACAACACGCCCATGGAAAACACTCCGGCATAGTTGCCGCCACTTTGCTGATTACTGATCTCAGTAAGCTTACTCATCATGCCGCTGGGCAGTTTGATTTCGTACCAGCCGAACATTGCAAAGGCCAGTAACACAAACAGTAAACTAAAGCTTATCAGCACCGCCGGATGTTGCAGATAGCCTTGCACCTGGCCACCAAAATAGGCCACCACTAAACCAAGAGCGGCATAGGTCACGGCCATGCCCTGAACATAAACAAAAGACAGGCTAAAGGCCTTTTTAGTCGACAAATTTTGCTGTCCGGCGATAAGGCTAGAGAGGATTGGAAACATCGGGAAAACACACGGTGTAAAGGCCAGGCCCACACCCACCGCAAAAAACACCGCCAGGTTA
The DNA here is from genome assembly GCF_056161105.1 of Pseudoalteromonas sp. AWH4_217. Taxonomy (NCBI): domain Bacteria; kingdom Pseudomonadati; phylum Pseudomonadota; class Gammaproteobacteria; order Alteromonadales; family Pseudoalteromonadaceae; genus Pseudoalteromonas; species Pseudoalteromonas sp. AWH4_217. The sequence goes on along the minus strand of NZ_JBSWYM010000001.1, from coordinate 307,865 downwards.
GTGAGCAGCGATTGCTGCGCCAGTCGCTCCGTGAAGCTCACATCGTCGCCGTTAGCGGATCCAGGCTCAGGCTGGCTGGTTGCTTTGGCGGGAGGGGTTGCATCAGCATCGCCGCCACTGACGAGTACAGTTAAAGGCACAGTGATCACTTCGGGCGGGTAACACAGCCCGGCTTCGGCACAGCCCTGATAGCGAATTTTGACTACCGCACCGTCGGTGATGTTACTGAGTCGTGAGATCACGGCAAATTGGTCAAAATACACTTCGGTTTTGCCAAAAAATTCATCCTCGATCATTTCACCCTGCGCATATTCGGGCACTGAAATGTCGGCCCCTTTGGCGATGATCTCCAGTTTCTTCTTATATAAGTAGTAGCCGGGTGCAATGTCCCAGCCGGTAAACAGCACTTTGCCCTGCTGGTCGAAGTCGAACTTAAACGCTTCTTCGACGGGTAAAAACGTTTGCTGCTTGGGAGCGAGCAAGCTATCGAGCACAGTGGCATTGCCTGCCGCCTGGCTGCTGGTGCTTAGCAGCATCAACAGGGCGGTCAAAACGGCCAGTATGCCGCTGGGTAAAAAGCGCGTCAGCATTCGCATTAATTCAGTACCTCATCAATCCAGTTAAAATAGTCCCGCGATCCCGCACAGATTTCAATGACCTGAATTTCAGGCACATCGTATTGGTGCAAACGGTGAATGATCTCCATGACGGCCTCGACCAAGTCAACATGCGTTTTAATCATTAACTTGTACTCGCTGTCCTGAGTGACCTCACCCTGCCACACATAGATGGACTCAACGTTTGGCAAAATGTTCACACAGGCTGCCTGTTTATTTGCCACCAGATGCTTGGCAATGTCTTGGGCCTGCGCATGAGTGCCACAGGTGGTCATGACCAATCGGTAAGGCGTCGTCATGGTTATCCTTTCACTTGAGCTAAATTTGCTCTAGTGTAACCAAACATGCTGGGTATCCCAAGCGCTTCACCTTTACTTTCAGCGCATTGGTCGTGTGCATTGCCGTGCCTGATGCGCGGGCTTGAAATAAGACCCGAGGACCCATACATCTATTTCAGTTATTTTGGAGATCCTATGTTTAAAGTCCTTTTTCTACTCTTTATTGTTATTCCCATCGCTGAAATAGCCCTGTTATTGCAAGTCAGTGAAGTCATCGGCGGATTTGCCACCCTGGCACTGGTGATCCTGACCGCGGTGTTTGGGGCGCGCCTTGTAAAGCAACAAGGTCTGGGTGCCTACGCCAACGTGCAACAACAAATGGCACGCGGCCAGTTACCCGCCAGCGATTTGTTTGCCGGTATTTGTGTGATCATTGCCGGTGTATTGCTGATGACGCCGGGAATTATGACTGATGTATTGGGCTTTATGCTGCTCACGCCGGCCATTCGCCAAAAATTAGCCAAGGCGCTGCTGCAACGTGCCACCGTGCAGGTGCAAAGTGGTGGCATGTTCAGCCAACACACTACACAGCAACAAGAGCAGCAGTTCGACCCGTTTGCTGGTCGTCCTTCAGGTCATGGACAATCGCAGCGTGATGAGGGGAATACCACGTTAGAAGGCGAGTTTAAACGCAAGGACTAAAAAAATTGAAAAAAATGCTTGGGTTTTGTTTTGCCCATCCCCATAAAGTGAAGCAACTTAGAAATTAATTAGTTAGCCCCTTATAAACGGTGAGTTTGAGCGGGCAAACATCTTACACTATGTATTCTGTCATTGTTCAGAAACTGTTAGGAGAACTAAACACATGAACATTCGTCCTTTACATGATCGCGTTATTGTTAAGCGTCTTGAAGAAGAAACAAAGTCTGCTGGCGGTATCGTTTTAACTGGTTCTGCCGCTGAAAAATCAACCCGTGGTGAAGTGGTTGCTGTGGGCAACGGCCGCGTGTTGGACAATGGTGAAGTGAGAGCATTACAAGTTAAAGCGGGCGACACAGTATTATTTGGCTCGTACGTTGAGAAAACAGAAAAAATCGAAGGTCAGGAATACCTGATCATGCGCGAAGACAACATCCTGGGTATCGTAGAATAAGCCTGGTCGTCGCACTCAACATTTAACGGTTAATCGAAAAGAATTTAGAGGAATAAATATCATGGCAGCTAAAGAAGTTCGTTTTGCAGGCGATGCCCGCACTAAAATGCTTAAAGGCGTAAATGTACTGGCAGACGCAGTAAAAGTAACTTTGGGTCCAAAAGGCCGTAACGTAGTACTGGATAAATCATTCGGTGCCCCTACTATCACTAAAGATGGTGTATCTGTTGCAAAAGAGATCGAACTGGAAGACAAGTTCGAGAATATGGGCGCACAAATGGTAAAAGAAGTCGCGTCTAAAGCAAACGATGCGGCGGGTGACGGTACTACCACTGCAACGGTACTGGCACAAGCTATCGTGAACGAAGGTCTTAAATCAGTGGCTGCGGGTATGAACCCGATGGATCTGAAGCGTGGTATCGACAAAGCAGTGATTGCTGCGGTTGAAGAGCTTAAAGCGCTATCTGTTCCTTGTTCAGACGCGAAAGCGATTGCGCAGGTAGGTACTATCTCTGCAAACTCTGACAAAGAAATTGGTGACATCATTGCAGAAGCAATGGAAAAAGTAGGTCGTGAATCTGGTGTTATCACCGTAGAAGAAGGCCAGTCACTACAGAACGAATTAGACGTTGTTGAAGGTATGCAGTTTGACCGTGGTTACCTGTCTCCGTATTTCATCAACAATGCTGAAAAAGGCCAGGTTGAACTGGACAACCCACACATTCTGTTGGTTGACAAAAAAGTATCTAACATCCGTGAACTGCTGCCAACTCTGGAAGCGGTTGCAAAAACCAGCAAGCCTCTGTTGATCATTGCTGAAGACCTAGAAGGTGAAGCGCTGGCGACGCTGGTTGTGAACAACATGCGTGGCATCGTAAAAGTTGCAGCGGTTAAGGCGCCAGGTTTCGGCGACCGTCGTAAAGCTATGCTACAGGATATTGCTATCCTGACTGGCGGTACGGTTATCTCTGAAGAGATTGGCCTTGAGCTTGAAAAAGCCACGGTTGAAGACCTGGGTACTGCGAAGCGCGTTGTAATCACTAAAGATGACACAACCATCATTGATGGTGCAGGCGAGCAGGAAGGCATTGACGGCCGCGTTGCGCAAATCAAAGCACAAATCGAAGAAGCGACTTCAGATTACGACAAAGAGAAACTACAAGAGCGTATGGCAAAACTGGCCGGCGGTGTTGCAGTGATCAAAGTCGGTGCCGCAACTGAAGTTGAAATGAAAGAGAAGAAAGACCGCGTTGAAGACGCCCTGCACGCAACGCGTGCTGCGGTTGAAGAAGGCGTAGTACCTGGTGGTGGTGTTGCACTGGTTCGCGTTGCGAGCAAGATTGAATCACTAACAGGCGACAACGAAGATCAGAACCACGGTATTAAAGTGGCGCTACGCGCGATGGAAGCACCACTGCGTCAAATCGTATCAAACGCGGGTGACGAAGCATCTGTGGTTGTTAACGCAGTGAAAGGCGGCGAAGGTAACTATGGTTACAACGCGGCGAACGGTCAGTACGACGACATGATCGAAATGGGTATCCTTGACCCAACTAAAGTAACACGTTCTGCACTGCAGTTCGCAGCGTCTGTAGCTGGTCTGATGATCACCACAGAAGCTATGGTTGCTGAAATTCCAAAGGAAGAAGCAGCGGGTGCCCCTGACATGGGTGGCATGGGCGGCATGGGTGGTATGGGCGGTATGATGTAATCTGTCCCCAAGCACTTTAGGCTTTAAAAAGAACCCGGCTTTGCCGGGTTTTTTTATTTTGTGTATTAAAAATTTGGCAAAGTGAATGATGTGATGAGGTCGTTGGGGTTGTATGTACTGAGGAAATTGAACATCAGGATTGTGCGATATATCTGTTTTAATAGATGCAAATCTATTTAATTTAACTCTTCCATATAAATATAATCATATTTATGTGAGCTTTTCTTCTCATTTTAATGGTTAAATAAGTAATGCTTCTTATTGTTAGTGTGTTTGTGTTGGGGAAATATACTCTCAATGTGGCGTGCTTTTGTGAGTTTATATTATTATCGTCAAATATTTGCAAAGAAAAAGCGGTTGACGCGTTTATATTCTTTTCTATAATCGACCGTGAAAACCTTCAAAGATTGAGGGTAATAAAATCAATAAGGATGAATATGTCTTTTTTCAAGAAAGCACTTGGCGCTGTTGGTATTGGCGCAGCAAAAGTAGACACTTTGTTAGATCACCACCAGGTTGCACCTGGCGAGGAAATTTCCGGCACAGTCAAAATTAACGGTGGCAAAGTCGCTCAGGAGATCAACAAAATCGATCTCAAAGTGATGTGTACTTACACCGTTGAAAGAGAAAACAGTGAAGGTGAGTCGGAAACTGTCACAAAGCAACACACCTTGGCCAAATTTCGCATTAATGAGCGGTTTACCATTGAGCCGGGTGATGAAAAGCATATTCCCTTTGCATTCGATTTAGACCTGGAAACGCCTATCACAGTCGGCGAGTCTCAAACCTGGATTGCCACTAATCTGGACATCGACATGGCGTTGGATAAATCCGATCGTGATTATATCCGTGTCGTACCAACCGACCTGCAACAAGCCGTTATCGACAGCATGGAAGAACTGGGTTTCAAATTGTATGAATCGGACTGTGAAGGTATTGAAGAGGCTTCTTTCTCTCGCCTGCCATTCGTACAGGAGCTGGAGTTCAAAACCATTGCCGGCGAATTTCATGGCCGTTTCGATGAAGTAGAGATAGTCTTTTTCAATCGTGGCAGTCAGCTGGAGGTTATTTTTGAAATTGACCGTAAAGCTCGGGGCCTCAGAGGATTTTTTGCCGAGGCACTGGATTTAGATGAATCAAAGGCCCGCCTGGTTATTGACGAAGATAACCTGGAGGACCTCGAAGATCTGATTTATGACCTGCTTGAGGATAACTGTTAACACTCAGGTTTTATTGCCAGGCCCGCGGTATACAACACGGCAGTTATGCCGCAGGCACTGACTATTTTATAGATAATTATAAGGACTATAATGAAAGCACTCACTTCTTTGGTAACTATCCCAGCCTTATTACTGCTTACTGCATGTGGTAGTGACGAACCCTCCACTGAGCTGCCACAATGCGACGATGATGATGTCATGGAATTGGTTCATGACATCGTAAAAGAAGAGGCAAAATCTCAGTTGTTTAATGTGATGCTAACCCAGGCAGGCAAAGCAGGCGAAATCACGTACGAGCGAGCTGTTGAGGTAAAAGGGCGCTCGGCAGATTTGGCAAAAGTGCTGGATGCTGTCGACGAAGCGATAGAGCAACAGGATCTGAGGTATTCAGATATCGCACAGTCCTCTCAGGACGTCAGTTTACAAAAAATATGGTGCAGTGCCAGTATGATGAGCCCTGGTGGTCAAAAGCCTGCAATCATTAACTATACAGCATTATATGAAGGTGATGATGTTGAAGTGCTGGTGACTTTCTAGCCTTTGGCATTTGCGTATTTATGGGCAGAATAAATCTGCCCATTATTCTTCACTATGTGATTATTATTAAATGAATTGTTAATACTGTCTTTTTTGCGCAAGTATCTATATCTCATTTAAACGTCATTTTTATTTCAATGTTTGTGTATGTCTACACATTCTTGCTTTCACCTCTGTACCTTTATTTTTTGAACTTTATGAAGCGAGTTATATATTGGTGCTTGGTTATCCACTGCAATTATGTAGAATAGAAAATCTGAATTCGTATCAAGGTAGATCAGGTGACAATGAATGTCCGATTTTAAAGTTTGGAAACTGATAAGTCTGCTCTGTGTAATGTGCTTAATGTTGGGGTGCGAATCGAAAGAGGAGCGCATCCAGCAAACGATTACTTACACACTTCAGGACGCCTCAAGGGCCATCAACACCTTAGGTGATGCGCTCGATAAAAATCAAGTGCGTAATGCCAATCTCTTAACCGAATATGGCAAGGTGCTGAGCCAGCAGAATCCACAATTGAGTAAGATTGCTCAATTGGTTGCACAGGATGCAACCAGTGCCGGTCCACTATATCAAAATTTACTGACCCGCTATCAGGCGCTCAAATCTCCTCAGCCGGGTATGAGCAGTGATGACCTTATTGAGCAGGCGGTACTACTCAAAGAAGCCGCTTCTGTGAGTTTATTCAACGATGCACTGACTGATCCCATCAATGTTCTGGCAGATATGTCCAACGGCACACTGGCTCGGGTCGGTGCTGTCAGTCAGGCTGCCGAGCAGGCAGCCAATAGCGGCCAGCAAGCAGTGGGTAACCAATTAGTCGGCAACGCCAACTATGGTGAGTGGCAGACCAGCTCCAATGGTACCAGTTTTTGGATGTGGTATGGCATGTACAGAATGCTCGGTGATTTGGTGGGGGATGTGGAATACAGTAGCTGGAGTAAGCGTCGAAAATATAGCTACTACAGCGATTATGGCCGCAAACGATACACCAGTTATCAGAGCTACAAGCGCCAGAATACAATTGAGCAGCGTACCCGACAGTCTTATCAGCGCCAGGGTAAGCAGTTCACTAGCCCCTATGCAAAAAGAAAATCGGGCGCTTCTGGTCTCAGTCGTGCCAGTCACACCCCCTCATCAGTATCGCGAAGCAGCTACTCGAGAGCAAAATCGGGATCAGGCTCAATTCGCAATAGTTCAAACCGGACCTCTCGCGGCGTTAGCCGGGGCAAGTAGTGCATCAGATAGCGGAGTTAATACATGTATCAATTTAACGGATTAACTGCCTGGACATTTCAGGCACTTCTCATCGATATGGCGGTGATCATTGCCCTGTTTGTGAGCTTAAAATATATCAAGGGGTGGGTGTCAAACCTGCACGCGAATGACGAAATTACCGAGCGCGACAACTTTGCTTTTGGTTTGAGTTTTGCAGGTGGTTTGACCGGGCTTGCCATTGTACTGACTGGAATAACCAGCGGTGCTTTCGCAAGTACACTGACTCAGGAAGCCCTGCAAATGGCAGGCTATGGCGCCGTGGGGATTGTGTTGATCAAGCTGGGACATTTTTTTCAGGACAAAGTGGCGCTGCGCAAAGTGGATTTGCACAGTGAAATCCTCAAAGGCAACATCACGTCGGCTTTGATTGACTTTGGTCATGTGGTCAGTGTTGCCATTGTGATCCGCTCAGCACTGCTATGGGTACTGACGGAAGGCTGGTATGGGTTGCCTATCGTGGTGGCAGCTTTTGTCATAGGTAACGTGTGCATGTTGCTGGTAAGCCAATACCGGGTACAACTGTTTAAACGCACAAACCGTAACGGTGACTGTTTGCAACAGGCCATTGTGGACAACAATGTGGCGGTTGGTATTCGCTATGCCGGGTTTCTTATTGGTGCAGCATTGGCATTGACTGCCGCGTCTGGCCTGGCACCTTATGTGGCCGACAATATGGTCAGTAGCCTGACGTACTGGAGTATTGCCGCGCTGGGTAGTATCGTGTTGTTCGCGCTGTTACATCTGGTGATGATCAAGGTTATTCTGGCCGGCACTGATATTTCCGATGAAGTGAATCGTCAGAAGAACATTGGTGTGGCAACCATTTCCGCGGCGGTGTCCTTTGCGGTCGGTGTTACCATGGCAACCTTGCTGGGTGCGTAATTCTTGAGTGTATCGGTACCCCCAAATCAACCTAAAGTGACCGGCAGCATGTCGCTGCTTGGTCACGATGTGTTACTGATCGGTGTGATGGCCATTTTAGCTGGTTGTGGTCTGATCTATGAATATTTACTCTCCCATTATGCCGGCAGGGTACTTGGCTCAGTTGAAAGCGCCATTTATGCCATGATTGGCACTATGATAGTGGCAATGGGAATAGGTGCATTTTTAGCGCGCTGGTTTAAAGACCCATTTACGGCGTTTGCCTGGCTGGAAAGCCTGATTGCTTTATTGGGGATGAGCAGTATTTTGATCATCGCCAGCATTATCGCATTGACCTACACCTTACCGCACACCCTCTCCAGTCTCTATAACCTGCCACCTGATAGTTTACTCGATGGCAGACCGCTCCAGCAGTTGCAAGAGTTTGCCCGCTTTTTGCCTTATATATTTGGCTTAATTCTGGGCATATTGATAGGCATGGAAATTCCCTTGATCGCCCGTATTCGTCAGCAGGTCTATGGTCGCTTTTTGGAAAATAACGCCGGCACTATTTATGGGGCAGACTATATTGGTGCGGGCGTCGGCGCCGCGATTTGGGTCATGATTATGCTGGCGCTGCCCATTATGCAGGCTGCTGCCTGGACAGCGTTGTTTAACATTGTTGCCGGGCTGATTTTTTTGTGGCGTTATCATCCGTATGTGCGCTTTGCCAGGCTCTTGCTGGTGTGTCATATCCTGTTGCTGGGCGTGTTTACCGTGATACTACTCAATGGTACTGCATGGATGAAAGACCTCAGCAATGTGCTATACAAAGACAAAGTGATTTACTCCGAGTCGACCAAATATCAGCATGTGGTGATCACGGAGCGCCTCAGTCGTACGCAGGCGACTCCTATCAATGACTTATTTTTAAATGGGCGCTTACAGTTTTCATCGGTAGACGAGCAAATCTATCACACTATGCTGGTGTACCCGGCTATGCTGGCGTCTAATCGCCATGATAAAGTGCTGATCATTGGTGGTGGCGACGGACTGGCGTTACGTGATGTACTTAAGTGGCCGGTACAAAGCGCAACCTTGATTGACCTGGATGGTCAGCTGCTGTCATTGTTTGGTTTACCGGGGCAGGCGTTTGAGGCAAGACCAGAGATTACCTCCAAGCTGGTGCGGCTCAATCAGGATGCGCTTAATTCCCCCAGAGCAGAGGTGATTGTGGCAGACGCTTTTTTGGAAGTCGAAAGTATGCTCGACCGCGGTGAGCAATTCGATACAATTATTATTGATCTGCCAGACCCTAACCATCCGGATCTGAATAAACTTTACAGTGATTATTTTTATAATCATATTCGTCAACTGTTGGCACCCGATGGGGCATTAGCCATTCAGTCGACATCGCCTTACCATGCCAAGAGTGCCTTTATCAGTATCGCAAAAACGGTAAAACAGGCCGGGTTTGAGCATGTAGAGCAGTATCAGCAGAACATTCCCTCCTTTGGTCAATGGGGGTGGACAATTGCAACGCGTACCGGCCAGCCCGCCAGTGCAAGAATTGCATCAGCCGAGCACCTGCCGGTTGCCAGCAACTGGGTGAGCAAAAAATATTTACTGTCCTCTTTCGCGTTTCCTAACCGTTTCTTTGATAAGAATAAAGATATTGAAGTCAATCGTTTAGGTTCTGGTGTTCTGTACGATTATTACCGCCAGGCATGGCAAACGGAAGATGAGTTGTATAAAAATTAACGCAACAGTGTTGACATATTATGTCGCACGTGCAAATCTTAACTCAGACATAATATGTCAAAACGAAAAGGTAAAAAAGATGGAATTAAATGAACTATCAATCAAATTGGCATCATTTGAAACGGAAGGTGCTAACTTCGAGTCCTTTCTGATCAGCAATGAGGGTGAGCAAGATGTATTGCAAGTGATTGTAGAGGGAAATGACGAATTACCGATTTTTGTGACTCAGACAGAAGAGCAGCTGGTGTGTATCAGCTATCTGTTTAACGAAAACGAAGTGAAGCCTGAGTTATTGAACGAGTTAAATGAAGCTTTGTTAAAACTCAATGTACCTATCCCCTTGAGTGCGTTTGCTAAGATTGATGAACAGTACGCTATTTTTGGCGCACTGGCTGTTTCCTCCTCCATCGATGAGATAACGCACGAACTGGTCACTCTGGCAGACAATGCCATCGAAGCGCTTGATGCCGTGACTGTGTATTTAAAAGATTAATTGTGGAGCAGTGAGATGAGTATTTTAAAGAAATTATTTACAGCCGTACGTGGTGGTGCCCGTGAAGTGGGTGAGTCGATTGTCGATGCCAATGGCATTCGTATCTTTGAGCAGGAAATTGCCGACGCCAAAAATGCGCTGGCAAAAGCCAAAAAAAGCCTGACCGAAGTGATGGCGAAAGAGATGCAGACTAAACGCAAACTAGCCGCCCTGGATGAGAGCATTGCCGAGCATGAAGACTACGCAGGTCAGGCATTGCAGCAGGGTAATGAAGCGCTGGCAGTCGAAATCGCTGAAAAGATTGGTGAATTTGAAACAGAGAAAGAAGAGCATCAGCAAGTGCTGGATGGTTTTACTAAGCATGTGATCCTGCTTAAGCAACAAGTTAAGGACGCAGAAAAGTCGATCAAAGAAAATCAGCGTCAATTGACTATGGTGAAAACCACTGAAAGCGTGCAAAAGGCCACCATGGCGGTAAACAGCACGCTTAACACCAATGAGTCGTCTATGGTGAATGCACGTCAGTCACTGGAGCGTATTAAGCAACGTCAGCTGGACAGACAAGATCAACTGGCCGCAGCGAAAGAGCTGGAAGCTGCTGAAACAGGCGCGGATCTGAAAGCAAAAATGGCGGAAGCGGGCATTGGCTCAACGCAAAAGAGCAATGATATTCTGGATCGCATTAAGGCAAAACAAGCCAAGTAATGTGGTTTGAATGATAAAAGGAGGCCTGGCCTCCTTTTTTGCCTTGTTTATTTTCTCAAAGGTGAGTTATGTTTGGTTTTTTCAAATCTAAGAAAGCCCCTGAGCGTCAGCTGAATCATGCCCGTGACTTGCGTGTCGGAGACATGTTGACGGTGATTGATTCCTTTGCCTACCCCGATTGGCTGAAAGGTCAGACGCTTAAGGTTACAGCGGTGCAAACCTATCAATATCAACACAGTGCTGAGTATGAGTTTGTGCTTGAATCAGAGTCAGGCAAAGTGGTCTTTTTACAGATAGAACAAGATGACGGCGAAGAATTTGCTAACTTTGCAGTGAAGATCCAACGCGATGATGTGGATGCGATATTTACGCTGGACGAATTTGCGCGGATTTTTGATGAAGAATCCCTGACAGAAATTAAGACACAGGCCAGACCGGCAGCCTTTGAGCGTTTTCTGGGACAGAGCTACCAGCAAAGCGAGGCACCTTATGTGGCCTATTATTACGAGCAGGACTATCGGGGTCGCACATTGCCACGTTACCAGGATGAAAGCGGTGAAACCTGTGAAGTGATTGAGCTGGTATCGCCCGACGAGAAGCACAGTATCAATATTGAAATTTGGGATGGCGGTGAGACAGACGTATCTCTGGTTTTAACTCGGCCGCTTAGCGACATTGTTGATCTGTTTCCCGGGGCCTGATAGTGACTGATAAACAAGCTAAATGGCAACGTCAGGAACGGGCGTTGCGTGCCACCCAGATGGCGTTTGATCTAACCACTGAGGTTCAGAAAAGCCTTAAAAAGCAGGCTATTGACGAAGAACTCACGCCGTCGGATATGATCCGAAAAATCCTCGATTTAGAGGTCAAATCAAAAAAGACCCGGCAGCGATTGTCGTTTAATCTTACCGATGAAGAAATTGCCTTGCTGGCACAACGTTTTGGTGTGGACCCCACCGACAAGCGCGCAGTAAAGCAGCAAGTTGCCAGTTTACTGATCAATCGCTATACCGAGTCGCAGGGGTAGCTCTGTGCTCACCCTGCTTCCTACTTCATCAGCTTGTGGTGTGCTTTTTGGTAATAACGTGTGCAATCACCGGTTTTATCGCAAAATGAGACAAAGCCGATACCGTTGCAAACAATACCACACCGACGAAAGGCATCGCGGGCCCTGAGGTTAAACTGGCGCCCAGAACATAGCCCAAAATGCACTCCATTCTATAAAGTGGCATAAACAGTGCGGTGATCAACAGCCCCAGTAACATGAATTTGGCCAGCGTATGAAAGCCCAGACTGAAGATAATTGCCTGGCACAGACTAAACAGTAACAGTAACCAAAACCCCAGTTGAATATTACGCCAGGCTTTATTGTCGACCATGTCGTGCTGTGTATTTGCAGTCAACCTAGCCTGAATGTGCATGCCTGTTATCCACACCAGCGCGGGCAAAATAATCAGCCCCCACCAGTTTGAAATGCCCGGTAAGTCTGCACGCATCAGTAAATGATGGGTGACGATGCCACCATTGAAATGTTCCCAAATTAGTTGAGCTGCCTGAAGTAGCAGAACGACAATCAGAAACACATTTCTTGTTCTGCTGAGTTGTTGCGTATTCATACTTTGTCTTCCTTATAGCGGTTGTTCTTAGGTTAGGATTTAACGTATGAAAGCAATGGATGTTCCATATTTAATTCCTTGATTTTTAGCGTGTTACTGAGCTTTATATTTTGCTTTTTACCAACCTTTGAGTATTTTGATTAAATGATAGTGGCTTGGAAAAATGGAGCGGGAAGCGCACGGTTTCGTGGTAACCATGAATATATTCATAATATGAGCAGGCAGAACAGGCGTGACTGAACTAGAGTTACAGAGCCTGATATCACCGCTGGCTTGCATCATAGGCAACAGCTTGCGATACAGGCGGTAAACCTTACTGGAGTCAGCAGGTAGTAGGGACAGTTTATTATCCCAGGCCACCAGGTCGGCTCTATGTGTTACATCATGATATGTATGTCGGGTGTGTACCCGTTAACCACGATGAGTGAAAGAGCTGGCATGGGGCGGTGTTTTTTTAAGGAGCAACTCATGGCAGAACACCAATCACGCGCACGTTTTTTTCAACAGCATCCCAAAGCCAGAGCGCATGCCGCATTGGATGATGCAACCAATCAGCAACTTAAGGTCACTCCGGGCCCCGTTACTCTGACCAAAAATAAATATCAGGGCAAAAAAGCCGTGATCATCGGTGCAGGCGTGTCCGGGCTAACGACTGCCTATGAGTTGTTAGCACAACAGTCGGGCATGGAGGTCACTGTGTTAGAAGCGCAAAGCCGCACAGGAGGTCGCTGTTTGAGCCTGCGTACAGGGGACACGTTAATAGAAGATGTCGACAGCCAGTTATTTAATTCCAAACCGGGCCAGCCTCAGGTGGTCCGTTTTGACAGACCACAGGGTGACGCGGAACCTTACCTGAATGCCGGTCCGGGGCGGATCCCCTCGAGCCATAAACGTCTGCTGTCATACCTCAAACAGTTCAGTGTAGATGTGGAAGTTTACGTGATGAACAGTGAATCAAACCTGGTTCAGATGTCGGATAGTTTTGCGGGTCTCCCGCTGGTATACCGACGCCTTGACCATAATACGCGTGGCTGGCTGGCACAAATGGTATTTGAAAACGCTGAGCAGTTGATCAAAACCACAGAGTGTGGGGTCGGCGCGCAAGATGTGCAGCGCCGCGCTGAGCAGCTTAGGGAGCTTATGATCAGCTTTGGAGAGCTAGTCCCGAGTGGGCCGAATATGGGCAAGTATGTGGTCACCGCCGGTCAGGATGGTATGGAGAATGGTCGTTCCCGGGCAGGTTATACCGAACTGCCAGGTGTGGATGCCGGCACGATAGCTGAACCTTTGAGTTTTGATAGCTTGCTGGGCTCAGAGTTTTGGGACAAGACGCGTTTTTATCAGCCCGTTGATTTTCTCTGGCAGGCAACGTTGTTTCAGCCGGTAGGGGGCATGGATCAGGTTCAGCATGCATTCGCGCAACAGGTCGCCGCACTCGGTGGTACCATATTACTCAATAGTCCGGTCAGGCATATAGACTGGGACGCATCACGTCAGCAGTTTGCTATCTCTATTGCCAAAATAGGCACCCAAGATGTTGATGTTGTGTATGCTGACTATTGCTTTAGCAATATGGCGATCCCTTTCTTAAAAGAAATACTTTCAGAGACGCTTCAGGATCCAAACAGCAAAGTGGGCCTCAATGGCGAGTTTAAGTCGGCACTACAGGCGGTATATCAGTCGCAGTTTATCGATGATCAAGGCGGTTATCAGGCTAAGTTTCTGGCCTGTACCACCAAAGTGGGCTGGCAGGCAGACCGTTACTTGTGGCAGGGCAGCCAGGTTCAGGAAGTTCATGATGATAGTGCTAATGTGGATGTCCTGAGCGTGCCAGATTCCGAGATTGGCGTGGTCCCCATTTTCGGTGGGATTTCATGGACAGACAATGATATTACTCAGATCTGGTATCCTTCAACGGCTTATCATGATCAAAAAGGCGTGCTCACAGGGGCTTATAACTTCTCTGAAATTGCTTATGAGTGGGGTAAATTACCAGTTCAGGCGCGTCTGGACAAAGCACGTGAAGGTGCCAAGTTATTTGGTCACGCATTTGGTGATGGTCTGGAGCATGGTCTGGCGATTGCCTGGCAAAACATGCCCTATATTAAAGGGGGCTGGGCCCAATGGCATGTCGTTGGTGATCAGGCTGTGCACCACTTTAACGTGTTGACGCAGGGGAGTTCAGTGACGACCTCTGAGGGAGCGCAAACCCAGCCAAACTTCTTTATCGTCGGTGATCAGCTGTCGTCATTACCGGGTTGGCAAGAGGGGGCTATTGCCGCGGCACTGAACGCGTTGAACCGTATGGAACGTCCGGATCTGGCCATTCCGCACTTGGCATGTCTGCCGGATACACGTCTTATGGTTGAAGGCGTTTAGCGGTATAACAAGCAGAAGTGGCGCAACAGACGCCACTTCTGGATCTATGCATTGTCAGCACATCTGCTGAATAAATGGTGTCTTGATGGGGAAATGTTGCTGCACCCAAGCAAAAGGCTGCTATTTTTATAGAAGACTTTGAATGCCGATGTGAATACATCAATTAACACGTTAGATCAGACTGTTGCACTGAACTGGTGTATGAATTGCGGACTGAATATCAAATGGAGATTTGACGATGCGTTGTATCATCTTATGGTTTTTTCTGGCCCTGTTCGTGACAGGCTGTAGCAGTACTCAAAAGACAACCCAGTCAGGGTTTTTACCTGACTATCAGCGTTTAGCACCCTCAGAGACATACCCTGATACAGCCCTGTACGTATCGGAGTTACTTAAAAGCGGTGCGCTGGAGAAGGTGCGTACCATTTACCTGCCTCACTTTGAAATTTGGCTGCAACTTGATGAACAAAGAAAAATGGCACTGAGTCCAAGACATTTAGCGAAATTAAGTGTCTATATGCAAAGCCAATTGCAGAAAAAGCTGTCACCCTATTATCGGGTTGTGCTTGAGCAACCGCAGAGCCGCAATTCTGACGTACTGACGATTCGCGGTGCGTTTACCCAAATTGAGTTCACGGAAACAGCAATGGAAGTACGCGATTTTATTCCAATCCGTCTGGTTTATAGTGCGGGCAAAAGTGCCTATCTGATGGCAACGGAGCAATCAGAAGTTGTGACCTCAGTGTCTTTGGAAAGCATGTTTTACCTGGGCGAAAGCACAGAACCTGTGCTGATGATGTCTGCACATAAAGAGGTGGAATCAGTTCTTAAGCAAAATGGCGAAGAAAATACACAAGCTGTTAAAGCGGTACTCGATATCTGGATAGATAACTTCGTAACAGCAATCAGTAAATCAAAAATGATATAGCGGTGATCACCTATGATAAGAAAGCACACCTTCCTTTTAGTCGTTGCCATGACGACATACCTGTCCGCGTGTTCTGAACAACAGACCACGGCTGACAAAGCGCCACAATTGCGGCCAGTCAGAACCATTGAGCTCAGTGTTAATAATTTCGGACCGTTACAGGAATTTCCGGCAGTGGTAGATGCAGCCAGCACGGCTGATTTATCGTTCAAAGTATCTGGTGAGCTAACCCACCTGAATGTGAAACAAGGCCAGGAAGTCACCAAAGGAGATGTGATAGCGAAACTGGATGATACTGACTATAAATTGGCAGTGGAAGAAGCGCAGGCGTCATTTGAGAAAGCAGAAGCCGATTTTGAGCGTGGTAAGCAGTTGATTGTAACAGGCACCATCAGTCAGTCTGACTATGACTTGCTGAAGTCGCAGTTTGCCAGCGCCAAAACCAAGCTGGCCAATGCCAGAAACAACCTTGAGTATACACAGCTGAAGGCGTCTTTTTCGGGGATCGTGGCACGGACACATGTGGAGCAGTTTGAGGAAGTACAGGCCAAACAAGTGGTGGCGACATTACAGGATATAGAGCACATCAATTTGAAGGTGAATGTGCCGGAAAGCCTGATGATCCATGTCAGTAAAGACACGCCAAAGCAGGTGTTTGCAGAGTTTGCTGCGATTGAGGGTAAACGCTTTGAACTGGAGTTTGTCGAGGTGAGTACACAAGCTGACGAGGTGACGAAAACCTACGAAGTGACACTAGGGATGCTCCCTCCTCCCGGATACAATATTTTGCCGGGCATGACGGCAAAAGTGATGGCCAGCGCACCAAGCGAAGCGCGTTCTCGCCTGTATTTACCCTTATCTACAGTGTTGAAAGATGAACAAGGGCATTATGTCTGGACGGTATCATCACTTGGTGAAGGAAAAGGCAAAATAAGTAAAACGCCAGTGCAGATCGGCGAAGTATCTTCGCTGGGCTTTCCGGTTATCTCCGGCGTCACTGCGGGTGCTCATGTGGTCACCGCTGGTATGAGCAAAGTGACGGATCAGCAAGTCGTGAAATTCCAGGGAGGTCGTGAGTGAACATTACCCGTTTAGCGTTAGAAAATAATCGCACAACGTGGGTTCTGATTTTTGCCTTGGTCTTCTTTGGTGTAGTGGCGTTTAATAAAATGCCCAAAGATTACGACCCCGGATT
Source organism: Pseudoalteromonas sp. AWH4_217 (assembly GCF_056161105.1). NCBI lineage: Bacteria > Pseudomonadati > Pseudomonadota > Gammaproteobacteria > Alteromonadales > Pseudoalteromonadaceae > Pseudoalteromonas > Pseudoalteromonas sp. AWH4_217. The sequence continues at coordinate 291,133 of NZ_JBSWYM010000001.1, read as the reverse complement.
CATCATCAGAACAGCCCAGGTTGTTACCTACTTTCCCGGCGCAAGCCCACAGCGAGTCGAAGAGCTGGTTACCGATAAAATTGAAAAGGTTGTGCAACAAATTCCAGAGCTGGATTTTGTAAAAAGCACCTCGAAAACGGGTGTCTCGATCGTTAGCGTAAACATCAAAGAAAGCTACAAAGCAATGCGGCCAATCTGGGACAATCTGCGTCGCAAGATTGAAACCGTCGAAAACGATCTCCCCAGTGACGCGCAAAAGCCCATAGTGAATGACGAATTTGGCGATGTGTTTGGGGTTGTCATAGGACTGACCGCTGAGGGGTATTCCTATCGGGAAATGGAGGAAGTGGCTGAACAGGTCAGAGATGAACTGTTACGACTCCCTGAAGCAGCCAAAGTGGATATTTTTGGCGCCCAGGAACAGCGCGTCTTTATTGAATTCGAAAATGCCAAACTGGCATCACTGGGGATTTCGCCAGGGCAACTGAAAGATCAACTGGCAGCTCGTAATATTGTGAATCCGGGCGGCTCAATCTTTATTGACGATGAAACATTGGCACTGGAACCCAGCGGTAATTTTGAGTCGGTAGAGGACATTGCCGGTACCATTATTAATATCGCCGGCTCTGAGCAGGTCATTTTGCTCAGTGATATCGCCAGGGTGTACCGAGATTATGTGGATCCGGCCAAAGTGAAGGTACGGGTCGCTGACAGACAAGGTATGACCATTGCCATTTCAATGCGCCATGGCGGTAATAACTTGCTATTGGGTGAGCAAGTACTCAACGCAATTCATTATCTGGAGTCTGTGTATCCGATAGGTGTCGACTTCGAGCTATTGTCTTTTTTACCGCGAGAAGTTGAACAGAAAGTCGATGACTTTGTATCAAATCTTATCCAGGCGGTACTGGTAGTCACGATCGTGATGTTGTTCAGCTTAGGACTGAGAACCGGTTTGATTGTGGCCAGCTTGATCCCGATGAGTATGGTTTTCGGCATACTCGCTATGTCGTTTTTTGACATCAGCATAGATCAAATTTCTCTGGCGGCACTGATCATTGCGTTAGGAATGCTGGTGGACAACGGTATTGTGATGTCAGAAAGCATTATGGTGCAGATGGAGCGAGGTAAGTCTGCCGTCGATGCCGCAGTCGACTCGGCTGAAGAGTTGAAAGTCCCTTTGCTGGTTTCTTCACTGACAACGGGGGCGGCATTTTTACCTATTTTTCTGGCGGAATCAGCCACAGGAGAGTACACCGCGTCTTTGTTTAAAGTGGTTACCATCACGCTACTGTGCTCCTGGTTGCTGGCAATGACCATGATCCCTATGCTCTGTGTGCTGTTTACCCGAGTAAAATCTGAGGCAGCCAATTACGACAGCGGGGTGTACTTAACCTACAAGAAAATCCTGATGGGACTGATTAAGTATCGCTGGATGACAGTCGGTGGCTGTGTCCTGATGTTTTTCATTGCACTACAGGGCCTGCAGCTGGTGCCTAAGTTATTTTTCCCACCGTCTGATCGGGATTATTTTAAGGTTGAGCTGGAGCTGCCGATTGGCACGCGCCTGAGTGCAACGGAAGCTATGGTCAAAGACATGGAAGCGTTCTTACTTCGCGATCTCAAAGTGAATGAGAGCCGTGAAAAAGGGGTTACCAATTGGGTAAGTTACGTGGGTAATGGCGGGCCGAGGTTTTTGTTAACGCATACGCCAGAACCAACCAGCTCGAATTATGCTTTGATGATAGTCTCAACAACTTCTTATCGTCATATCGACGAATTAATGGAGAAGATAGAGACTTATGCCCTGCAACGACACCCCGATTTGCTTATCAAACAGCGCAAAATCGAAAATGGCTCACCCATAGAAAACCCGGTTGAAGTGAGGCTGTCTGGTAATGACATTCATGTTCTGACAGGGCTGGTGAATGAGCTGAAAACGCAGATGCGTAACACTGAGGGGTTAAAGGCTGTGAGTGATGACTGGGGATTACCCATTAAAAAGTTGCAGATTAAAATCAATCAGACTCGTGCCCGGCGCGCTGGCGTATCCAGTAAGGATATTGCCAGTTCATTGCAAACCGGGCTCAGTGGGCTGGAGTTAACGCGATATCGCGAGGGAGATGAACTTATTCCGGTGACACTGCGCTCTGTGGCTGCTGACAGACAGGACATTGGCAAACTTGAAGCCATGGTCGTTTATTCCCAGGCATCGGGTAAGTCGGTGCCACTTAAGCAGGTTGCAGATATCGAAGTGGTATGGGAAAACGCACAAATCCTCAGGCGTGACCGCCTCAAGTCTGTGACTGTGGGCGCTCAGCTGGACGGTATCACCGCAGACGAGGGCTTTTCTAAGTTGATCCCCTGGTTGAATGAGCAGCAAAAAACCTGGCCATTTGGCTACAGCTATGAACTGGGGGGGGAAGCAGAGTCGTCAGGTAAGGCCAACCAGTCCATTGCAGAGAAAATGCCCATTGCAGTATTTATCATAGTTATCCTGCTGGTTGGTCAGTTTAATTCATTACGTAAGTCAGCCATAGTATTGACGACCGTACCGCTTGGCTTTATCGGTGTGGTTGCCGGACTACTGGTAGGGCAATCTTTCTTTGGTTTTATGACCCTGCTTGGGATCATCTCTTTGGCAGGCATAGTGATCAACAATGCAATTGTGTTACTGGAGCGAATTAAGTATGAGTTAGAGCAGGGCGGCGAACCGGTACTGGCCATTATTCAGGCTGCGCAACAGCGGATGCGGCCAATTCTGTTGACCACTGCAACCACCGTATTGGGTTTAGTGCCACTGTATCTGGGTGGCGGCGAAATGTGGGAGCCGATGGCACTGGCGATTATGGGTGGCCTGCTGTTTTCAACTATACTGACATTAGGTGTTGTGCCCGTTTTATATGCGTTACTGTACCGTATTTCGGTGAAGGCATAGCATGGGGCGTCGATATCAATCTGCTAAAGTCAGTGGATTGGTATCAATTTGTCGTCAAATGTTACCTTTCATTGCGCGTTCAGCAAAAAATGCAGATGATTAAACAGTGAATGCGGCTTGGTTAATGTGACCGCAGATGGGTGAGCAACCATGAGGAGAAGACCATGAAATATCTATATGCAATCACGCTGGTTTGCCTGAGTCCTCTGACTACGCTGGCTGGTGAAACAAATGTCACCTGGCGGGATTTTAAAGAGTATCGTGATGTGGTGCCAGCCAATGAGAGCAAAGCGGGTTACCACAAGCGGATCGCTTCTCAATTTGAGAAACACCTTGGCAAGTTGATGACGGATGCGCCACAGGGTTACCAACTTGATATTACTTTTGATGATATTGACTTAGCTGGCGATGTACGTTTTAACATGCATGATATTCGCATTGTAAAGCCGATTTTCTTTCCACGCCTGAAAATCAGTTACACACTGACCGATAACACAGGTACCGTGGTCGCGCAGGCTGAGGAGATGGTGCTTAAAGACCTGTCGTTTATGGATCGGGTGAGAACCGGGCGAGACAGTGAGTTTTACTATGATAAGCGGCTGTTAAGCACTTGGTACAAAGAAGAAATCGCAGACAAATTGAAGGGGTAATTCTGAGTCATGGATTAGGGCATATTGCCGGGTTAGCTGACCCGGCTGTGTTTGATGGCGCGCACTACTTAAATGTTGCCAATAGCTGAATTAGCTGTTGGAGTTTAAAAACCGCTTTTTTAAGTTGCGCTTCGTCTAATTGCTCTGACTGGCTGAGCGCTTCGACATCAGCGGCAACATCCAGCACGTAAGGCTTGAAGCGCTTGGCAGCAAAGTCAAAACCGGCGTCTTCGGCAAATAATGCCTGGAATTTTCCGTGACCTTGTTGCTGTAGTTCGTCTAATTTTTTATCGGCATCAAGTGCTTGACGGTAAACAAGTTTTAGATTTTCATTCAGCTTTTCGATAACGGTCTGCATATTTTTCCTAAAGACTTATGTGAACTGGCCGATATTGTACTTGGATCCATCAATCTTGTCAGGTATAAGCTTATGAATATATCCGGAAGTAACCTACCTGCTATGTCTGGGACGGGGCAAAGTGGCGAAGTAATGAGCGCGCAACTAGCCAAAAAACAGCAAAAAGCAGATGGACAAGCCGCCCTGGCCTTAATTGAGTCTGCTGGAAATTCAGCTCCAGCAAAATCAACCACGGCCACCATGGGCAATAATATCAACGTCTACGTGTAGGCATTGATATGCTGTGCCTAATCTGAATTCGCAAACCTTTGTTTGCGTGTGGTATCAGGTCGGGCTCAGTCCCAAATCAATCGGCGTCTTACTAGGTTGGCCGCCGATTTCTCTTACCAGCTTGGGGACCAAAAAGCCTGGCAACGCATCCAGTAATCCGTGCATCAGCGTAATGGCCTCTTGTTCCGTGACGTCAAAATGACTCGCTCCTTCTACTTTATCCAGTAAGTGCAGGTAGTAAGGCATTATGTCCGCGTCAAACAAGGCTTCGCTCAGTGCTTGTTGAGCTATCAGGCTGTCATTAATCCCTTTGAGTAATACCGCCTGATTTAACAGCATCACGCCGGCGCGTTTGAGCTTTTGCATTGCCACGGAAAAGTGTACATCGATTTCATTGGCATGATTAATATGGTTTACCAGAACGGGCTTCAGGCGACTATGACTCAGTATATCGCATAAGCTGTCTGTGATTCTGGCCGGGATCACCACAGGTAAGCGTGTGTGTACTCTAAGGCGCCTGAGGTGTGGAATGGCTTCGAGGTGCTCAAGCAGCCAGGCAAGCATGTCGTCTTTGGCCATCAGCGGATCTCCGCCACTCAGAATGACCTCATTAATCTCGGGATGCGCCTTCAGGTAGTCGAAGACTGTGTGTAAAGTACGCTTATTGAGTTGGTTATCCTGATAGGGAAAGTGTCGACGAAAACAATAGCGGCAGTTAACAGCGCAGCCGGTTTTAAGCATCAACAACACTCTGGAACGGTATTTATGTAGCAAGCCAGGCAGTGCAGCCTGTTGTTCGTCGAGGGGATCTTTGTTAAATCCGGTTTTAGCCAAGAATTCCTGGTGCTGAGGCAGCACCTGCAGCAACAGTGGATCCTGAGCATCCCCATAGCGCATTTTTGCAATGAATGGACGTGGAACCCTAAGTGGAAACAAGCGCTTAGCGGCTAAATCCTGTTCGCTGAAGTGGCCCTCCAGACCGACCAGTTTGAGTAGTTCATCGGCACTGGTGACGACATTTGCCAATTCTTTTTGCCAGTTAGTATGCAAATTTACTTCATTTATTTGTATCATTAGCGGGTTTATTACTCGAAATACAAAGATTAGAGGATACGATGGCGAATTATAGCACCAACGAATTCAAGGGCGGCCTAAAAATTATGATCGATGGAGAGCCTTGCTCCATCCTGGAAAATGAAGTGGTCAAGCCCGGTAAGGGCCAGGCGTTTAACCGCGTTAAGATCCGTAAGCTGATCTCAGGTAAAGTTTTAGAGAAAACTTTTAAGTCTGGCGAATCGGTTGAAGGTGCGGACGTCATGGACACAGATCTGGCTTATCTGTATACAGATGGCGAGTTCTGGCACTTTATGAACAATGAGACCTTCGAGCAGATCGCTGCCGATGAAAAAGCATTGGGCGACAGCGTGAAGTGGCTGGTTGAAAACGATGTATGTACCATCACACTGTGGAATGGCAACCCAATCGCTGTGACACCACCTAACTTCGTAGAACTGGAGATCACTGAAACAGATCCTGGTTTGAAAGGTGACACTGCGGGTACAGGTGGTAAGCCTGCGACTTTGAGCACAGGAGCCGTTGTACGTGTTCCTCTGTTTGTGCAAATTGGCGAAGTGATCAAAGTAGATACGCGCAGCGGTGAATACGTCAGTCGGGTTAAGTAACCCAACCCGCTTTACAATCAGTTTGCCCAAGCATTAGGTGAACTGCTAAAGCACATAGTTAAACGGATCCCGGCAGCAGCCGGGATTTTTTGTCTGGAGTCATTATGAGTCATGCAATATCAGACACGGCATCTGAGTGCTTATGGGCACCCAGTGCCAGCATAGATACCTTACGCCAGCGTGCTGCGATCGTGGCAAAAATCCGAATGTTCTTTGCAGAACGTGATGTGTTAGAAGTGGAAACACCAAGCCTGGCACAGGCGTCAGTCACGGATGTTCACCTTGCGACTTTTTCGACCACGTTTGTCGGACCCGGTCATGCAGCGGGTACGCCTTTATATCTGCAGACGTCGCCAGAGTTTGCCATGAAGCGCTTACTGGCCGCAGGGAGTGGACCAATTTACCAGATTGGTAAAGCCTTTCGTAATGAAGAGTCAGGTCGCCACCACAATCCTGAATTTACTATGCTGGAGTGGTACCGCCCCGGATATGATGAGTTTGCACTGATGGCTGAGGTGGATGCCTTGATGCAAACTATTTTGGGCTGTCCCAAAGCCGAATCGTTGAGCTACCAGCAGGCCTTTATTCAGCATCTGGGTATAGATCCGCTCACAGCGTCGCTGAATGACCTCAGGCATCTGGCTTGTCAGCGCGGCCATGAGCACATTGCAGAACAAGAGCAACATCGCGATACGCTGCTGCAACTCCTGTTCTGTATGGAGATTGAGCCGTTAATTGGCCAGCAGGCACCGTGCTTTGTCTATCACTTTCCGGCCACTCAGGCTGCACTGGCTCAGCTCAACGCCGACGACCCGAGAGTCGCGGGGCGGTTTGAGTTGTACTATCGTGGTATGGAGCTGGCCAATGGCTTTAATGAGCTGACGGATGCGGTTGAGCAGAGCGCCCGATTTGATGAGGACAACGCACTGCGCACGGCAATGGGGCTGGCACCAGTGGCCAAAGACACGCGCTTTTTGGCGGCATTAGCACAAGGTTTGCCTGCTTGTGCCGGGGTCGCGTTGGGCGTCGATCGCCTGGTGATGCTGGCAACTGGTAAAACGCAATTAAAAGAAGTTATTGCGTTTGATATAGACAGAGCCTGAGCCAAAGGTGTTCTTCAGGGCCAGAGCGCTGGCCCTACACAAAACGTTTTAGCTCTTGTTGCGTCTTGGTGGAGCGTTGCTGTGCGTCCTGACAGTCCGCCAGGGCCGCATCTATCTGTGCTTTGGCCGACTGTCCTAACTCTACAATCCGTTGTACGGAGCCATGGGTATGTTGCTGTGTCGATTCCAGCTGATGCACTGCACTGACGATTTCTTCGAGTTGTGACTGGTTACGCTCAAAGTCCTCAGACATATCGGCAAACCCCTGTGAGGTGGTGCGAATGGCTTGCTCGGCGGAACTGGAGTGATCTATCAGCTGTTCTGACTCCTGATGCGTTTCTCCCACTAACACATCCATTTGGTTGATAAAATCACTGATCTGACGGGTCGCGTCGTTAACCTTAACCGACAGGTTGCGAACTTCATCGGCCACCACCGCAAAGCCGCGGCCAGCTTCACCAGCCCGAGCAGCTTCAATGGCGGCATTCAGCGCCAGCAGATTGGTCTGATCGGAAAATTCTTCGACCATTTTCAAAATGCTGCGAATATTTTCGCTGTTCTCTTTTAACCCTGCGACGGTTGAAGAAAAGCTACCCAGCAGATGGGTAATTTGCTGCACTTCTTTGACCAAAGTGGCCAGTGATTGTGACGAGCCGCGGACAAAATGCAGGCTTTCGGTATTGGCCTGATACACCTGGTCGGTATTGTGCACTATGCTTTGCAGGCTATGTGTGACTTGATCGCTGGCAGCGATAATGGTGTCACCTTGATCTATCTGTTGGCCACCCAGCAAGGCGGTTTGCTTCATTGAGTCGGTAACCTGTTGATTGCTGCGATTGGCTGCCTCTGCACTTTGATAGGTGGCAGCCAGCAACTCACTCAGATGCTGCGTAAAGGTATTATATTGCTCACTGAGGTCGCGAAATTCGTCGTAGGTAAATTGGGGCAGTCTGGCATCCAGATCGCCGTCCTGACGATTGATCTGTTCCAGTGTATCTCGCATGGCTTGCACGGGCCGCACAATGAGGTAGCGCATATAGAAAAAGGTGAAGATAAACGCACCGACTGAGATCAACGCAAGCAACCAGAATATCCCGGTAGATCCCCCGTGTTCAGTCAGCTCACCGTGTAGCCATAGCAAGGTGATGATTTGAAAAACTAATAAAAACCCCAGATTGCCAAAAATCTTACGGGTGAGGGTGAAGAACAAAGATTCTTCGATCAAATTGTATATGCGCATGTATAAACTCATATTTGGCTCTTCACTGTGCCTTTTAGCATACAGTATAGAGTAAACCCGGCAGGTGCAACTGTTTACAGGTTAAGCAAATTATTTTAGTCAGCGGCATAATCCGGTGAGTTGTCTACCCTGTCAATTGGCCTGAGACGAATGGTTAAGCTGCTGGATCACCATTTTGGCGTAACAAGGATAATTACTGAATATGCCGTCTACACCATAATCTAACATTAATTCAATGTCTTTGGCTTTATCGACGGTGTAAGCCAGAACTTTAAGGCCGCGTTGTTTGGCATCCTGAACAAACTCATGGTTAATGAAGTTTTTATCAATATGAATGCTTTGTGCATGAAGTTGCTGAGCAAACTGCGCATAAGTAAGCGGAATTGACGCCGTCAGTGCGCCAATCCTTACCCAGGGCAATTTCTGTTTGAGCCACAGCAACTGGTGGTGGTCAAATGACGACAGCAATAGCTGGTTTCTGGTTATCACACCACGCTGCACATTGTCTTCTATGGTTGCTACAAACTTATCCAGACTGAACGTGTGTTTGAGCTCCAGATTTATCGTGGTTTGCTGGCCGATGGTATCCAGCACTTGTTGCAGTGTAGGCACAGGCTCGTTATTACTGAGCTTGAGCTGAGACAAAGCCTCACGACTGGTTTCATTGACCTTACCCCGCCCATTGGTGGTGCGATCCAGCCAGGTATCATGAATAATGGCGTAATCATCCAGGCAACTTTGCACATCGAGCTCTACGCCGTCGACCCCCACTTCCAGTGCCGCCTGAATGGCGCTGAGTGAGTTTTCCGGATAGTTTCCACTGGCACCTCGGTGTGCAAAAACCTGGATCATAGCTTATTCCTTGTGATCGACCACGTTTCATAGCAGGCTGCACTGACAACCAGGACGCCCCCTGCCAGGGTGGTTAGAGTTATGGTTTCTGCCAACAGCATATAAGCCAACACTGTTGCGTACAAGGGTTGTAAGCAAGAAATCAGCCCTGCGGTTGTCGCTGATAAGTAACGTAAACTGGACGCAAATAACGCATGCGGGATCGCCGTAAAGGCACAGCCTGCCAGTACGATCAGAATGAGGTTATCCGTGCTTAATTCTGTCGGTGGAACCTCAACAAAAGCACACAGCATCAGGGCGGCTATCAGGGTTTGATAAAACATAGTATGTGGCCCGCCATAGCTGGAAAACAACTTTTTTTGCAACAGATTTCGCAGTGCAAATAAGACCCCGGAAATGACCCCAGTGAGTATACCCAGCGTGACTTGGTTTCCGGGATCGCTCGATGGCACAAGCAAATAAATGCCCAACATCACCACGATAGCTGTAAACACATCTTTGCGTTTCAGGCGACTGCGGAAAAATAGCGGCTCAAGCAGAACAGTGATCACTGGGTAGGTAAAAAACGCAATCACGCCCACAGCTATACCAGCCATTTGCATGGCGGCAAAATACGTCACCCAGTGCAGTCCGACGCAAATACCCAGCAGCACCACTATGGCATAATCTTTCGCCGCATTGAGCTTAAATACACTGCCTTTGAAGGCGAGTATACATGCCAGTGTGATGAAAGCGACGGCGGTACGATAGACCGTAATATCCAGCGCTGAGAGGGAGATTAACTTAGAGAATAACGCGGTACCACCGAACAGCAGTACAGCCAGGTGTAAATTAACTAATGAGGATTGTTCGGGGCGCATAGCGAACTCGGTATGTTTTTCATCAGCTTACCATGGTAAACAGATGTCACTAAAGCACAATGACAAAACACGATACTCTGGACAATGCACACACTCATGCAGTGTAAAACCTGATTTCATTGACACTTTATAGGATAAAAGGGTTAGGTGTAATCTCGTGTAATGCCGTGTGGATTAGATTTTGCTTCCTGCGAGCACAAAATTAATACTATACTAGTAGTTCTTTTTGACGATGTTTAATGCGGTATGGGCGATCCTAAACAACTTTTACAGATCCTGGCTTTAACTTCGTGCGTGTGTGCGTTGTTTATGATGGTCAACTGGTTCATTCATCGCCGCCTGCTGGGTACCGCATTATGGGCCGGCTTTTCACTCTGTACTGCGCTGGGGTGTATTTTCATCGCTTCTTTTTCCTTGCCCGTGACCTGGACCATTTTTATCCCAAACAGTCTGATCTTAATTGGTTTGTATTGCCTGAGTCGGGGCAGTGAAGCGTTTTTTTCTGTGCCGCGCCTAAGCTGGCCCTGGTGGTTACTTGGCGCCATCTTCTTTCCTGGCTACCTGTACTACACTTATATTGATGCCAACTTCATCGCCCGCGTAATACTCAATTATCTTGGCTGGGCACTGAGTATGCTCTTATGTCTGCGGGCACTTTGGCTGGGCCAGCGGCGTCAGTGGCAGAGTTTTTCTCCGGCGCACTGGGCCTTCGCCTTATCCTGTGTGTGCCTGTTTGCAGTCTTTACTGTGCGGGTGCTGATGCTCCATCATTATACTCAGCACGATAGCCTGACGACGAATAATTGGGTGAATCAGTTCTTCTCTGTGTCCGTGATTGTCATGCCTCTGATCTTGTGTTTCTCGTTATGTTTATTGTGTAGTGGGCGGCGTGAGAAAGAGCTCCATGAGTTACGCCATCGTGCCGAGCTGGCAGCACAGCATAAAGAACGCTTTCTGACTTTACTAAGTCATGAACTCAGAACGCCTTTAAATGCCATTGTCGGGCATGCCGAGTTGCTTAAACGTGCGCCGCGCGAGCCACAACAGCATGCGCAGTTTTGTGATGTGATTATTGCCACATCCATGTCGATGTCCGATCTGGCCAACCAAATTCTGTTGCAGGCACGTGGTACTGTGCCCAACACCACCGTTGAACCAGTCAATCTTGCACATCACCTTAAGGAGCTGATGACGCTTTTCAGACCGCTTGCTGAGAAAAAGCACTTAAAGCTGACGCTGACAATGCAAGGTATTGATACCAATTTACAGGTGATGCTGGACAAAGACCCTTTTACATTGGTGATCAAGAATCTGCTCTCTAATGCCATCAAGTATACGGAGCGTGGAGAGGTGGAGTTGATTGTCTATGGCTATGCGCTTAGCCAGACGCGTCATCAGCTGCGCATTGCGGTGAAAGACACCGGGATTGGACTGAGCTCAGCTCAACAACAAAAAGTGTTTGACCCCTTTGTGACCTTTGGGGCATCGCGTGCTATTGCTGACAGTGCCGGGGTGGGTCTGGCTTTATGCAAGCAGCTGTTAGAGAACATGGGGGTTGACCTGGAAGTCGAAAGCGAGCCTGATAAAGGCAGCGAATTCTTCTTTGAAATGCAGGTCAATTCGGAACTGGCTGAACAACTTGATGTGGCAGACAGTAAACCAACGTCCCTGGGGGAGGTGTCTGTATTGGTCGTGGAAGACAACCACCTGAACCGGGAAGTGGTTCGCGGATACCTCGATAATCTGGGCCTTTCTTACTGCCTGGTTGAGAACCTTGCTGCGGCCCATGCACAACTGACGCACAGCCATTTTGATGTGGTATTGCTGGATATGCATTTGCCGGATGGCCATGGGTTGGAGTGGTATCAGGCAAACTGTAACCAGCTGCCAGCCCTGGCATCTGCGGTTGTTATGGCGCTGACAGGCGATGTGGATCAGCAAGCCCGTCAGGCGTATCAGCAGGCCGGTATCTATGATTGCCTGGAAAAGCCATTGCGTATCAACGCATTGCGCCAGGCGTTAGAGCGCATTGTGCAACAGAACAATAGTGGTCTGGCTGCAACAGAAGCGGCTTATGTTGACCTGGCCTTTGTTGAGCGCCAGTTAAGTGAATCAACCGAACGCTCAGAATTTTCCTCTCGCTTAATGTACCTCAGTGACAGACTGGACTACGAGTTCGCTCAGTTGCGGGGGCTGGCTGATATTCAAGCCGATGAGTCTTTACGTGAGAAATTATTACAACTGGAGCACGAAGTTGAACAGTTAGGGTTGTATGCGCTGCGTCAGGCATTACACCAGACCAGACGGCGTGCGGCTCAGGAGCGCGACATTGACTGGTCTGCGTTGCATCAGTTTGCAAAGCAAAGTGCCTCGGCTCTGCAATCCTGCCACCAGCGCATGAATGCCTGAGTGCTTGAAAAAGCGCAAGGTTAGGTGGGCCATTGGCAGGATTTGAGTTAGAATACAGGTATAACTTCTCTACATACTCAGTGAATGTCTAAACAGGATCCTTATCTCAGCCGAGAACAAGAAAAATACGACAACCCGGTGCCCAGCCGCGAGTTTATTCTTGACCATATTCAGAAAAGCAATAACAAGACTAACTTCAATCAGCTCTGTCAGGACCTTAAGGTCTTTGAAGATGAGCGGCAAATCGCGTTTAAACGTCGCCTGAGGGCTATGGAACGTGACGGTCAGTTGTTTTTCAATAAGTTTAAATGTTACGTGATCCCAACCGAAGACGGCCTGGTAAAAGGGCGTGTCATCGGGCACCGAGACGGATTTGGTTTTCTGGAAGTAGAAGGGGAAGCCAAAGACTGGTTTATCACTAAGTATCAGATGGACAGAGTATTACACGGTGACTGGGTGCTGGCGAAAGCGGGCTCCCGTGGCTCTGGTGGCAAAGTGGATGCGCGTATTGTACGCGTGCTCGAAAAAGAACGGGCACCGCTGGTGGGGCGCTTTTTTGTTGAGCATGGCATGGCAGTGGTTGTGCCCGAAGACCCGCGCATTACTCAGGACATTATCATTTTACCTGGCAGCGAAAATGGCGCCCGTCATAATCAGATGGTCCAGGTGGAGATCACGCAAAGCCCCAGTAAGCAAATGAATGCAGTGGGTAAAGTCACAGAAGTACTTGGCGATCATATGGCGCCGGGTATGGAGATTGAAGTGGCGCTGCGCAATCATGAAATCCCCTATGAGTGGCCACAGGCGGTGCTGGATCAGGTCGCTGAACACGGCGAATTTGTTGCCGAGCCCGATAAACTTGGCCGGGTCGATTTACGTGAACTGCCGCTGCTCACCATAGACGGAGAAGATGCCCGGGATTTTGATGATGCAGTTTACTGCGAGCGTAAAAAGTCTGGCGGCTGGCGCCTGTGGGTTGCCATTGCTGACGTGTCTCACTATGTACCTAAAGGCAGTGCACTGGATAAGGAAGCTATTGCTCGGGGGAACTCAGTGTATTTCCCTGAGCAGGTGGTCCCCATGCTGCCTAAAGTGTTGTCCAATGGCCTGTGTTCTTTGAATCCACAGGTGGATCGCTTGTGCATGGTGGCCGAAATGACGGTGTCCGAAGCGGGGCGTTTGTCCGGTTACCGGTTTTATGAGGCCGTTATGAATTCTCATGCCCGCCTGACCTACACCAAAGTCCACGCGATGTTGCAGGGCGATGAAGGATTGCGTGAGCAGTATAGTGAACTGTACCCGCATATCAGCGAATTGCACCAGATGTATATGGCACTGAAATCTGAGCGACAGGCCCGCGGTGCCATTGAGTTCGAAACCCTGGAAACCCGCTTTGTTTTCAATGCCCATCGTAAGATTGAGTCGATCGTCCCTGTGGTGCGTAATGACGCGCACAAGCTGATCGAAGAATGTATGATCCTGGCGAATGTGTCGGCCGCACGCTTGCTGGAAAAACATGAAGCGAGTGCCTTGTATCGGGTGCATGACCAGCCCGATCCGGAAAAACTCAGCCAGTTTAGGTTATTTTTGCAAGATCTGGGGATCGAGAGCACGCTTGGCCATGAGCCGACTCCGTTAGAGATCACCGAAGCACTGGCTGGTTTGGGGGAGCGTCCCGAGCGAGAGCTTATCCAGACAATGCTATTGCGTTCGATGAAGCAGGCAGTGTACCAGCCAGATAACATTGGTCATTATGGCCTGGCCCTGAAAGCCTATGCACACTTTACGTCACCCATTCGTCGTTACCCGGATCTGGTGGTGCATCGTGCCATCAAAGGGATTTTGGCGGAGCAGGGACAGCAGGTGTCGGGTGCCTACGTTTATGAGAGTGATGAGGCCAACCAGCTGGGTGAACAGTGTTCAATGACCGAGCGTCGCGCGGATGATGCCACGCGCGAGGTTGCAGACTGGCTTAAGTGCGAATTTATGCAGGATCATGTAGGTGATGAGTTTACCGGAGTGATCTCCTCAGTCACTAACTTTGGTCTGTTTGTACGACTCGATGAGCTGCAAATCGATGGTATGATCCATGTCAGCAATCTGGGTCACGAATATTTCCATTTTGATGGTGCCAAATATTGCCTGATTGGTGAGCACAGTCGCAGCGTATTCAGACTCGGTGACAAGCTGAGTGTGGTGGTAAATTCCGTGAGCCTGGATGAGCGGCGCATCAATCTGGCCCTGGCGGAAGAAGCGGTGCCGGATCGCTATGCCAGACGACGTCGAAAAACAACGACAGACAGCACGGCTAACAGTGTTCGTGCACAACTGAAAGACGGCAAGATCCCGGGCAAAGCCAGCAAAGACAGCAAAGCCGATAAAGACGCGAAAGCGGTTAAAGGTGACGGGAAAAAACCGAAAAAGAGTAAGAAAACCACGCCCAAAGGCAAAGCTAAAAAAGCCAAACAAGCTGCCACTTTGACTTCTAAGAAGAAAGCCAAGAAAAGCGTCAGCAAGACTAAGGCAAAGCGGCCGGGAAAAAACGCGCGTAAAAGAAACAAATCGAGTGCGGGAGCATAATTTTGAGTAATGAATTAATCTATGGTTTCCATTCCATTGAAGCCATTTTATCTACCACCCCAGAGCGTTTTTTAGAGATCTATGCGTTAAAAGGGCGGGACGACAAACGCCTTAATGCGGTAGTCAATGAAGCGCGCAAGTTCGGTATTTCAGTCCAGTTTATGCAACGTAAGGCGCTGGATAACAAAGCCAATGGTGAGCAACATCAGGGGATCATTGCCAATGTGAAAGCCGCCAGAATACTCAATGAGCGCGATCTGGATGAGATCTTAGCCAGAGAGTCTGCGCCGTTCTTTTTAGTACTGGATGGCGTTACCGATCCGCACAACCTGGGGGCCTGTTTACGTAGTGCCGATGCCGCGGGTGCACACGCGTTAATCGTGCCAAAAGATAAATCTGCAAAACTAAACGGCACGGCCCGAAAGGTGGCGTGCGGAGCAGCAGAAACAGTACCGCTTATTCAGGTAACCAACCTGGCACGTACCCTCAGAGACATCAAAGAAGCGGGTGTCTGGGTCGTTGGTACCGCAGGTGAAACAGAGACTGAACTATTTGATGCCAGTCTCACAGGGCCTATTGCAGTGGTGATGGGAGCTGAAGGTGATGGTATGCGCCGGCTAACTCGCGAACATTGCGATGTTTTAGTGAAAATACCTATGGTAGGCACAGTGTCCAGCCTGAACGTGTCGGTGGCCACTGGCATTTGCCTGTTTGAGGTGCTGCGTCAGCGAAATGCTCAGTAGCCCCATGGTCTGGCGCATGAGAAAGGCAAGCTTAGCTTGCCTTTTTTGTTTCTGAATCCAGCAGCAGCGTCTGTAACTGAGACAGGGTATCGACCGTGTAGGTCGGACTGATCTCTGCCGGGCAAGTGGCACCAGGGTGGCGTAGCCAGCAGCTGTCGATACCAAAACGGTTGGCACCCAGCACGTCACTGGCGGGGGTGTCGCCAACCATGAGTACCTGTGACTTATCCGGATTGCCCAGTAGTGACAGGGCATGCTCAAACACTCTTGAGTCGGGTTTCGCCACGCCTACCAGCTCAGAGATGACAATGCTATGAAAATAATCTTTAAATCCAGTATGTGCCAGGCGTTTTTCCTGTAGGGCTGTAAAGCCATTGGTGATGATAGCCAGGGTGGCTTTGCCTTGCAGGGCATGCAGTAATTCAGCTGCCCCTGGCAGCGGCTTACACAGCTCAGCCATGGCTTCCAGAAAGCCCAGATTGAGGTTCTCAGCTGGCACATTCAGGCGTTCGGACCAGAATTTAAATCGTGTCACTTGTAGTGTCTTTGCTGTGATTTCGCCGTTCTGATATTGCACCCACAGCGGTTTGTTGATGCGCTGATATTCTTCATTATCGGCTTCACTAAAGTCCACGCCGTAGCGGGCAAACAGGGTTTTCAGACCTAAAAAGGCATTGAAGCTGAACAGGGTCTCATCGGCATCGAAAAGAATATGGGTATATTTCATGAATACAGCTCGGCATGATTAAAGGGGGCCATAGCCAGCAGCAGGGCCTGGGTATAAGCACTTTCGCGGGTCGCCAGGTGATTGGTCAGTAACCCAATTGCCCCACCTTTTTGTTTAATATTGTCGGTATCGAACATACGGTCCATAACATGGCCCAATTCTTCACCGCCAAGCAATGCATCATAAATGCGTTGCGGCAGTGGCAGATTGGCGCTGCGACCTACACTTTCCTTTAGTCCGTCAGATATCACCACAAAAGCAAAGGTAGCGGGGCCGTAAGCAAACTGGTGGGCACCGCCCTCCATAGCGCAGTAATAATCGGCTGTGTGGTGGTCAACTAAGTGATGCACGCGATTTTGTGCACCTAACAGAGTGTCCGGCTCTCCCAATGGTTGATCAGCGACCCCACTTGGAGCATGCAAGCCTTCACACTGGATATCGTGATCCGGGTAATACTGCGTAAATATCTGCCGTGCGGCATTGATCTTAACCGGGTTCTTTGACCCGACGAGTACCTTAATAACTGCCATTTGCGATGCCCTGAAAAATCGCTAGTGTAACGGCTGTGATAGCACGGCTGCAAGCGGTGAAGTGTAACCGGGCGTTAAACTGGTAAGTCGAGCGGAACGATTTGCTCAAGCGCCCGTTTTTTGGTGAGCAAGTCTTTGATAAGTGGTGTTAATACCAACTCCATGGCCAGACCCATTTTACCACCTGGCACGACCAAAGTGTTCACTCGGGACATAAAGCTGCCCTGGATCATCTGCAGATAATAGGGAAAATCAACGTCTTTGATATCCCGAAAGCGAATTACCACAAAGCTCTCATCCAGCGATGGGATGTCTTTGGCGCTAAAAGGATTGGAAGTGTCTACCGTGGGAACGCGCTGAAAGTTGATATGGGTACGCGAAAACTGCGGCGTGATGTGGTTAATGTAATCATCCATACTGCGCACAATGGAAGTCATTACCGCTTCTCGTGAGTGGCCTCGCTCATGGGTGTCCCGGATCAGTTTCTGGATCCATTCCAGATTAATAATGGGCACCATGCCTATCAGTAAATCAACATGGTGGGCGACATCGTGCTCTTCGGTAACAATGCCACCGTGCAGACCTTCATAAAACAGCATATCACTGTTGCTATCCAGCTCCTGATACGGGGTGAAAGTACCGGGTAGTTGGTTATAGGGTACAGCGTCGTCAAAGGTATGCAAATAGCGCCTGACTTGCCCGGTGCCAGTCTGACCATAAGTGGCAAACAGCTCTTCCAGGGCTGCAAAATCATTGGCTTCCTGACCAAAGTAACTCAGATGTTTACCTTCTTGCAGGGCCTCTCGTTTTAGCTTGTCCATTTCCGGGCGGGTGTAACGATGAAAGCTATCACCTTCTACGATTTCGGCTTTGGCGTCCAGGCTGCGAAAAATATGCTTTATCGCAGCTGTCGTGGTGGTTGTACCGGCACCAGAACTCCCCGTGATCGCAATGATTGGATGCTTTGCAGACATTTTGTCCCCTTACCTGGCCCAGCTGGACTGAGCGTAACTTCCGATTAACACCATTCGATGTTACTCGATAAGGGAAAATTCGCAAGGCATTTCGCGGTGACTTGAGCGCCAGAGATTGAGTTCCTGCTGTCGCTCGGTATGATAGCGAAAAAAGCAAGGGATATAACACAATGACATTGTTGAAAAAGATTATCGCAACCTGGTTGCTGCTGGGCGTAACTCAGGCGTTAAGTGCAATGCCAGTATCGCAACTCTGGCTGGTAGAAGAGCAAGGCGAGGCACTGTCAGTAACGCCAATCAGCACGGCAGATGGTTATCACAATCAACCTCTGGTTGTCGACAATGGTGTCTACTTCACTCAGGAAGTATCCAGTGAGGATGGCGCACAGACCGATCTGTTTTTCTACGATTTTACGACACAGAACGCTCGCAATCTGACTAACACTCCGGTATCTGAATATTCTCCGACGTTATACCCTCATGGTGATGGGCTCTCAGCTGTGGTGGTTGAAGCCGATGGCTCACAGAAGCTCTGGTATTATCCATTTTCAAAGGAGCAGTCGCCTCAGCGGCTGTTTACCCATATCTCCCCCGTGGGGTATCACGCCTGGGGGGAGAATGATCAGCTGGTGATGTTTATTGTTGGTGAGCCGCACACGTTGCAGTTTACCGATTTAAACGGACACCTGCCGAAAGTCCTGGCCAGTGATATTGGCCGTACTCTGGCTTATAACGCCGCGCGCAAAATCTACAGTTTTACCTATACCGAGCAGGGACAGCAATGGTTCGCGAGCTTTGATGCGCCAACCCAGATCATCACCGGGCACTTTGCATTACCTGCACAGGTGCAGTACTACACCTGGTTTGATGACAATACGGTGGCTTATGCCATTGCAGGTCGAATTTATACACGTCATTTAGACAAGCCGGAACAGGTCACTCTGTGGCGTAATTTGTCAGCATATTGTCCCGGCACAATCTCGCGTTTGAGTAAGCAAGGAAAGCGATTGGTGTTTGTGTGTGACCCGGCAAAGACGAAGTAGCACTTTGCTGGCCAACCACTGACACATAGGACATGATCAATTACAATGAGCATTATTATGGATTCAGGAAAAGAAATATGACCGTCTTAGTTACCGGTGGCGCCGGATATATTGGCTCACATACCGTTTTGGAGTTACTTTCTGAAGGAAAGGACGTCGTCATTGTTGACAACTTGAGTAATGCATCACAGCAGTCATTGCAGCGTGTCCAGGCCTTAACCGGGCGCGATGCAACCTTTTATCGCGGTGATATCTGCGATAAAGCCTTTCTGGACAAGGTGTTTGCTCAGCACCAGATCAGTCAGGTTATTCACTTTGCCGGCTTGAAAGCGGTGGGCGAATCAGTACAAAAACCAGTTGAGTACTATCAAAATAATGTTCAGGGCACGCTTACCTTACTAGACGCGATGCGCGACGCTGGGGTATTCCAGCTGGTGTTTAGCTCGTCTGCCACTGTGTACGGCGATCCGGCCAGTTTGCCCATTCGTGAAACGTTTCCTGTTGGCGGCACAACCAACCCTTATGGTACGTCAAAGCTGATGGTGGAGATGATCCTGCAGGACTTAGCCAAGTCTGATGAGCGCTGGGCGTTTGCCATTTTGCGCTATTTTAATCCGGTTGGCGCGCACGTTTCGGGTCAGATTGGTGAAGATCCCAATGGCATACCCAACAACTTATTACCTTACATTGCCCAGGTTGCGGTGGGCAAATTGGCACAGTTGGGCGTATTCGGAGACGATTACGATACCCATGACGGCACTGGCGTAAGAGACTATATCCATGTGGTTGACTTGGCCATTGGTCATCTTAAAGCCTTAGATAAGATTGCTGAGCAGGCTGGTAGCCATATCTATAACCTGGGGACAGGCAATGGTTATTCGGTACTGGATATGGTGAAAGCCTTTGAAAAGGCGGCGGGAAAATCCATCAACTACGAAATTAAACCACGCCGCGACGGCGATATTGCGGCTTGTTATGCTGCGCCTGAAAAAGCCCTGAATGAGCTGGGTTGGCGCGCTGAACGTGGCATTGATGAAATGATGCAGGACACCTGGCGTTGGCAAAGCCAAAACCCGAACGGGTATGAAGGTTAACCCTTCAACAGGCGGCTCACTATGGTCGCCGACTCCTCAACCTATCTGCGCTGGATGAAACTAACCACAACAGCGTGTATAATTCTTCCCCTTATCTATTGTGATGACCACAAGCGGCGCCTAATTTGCAGAACATAGGCTGGAATGTGGTTCGTTTATTGACGCTGGTGGCGGTTTTGAACCGTGATCAGAGTGTTTCAGAGGTAGTATGACAAACTCAGACAATTCAGGCTCAAGCCCAGTAAATACAAGCGATACAGCGTTTCGCCGCTTTTCCGTTGCACCTATGTTGGACTTACACAGAGCAGACTGAAACCCTTGGTAGGTAAGGCTTTGAAGGTGTCTCATAAATTCTCGGGTCCTATTTGGGGTCCAAAATATCCCAATTCAATTCGTTCTGAATTAGCTCAATTGGTCCTTCTTCTTTTTTCCATTCATAAATTTAAGTGTTAAGTCGATTATTACTCAGTCTTGATTAGGCTGAACGGGGTATTTTTTGTGTATTCCATATGATTGCCTGCTTACGGCAATTTTCGGATACGTTTTTCAATGTATTTCCGTATTTAGCTCTTTAGCTCTTAAGCGCTTAATACGAACCTCTCTAGCTTTCAGACCTTTTTCAGTCTTATAGCTACCAAAGAGCAGCCGCCGAACTGGTATTTGATGCCATAGTAAAACTATGCGGTGAACTGCTTTAACTCTGCATATTATTCCTCGCAGGAAAACGATCATCCTGCAATAGCCGCCAATTTCATAGGGATAAGAGTTTCTGCAAGATATTGCAGGAAAAGAGCTAGATAGAGAGTGTTTTAACATCAGAGCATGAGGTCATGACGCTAGCTTAAATGACAATAGTTCTGCGAGTCATTGCAGAACTATAAACAAGCGAGCTGTAAGCTATCTTCTGATCAGAATGATAATTCAAATTTCACTTTAAATAGAATTCTGCAAGGTATTGCAGAGAAACGGTTATATCGTCTTGCCAAGACTTTGACTAACCCTCTGTGAAAGTTGAACAAAATCCGTTATTCTAGGCAACAATAAGACAAAAAATAACGGCTCGAAGGAACGATATCAGTGGCGAGTAATTTCAGTTTTTTAGAAAGTCATGACCCTATTTTTTATCAATTAGCGCATAACGCAGAAGCCGTTTTTGCGACAGACCCAAATACTACATTGATAAAATTGCGACAGTTTGGCGAAGCAATTGCACAGGAAATTGCGACTGGTGCAGGGATTTTTTTTGATGAACAGACTAGCCAAAAAGATTTACTCTTTAGAATTCATCGTGACTTAAATTTAGATCCGCTTATTAAAGATGTCTTTCACCACCTTCGTATTGAAGGCAATAAAGCAACTCATCGGTTTAAGACAAAACATAAAGAAGCCATGGACGGGTTACGTGTTGCTCGCCAACTGGCAATTTGGTTTCATAAGTCGTCAGATAAATGCCCAGCCAATTTTAAGCCAGGTCCATTTGTGCCGCCAGAAGACCCAAGTGAACACCATAGAGCACTGCAAAAACAAATTTTAAAGCTACAGTCTGAACTGACAAATACTCACCAACAGCTTGAGTCAAATCAACAGCTCACTCAGCTCTTACAGCAAGAAAAAGAAGAGTACGCCGTATTAGCTGAGCAAATGGACAAAGAGGCTCGCCAATATAAATCATTGTTCGAGTCACAAGATAAAGAGTTAGAAAAGCAGCGTGCTGAATTCAACGAAAAATTAGCAACGACGCAAAAACAAGAGCAGCAGCAAAGCGACGAAGAAAAACAAGCAACCAAACAAAAGCAAAAGATTTATGCCAAGCAGCTTAGAGAAGCCACTAAGGTGCTATACCTCAATGAAGAGGTTACTCGTATTGTTATCGATCAGCACTTAATTGAAGCTGGTTGGGAGACAGATACTGAAAACTTAAACTTTAAAAAGAACAAAACTATGCCTGAAAAAGGCAAAAACATGGCGATTGCCGAGTGGCCAACGGAGTATGAGGGTAAAAAAGGCTATGCCGATTATGTTCTGTTTAAAGGGTTAACACCGATAGCAGTGGTAGAAGCTAAAAAAGAAAACACCAATGTCGCCGGTAAAATAGGTCAAGCTGAACGCTATTCCAAAGGATTTAAAAATACGCCTCCTTTAATACCAGCTTGGGAGCTTGAGGGCAGAACCATTGCATGGCCAGAGGGAGAACAAGGCCACTACCATGTGCCATTTGTGTATTCATCTAATGGACGTCCGTTTGTAAAACAGCTAGCGGAACAATCAGGGATTTGGTTCCGCGATGTGCGTGACCACAGTAACATTGCAAGGTCGCTAGCTAATTTTCACAGCCCAATAGGCCTTGAAGATAAATTAACTCGCAGTAAACAAGCTGCAGAGCAAACACTAAAGAACGAAGGTTTCGGCTACCTTAAGCTGCGCGACTATCAAGAAAAGGCAATTAAAGGCGTTGAAACAGCGTTAGCGCAAGATGCCCAGCAATGTTTGTTAGCCATGGCAACAGGCACAGGTAAAACCCGAACGATTATTGGCTTGATGTATCGATTTTTAAAAGCTGAGCGCTTTAAACGGATATTGTTTTTAGTCGACAGAACGTCTCTTGGGACTCAAGCACTAGATAGCTTTAATGAAGCGCCACTCGAAGAAAGTAAACCGCTTTCTAAAATTTATAACATTGCTGAGCTTGGCGATATGGCGGCTGAAGCAGAAACACGTATTCAAGTGGCAACCGTTCAGGCAATGGTTAAACGCTTATTTATGTCAGACTCGCCACCGCCTGTTGACGAATTCGATTGTATTATTGTTGATGAAGCGCACAGGGGTTATACGCTTGACCAAGAAATGACTGAAGGAGAGCTTGAAACAAGAGATGCTTCTCAGTACCTGTCTAGCTATCGTCGTGTGCTCGATTATTTCGATGCGGTGCGTATTGGTTTAACAGCTACGCCAGCGAAACATACAACTGAAATATTTGGCAAACCCGTATACACCTACTCATATCGTGAAGCCGTTGCTGAAGACTGGTTAATTGACCATGAACCGCCTATTCGATACCAAACTAAGCTATCAAAAGCGGGTATTAAATTTGAGAAGGGTGAAAAAGTCAGTGCCATCAACACAGGAACAGGTGAAGTAGAGTCGGCCGAACTGGAAGATGAAGTTAACTTTGCGGTAGAAGCATTTAATAAGCGCGTGATTAACGAAAACTTTAATCGTGTGATCTGCGAAGAGTTGGTTAAAGAACTTGACCCATTTGGTGAAGAGAAAACCATGATCTTTTGCGCAACCGATATGCACGCTGACATGGTTAAACGCTTACTCGACGAATCCTTCAAAGAGATTTATAACGGCGATTACAATCAAGCTGCAGTATTAAAAATTACAGGTCAAACCGACAAAGTTGAAAAGGCCATTAGCCGTTTTAAAAACGAAGACTATCCGAACATTGCCATTACTGTCGATTTACTAACAACAGGTATCGATGTACCAAAAATTTGTAATTTGGTGTTTATGCGTCGAGTGCGTTCGCGCATTTTATATGAGCAAATGATAGGGCGCGCAACACGTCGTTGTGATGACATTGGTAAAACGGTTTTCCGTATTTACGATCCAGTTGATATATACGCTGCACTTGAAGATGTTTCTACCATGAAGCCTTTAGTGAAAAACCCAAACATCACCATAGAACAGCTAGTGGATGAGCTCACCGATGAGAAGCGTTTAGAAAAAGCCCTCGATACAAAAGGTGAAGCAGCAGATACATCCCATGCAGATGACTTGCTTGATCAGCTTAGCCAAAAGGTCATGCGTATATTGCGTAAGGCAAAGAAAAAAGCGGAGTCTCGACAAGACATCAAAGAGAAGCTTGAAGAGCTCACTCAGCTTTGGGGAACCGAAACAGATAAACTTCCACAGCACCTGCGTGAACTAGGTCCTAAGCAAGCAGTAAAGTTTATTAAAGATAGCGGTGGCTTATTACCTCAGCTTACTGCGGTCAATCTATTACTAGGCTCAGAGCGTTACCCTCTTATCTCAACACATGAGGATCAACTAGAGGTCCGTGAGCAAAGTTATGGCAAATATAAGCGTCCAGAAGATTACCTTGGTAGCTTTGAAAGCTTCATTAAACACCAAATTAATGAGTCAGTAGCGCTTGCCACAGTGGTTAACAAACCAAAAGACTTAACACGCGAACAACTGAAAGAAGTACGACTAATGCTCGATGCCGCAGGCTTTGGTGAAAAAACATTAGAAACTGCTTGGAAGAATAAAACCAATCAAGACATTGCGGCTTCTATCGTGGGGTACATCCGCCAAGCAGCTATTGGTGAAGCCTTAATGCCATTTTCTGAGCGTGTGCAACTGGCTATGCAGAAAATGTATCAACTGCACAACTGGGCACCTGCACAACGTAAATGGCTTGACCGACTCGCTAAACAGCTTACCCATGAAGTGGTTGTTGATAAGAGCTTTATTAATCAGCGCTTCGCAACACATGGTGGTATTAAAACGCTTAATAGAGTTTTGAATGACCAGTTAGACGATGTATTAAATGAAATAAACGACGCATTATGGCCTGAGCAGGCGTAAAACTGCCTTGAGCAGGCGTAAAACTGCCTTGAGCAGGCATAAGGCTAGCAAGACGGTTATGGCAACTGCGCATATTTAGGCATATGTATCTTTTTTGGCTTTTTCTATACATAACTTAATTACGTGTCGAAAAATTTTGATTATATCGACACAACTTCTTTATATGTCGATAGTATCGACATAAGTTTATTACATGTCGAAATATCGATCTTTTTTCGACATAAAGTGTTTACATGTTGATGCAATCGACATAAGCTAATCGTTATGTTGATATTTTAAGGTTTTTTAAACATGACATGGCAAGCTGAGCAGCCGTTTAATACCATGCCACCATTACCGCCGTTAGGTGATACCTTGGAAAGTATTGAAATACTTAAGGCATGTATACCAGCTAGGGCTGCGTTAGCAGAACTAAAGCAAGCAGGGGAGCTACTGCCAAACCAAGGCCTTCTGATCAACCTCATTCCATTACTTGAAGCAAAAGACAGTTCTGAAATAGAAAACATCGTCACTACAACCGATAAACTATTTCAGTATGCGCAAGAAGACAGTAGTGCTGATAATGCTACCAAAGAAGCACTACGATATCGTACTGCTTTGTATGAAGGCTTTATGCAGCTTTCAAGAAGGCCATTAAACACCAATACTGCAGTAGAAGTGTGTAGTACTATTAAGTCGGTTGAGATGGAAATACGCAAAGTGCCAGGCACTGTGCTGAGTAATCAGGCAACGAGTGAAATCATCTATACGCCACCAGTAGGCGAGCAAGTATTGCGAGATCTGCTATCAAACTGGGAGCAATTCCTTCACGCAGAAGATGATATTGATCCACTCATTAAAATGGCAGTATCCCACTATCAGTTTGAAGCAATTCATCCATTTATTGACGGTAATGGCCGTACTGGCAGGGTACTTAACATTTTATATCTGATAGAGCGGAATTTATTAACGCTGCCTATTTTGTACCTCAGTCGCTATATCGTACAAAACAAGCAAGACTACTATCGACTGCTCTTGTCGGTAACCCGTGATGGTGATTGGCAGCCATGGATTATCTACATGCTTAATGCAGTAGAACAAACCGCCAAATGGACAACCAATAAAATAGCTGCAGTGCGAGAGCTTATTGAACACACAACCGTATTTGTAAAAGAACAGCTACCCAAAATTTATAGCCATGAGTTAGTGCAAGTGATTTTTGAGCAGCCTTACTGCCGCATTAACAACTTAGTGGAAAGCGACATAGCAAAACGACAAACAGCCTCTGTTTACCTAAAGCAACTCTGCGATATTGGTGTACTAACCGAAGTCACAGCAGGTAAAGAAAAGCTATTTGTTCACCCTAAGCTAATTACGCTCATGACAACAGACAATAATAATTTCTTGCCTTACTAATTCGAGAAGCTTGCAGAAAGCTAAGTATAAAAGTAAGGCACATAAAGGACTCAAAATGACCAACAACGACATCGTACAAAAATTATGGAACCTGTGTGACGTATTACGTGATGACGGTATTAACTATTCAGACTATGTAACCGAGCTGGTATTGCTGCTGTTTATTAAAATGGTGCACGAAAACAACGAAGCCGGCATTTTAAACCGTCACCCATTGCCAGAAGGTTGCCGTTGGCAAGATTTAAGCGGTAAAGACGGACTTGTATTACTTAACGACTACAAAGCTATCTTACTTGCTTTATCAACCGGTAAACGCACTGAAGCAGACCCTGAAAATCCAGGTCAAACCATCGAAGTGACTATTCATGAAGATCCGCTTATTCAAGCAATTTATGCCGATGCACAAACACGCTTACGTGAACCTCGCCATTTAAAACAGCTTATTGAAGCCATTGATAAAATCGACTGGTTCAGTGCAGCAAAAGATGGCCTAGGTGACTTATATGAAGGCTTACTAGAGAAAAACGCGAATGAGACTAAATCGGGCGCAGGGCAATACTTCACACCGCGTGCGCTTATCGACTCTATGGTGCGTTGTATTAAGCCGCAAGCGGGGGAGGTTATTCAAGACCCGGCAGCAGGTACTGCAGGTTTCTTGATTGCCGCTGATAACTACATCAAAGAACAAACCGATGACTTGTTTGATTTAAACGAGCAACAGCAGCAATTTCAAAAAACTAAAGCTTATATGGGGGTAGAGCTAGTACCCAACACCCGCCGTTTAGCGCTTATGAACTGCTTACTGCACAATATTGAAGGCGACGACGAAGGCGCGGTGCATTTAGGTAATGCTTTAGGTCAAGTGGGTTCAAGTTTAGCTAAAGCTGATGTCATATTAGCAAACCCACCCTTTGGTACTTCAAAAGGCGGTGAAGCATCTATTACCCGTGACGATTTAACCTATCGCACTAGTAACAAACAATTAGCGTTCCTACAGCATATTTACCGTAACTTACAACCGGGTGGCCGTGCCGCGGTGGTATTACCGGATAATGTGTTATTTGAAGCTGGCGTGGGTACCGATATCCGTCGTGACTTAATGGACAAGTGTAACCTGCATACCATTTTACGTTTGCCAACAGGTATCTTCTACGCACAAGGCGTAAAAACCAACGTGCTGTTTTTCACTAAAGGCGCAGCAGACGATAAAAGCCAAAAAGAAGGCTGCACCAAAAATGTTTGGGTCTATGACTTAAGAACCAATATGCCCTCATTTGGTAAACGTACACCATTTGGTGAAAGCCACCTAAAACCTTTTGAAAAAGTGTTCGGCGACAACGCTGACGGCACATCACCACGCACCGAAGGCGAATACAGCTTCGACGCTCGCGAAGTAGAAGTCGACAACGCGGCTGAAAATAAAGGGGTAGACGATGAGTTAGCCCACTCACGTTGGCGCTGTTTTACTCGCGACTGGATCCGCGACTCCAAAGGTGACTCTCTCGATATCAGTTGGTTAAAAGACAAAGATAGTGTCGATGCCGCCGACCTACCTGCACCAGAAGTGTTAGCGCAAGAAGCCAAAGATGGCTTAACTACTGCACTAGCGGAGTTGGATGAGCTGCTGGCTGAGTTGAAGGATTTTTAGATGGATAAATTAATTGCTCCAACAGCTTGGAAGCTAACAAATGTTGGCGATATATTTACAGCAACGCAAGGTGTACAAATAGCAAAATCGAAACAATTGTTTTCTTCAGCACCTAACTATATTCGCTATCTTTATATTAGTGACTTTAAATCTGAAAACTCTCCAAAATATGTTGAGGATATTTATCCAAACAAGATTGTAAATAAGAATGAATTAATAATGGCAAATACCGGCACTCCAGGTGCAATTTTTACAGGAGGGTACGGTGTACTAAGTAATAATTTATTTAAAATAGGCTTTGATACTACTGCTATTAGTCGTGAATTTGCATATTATTTTTTTATTGGTCCAATTTTTAAAATTTACCTAGCAGAGAATCATAAACAAACAGCGCAGCCACATATAGGACACAAAGTATTTTCTGCTGCACCATTTACACTCCCCCCACTCGCCGAGCAGAAAGTGATTGCGGACAAGCTGGATAAGCTACTAGCGAAAGTCGACAGCATTAAAGCGCGCCTCGACGCCGTCCCCGACACCCTAAAACGATTCCGACAATCCGTCCTCGCCGCCGCCGTCAGCGGTAAATTGACGGAAGAGTGGCGCTTAGAAAATGGCATACATTGGGAGGAGTTAACCTTAGGAAAGCTAGCCGAAGTTAAAGGTGGAAAACGCTTACCCAAAGGAGAACAATTGATCGAAGAGAATACAGGATTTCCCTATATCCGAGCCGGCCAATTGAAACAGGGAACTGTAATCAAAACAGATGACGCCAGATCTAAACAGTTATATATAACTAAAGAAGTTCAGGCTCAGATCAGTAGATACACGGTAAGTGAAAACGATTTATACATAACAATAGTCGGGGCTTCTATAGGAGACGCAGGAGTAATCCCTCCTGAAAGTAATGGAGCAAATTTAACTGAGAATGCAGCGAAGTTAACCGACTTTAAGAAACCTATTGTAAGCAAGTTCTTGGCATACTGGTTGATGTCACAACCTTTGCAGGATTTAATTCGTTTAGAAATCAAATCTGGAGCTCAAGGTAAATTAGCATTAAAAAGGATTAAAGAATTACCTGCGCCATACACAGATATTAAAGAACAAACCGAAATCGTCCGTCGTGTTGAAAAGCTCTTTGCCTATGCCGATAAAGTCGAAGCCGAAGTCAGCGCCGCTCAAGAGCGCGTCAACAAACTCACTCAATCGATCCTAGCCAAAGCTTTCCGTGGTGAACTCACCGCCAAGTGGCGCGAGCAAAACCCTGAACTAATCAGCGGTGAAAACTCAGCAGAAGCCTTGCTTGAAAAGATCAAAAACGAGCGAGAAAAGCTAAAGCCTACAAAGAAGAGAAAAGCGAAATAAGGAAGTTGTATGAAGTTAATTAGTTTGGAGCTGACAGGAAGTTATAAGGGGTTACACGATAGCGTTTTCGACTTCTCTGAATCCAATAGTTTTTTACTCGCATTTATAGGGTTAAATGGGTGTGGTAAGTCGCAACTTTTGGAGCTTGTTGCCGAATCATTTGCATTTATAGAGCGCTGTCAACGTCGCGAGTTTAGAATTCGAAAACCATTAGGTTTTGATGTGGCTATAGTATATCAATTGAGCCGTCCGACTAATCACAGTGCTGGCTCAGCAAACATGGTCGCTGGTAGTCGTATGGCAGTTGCTGGAGGAATCCATAATCCAAAGTTTAAAGTTAACATCAAAACTGATGGTGACGTTAAATGTTATATTGATACAAATGAGACTTGGCAAAATATAGGTATTGGAGAACTGACTCTTCCTGATTATATCGTTGGTTATTCGTCAGGTCTGAATGAGAATTTGCAGCGAGCATTTTTAAAAAATGCAGTTCAATACTTTGATGTCATGAATACGAAGCTGAAATGGCGAAAAGAACTATCTGGTGAGCTGAATGATACTCAAATGGTTGAGGTGAATGAAAAATATTTAACCCGATATCCGCACATATTTGATGCTCCAACAGGTGAGGCTCTTGAACAAGATGGCCTTATGTCGCTTCGAGAAAGACCAGTTAGTCTTAGTCAGCTTGTATATTTAGATTATGACAGTGCAGGATTAGTTGTTGCTTCATTAGCCATGTTAGATCGTGCTTTCCGTCAAGATGTGTTTGATCAACTGAGATTCAAACATCCTTCTCGGTTGGTTATTGAGTATGATTTACGGGGAGACCTTGGGGAAGAGGAGTCTATTCGCGATATTAAAGTATTGATAAGGGTTGCGGGCAGAGATAACTTTGAAGGAATTGGTAAGCAAACAACAGATACCCAGTTCGATCTTTATGAACTGGACTACCTTCATGGAAAAATTGCATTTGATTTTAATGATGTTGAAACCTTGTCACGGCTCAGAGAAGAGAACTACAGCGATCCTGTAATTTTCTTTGCTCGTTTATATAAGTTACAACAACTTGGAGCCAAAAACTGGCGTGGTGTAGACAGGACTGCGCTAAGAAGAGACGACTTCCTTGGAACCGTTAAGAAGCCATTAAAAAGCAAATTGCCACTCACTATCCGGTTGATGGAATTGGCTGATGACGAAGGCGAGTTTGCTAACTATGATGACTTATCAGATGGCGAGGCACAATTACTCCAAACACTAGCGTGTTTAAAGGTATTTAGCCAAGATCCAAGTAATCAGAGGCAGGCGCTTTTTCTTTTTGATGAACCCGAAACTCACTATAACCCTGCTTGGCGAACGTACTTCCACAAACACATAAAACAGTGTTTAGGGGGAGACATCAGCAGAACTAAACTTCTAATGACATCTCATTCACCTTTTATGGTTTCATCCTTAAAGCAGGAAAATGTTTATTTCTTTGAGCGTGATGAGCAATTTAAAGTTCATATGAAACCGTCGCGTGAGCAAACTTATGGCGCCTCTTTTGATGTACTAATTAAGCAGTTCTTTGGTTTACGTTCATTAATTTCACAAACAGTAGTAGATGAGATTCGAAGGCAATTGGAGCAAGGAGATGCTCAAGCGCTTGAATGGATTCGAGAGAATTTGGGAAGCTCTCCCGAAAAGGCCTATTTGCTAAGGAAGCTTGGTTGATATGTTGTTTGTTCTAGACCCTAATAGCCCTAAATTTATGGTGTTTGAAAAGTTAAACGAGGAGTTATTATACTTTCTACAACATTCGGTAGCTGGAGGTCGGTTTAAGCGGTCTTTACTCTCTCGACATGCTGTAGGTCAAGCATGTTGGGACAATGCGAAAGCTAACAATGCTGGAGCAAAAGGAGATTTAACGCGCGATAAATTTCATAAGCTGTTCTTAGCTTTAAAAGAAGAAGCTCAAGCAGTACGACACCAGTTATTCGTTACAATGCAAAACAATCAGAACTTAAATACGTTTTTTTCAGCCCCTAACCGGTCTTTGCTGAGCTTTCTTTCAGATAAAAGCTTTAAGGCGTTGAAAAACCTGGCAAGTCACTTGTATTGTTCTACAAAAGATTTACAAGGCGTAATTACAGCAGCAAACAATAAAAATATTGGCAATCATTTTAATGATTTTAGATTGATTAACGGGGAGGTCTGTCGAGCTTGTGGTATGGAAAAGCTTGCTCCGTTTAGGGCTCATGTTGATGATGAAGAGCAATGGAGAGCTGACTATGACCATCAACTTTGTAAATCTAAGTATCCTCTTTATGCTGTCCATCCTGACAACTTAGTACCACTTTGCCGAACATGTAATCAAGATGCTAAGAAGGCTAAAGATCTTTTTAAATGCACTAATGGCCTGAATCGATTAGCTTTAAATCCATTTACAGAAGATGCCCAGAACTTTCTAACTGTTGAAATTGAAAACTTATTAGACCCAGAACCTAAAGCGATACTAAAGTGGAATACTCGTAATGCAGCCACGTTAGATAAACTGAACACATGGGACGATGTATATGAAATCCGCAATAGAGTTGAAGGTAAGTATATTTCGATAGTTAATCTTATCCAAGATGAGATTAACCCTTCAGATGCACAAGAGCTTGATGTTGGTGTACAAAGTAAAACAAGGCCAGTAAATGCAAATACACTAAAGCGGAAGGAGTGGGCATTCTGGGAACGAAAAGTATTTTCTGCTATCAATGCTGTTGATAAATCGGCATTTTGGGCGCAACTTGAATTTAGCAATGAACAAGGGGAGGAAGGTGGCGAATATATAATCCAAGGTGATTAGCTTTTATATCAAACTATCATTCGTACAAACGCCTAGCACTTATTTGCATTTTTGACATTTAAAGACGCAGTTCTAACATTGACCCTTCGTGAGTATTTAAGAAGGGGAGATGATGCCTGTTCATACAAGAACAAAGCTTAATGAGCTAGATAACCTCCATGGTGTTGTTATTAGTCGCTGCTATAACATCATGAAGCTTTGGGGGTTCACTTATTCGTGAATTTTGAGGTGAAGTGTTCTCAGAAAACTCGTAAGCAGGTTGCTTGAAGCAGATTGGCTCTGTGAACCAATCTATCATCTAAACAGTTTGTACTTTAGTTATTTGTGCTTTTAGTCATTTCTAAGTGAATAAGAGTTTCAGGGAAAACTGTGACGTAGATGTCGTGCAGGATCTTCAGATCTTTATGCCCAGATACTGCCGCAACTTGCGGTAAACTAAACCCTTTTTCGATGAGTAAACTACAACCTTCACGATGTAAATCTCGATATTGAAAATCTTCAATACCAAGACTACGAATGACCCTTCTAAAACCTGTATCAACTGTTTTGGGGTTGTAAGGAAAGATAAATTTACTGGTACGCGGCTGTTTTAAAATAAGCTCAAGGGCTCTTCCTTTGTCTAATAATGGCAACAACATATCGTTACCTTGTTTATGAACACCCTCTCTGTAGAGGGTGTTCATAATTCTGTGTCAGCCTACTGAGCTCAAAGCTCGATGTAGTCATCCAAGCGTCCTGGAAAGTGGATAGCCATCTGCGACAGCGTGAGATTCCAGTTCTGGATAGGATGCGTCCAGCGCTCTTGAGCTTTAAGTATACCGGCATAGAGTAACTTTAGTAAGCTGTTTTCATTGGCAAAACCGCCCTTAGTTTTGGTCAGTTTTCGGAACTGGCGATGTACAGCCTCCACGGCATTTGTCGTGTAGATAGGCGTTCTTACGTAATCCGGGTACTTAAAGTAAGCGCTGAGTGTCGGCCATTTACAGCGCCATGATTTGATGATCAAAGGGTATTTTTCACCCCACTTGGCTTCCAGTTCGTCCAGCGCTATTTCAGCAGCATTCAGGGTTGCAGCCTTATAAACGCATTTGAGATCCGCCATGAAAGCCTTCTGGTTTTTGGATGCCACGTATTTGAGTGAGTTACGGATCTGGTGAATGATACAGTGTTGGATCTCTGTGTTCGGATAGATGGTTTCAATGGCTTCAGGGAAGCCTTTGAGGCCATCCACGCAGGCAATCAGGATGTCTTTAACGCCTCGATTATTAAGGTCGGTCAACACGCTTAGCCAGTGATGGGCACCTTCCTGGTCTGAGAGATAGAGGCCCAAAAGCTCCTTTTTACCTTCGATGTTGAGAGCCAAAATGGTGTAGATGGCTTTACTGACATAACGTCCGTTTTCTTTGATCTTGTAGTGAATAGCGTCAAGCCAAACAATGGGATATATGGCTTCCAAATCACGTTCACGCCAAGCCTGGAGCTCAGGCAGTAGCTTGTCTGTTACGGCATTAATAGTACCGTTGGAAATAGATATATCGTACATATCGGCGATGTGAGCGCGGATATCCTGGTAGCTGTTACCCAAGGCAAACAGCGCAAGAATCTTACGTTCTAAGTCTTCGGTCAGATGGGTTTGGTGCTTTTTCACCAACTGCGGCTCGAAGGTGCCTGCTCGGTCACGAGGTGTCTCAAGTTCAAATGCACCAGTGGGCCCTTTGACGGTTTTAGTGGATTTACCGTTCTTACGGGTGGGCTCGGAGCTTTCAGCTAAGTGGTTTTCCAACTCAGCCTTCATTGCGGCTTCAGTGAGCTGTTTTATCAACGGGGTGAGCGCTCCATCTTTACCAGTGAGGTTTTTGCCGTCCTGGAGCGCTTTCAATACAGAATCTAAATCAAATTTTTGTGTAGTCATGGGTCATTTCTCTTTTTGTATCTTAACTTATCGAAATGACACAGAAAATTGAACACTACCTCTCTGTAGGTTTCTCGCCGTTCTCTAATGAGTGAATGAGCTCTTTTGCCCACTTGGTAGCTGCAGCTTTGTAGTCAAAGGTTTTGCGTTTGCTAAAGCTAACGCGGCCGCATGTCTTTTCTCGCAATGTTGCGCTATACCTAACTTTATTTTTCTTATTGGCTGGCTCAACGACTTCTATGGTAAAATACGCCACTTTTTTCTCCGTCATATGATGTAACTTAGCGTCATTTTCTGGGTCCTATTTAGGGTCCAGACAACGCTAGGGGTCCTATTTGGGGTCCCAAAATGATGGTTTAACGAACGATTTTGAAGTTGAGAGGTTGCTTGTGTTGCATGAGCTGAACCCAGTAAACACAAGGCTTAGAGAATAATATGAGCAAAAAACCAATTAACCGCAGATTTAGTGTCGCTCCAATGCTGGACTGGACGGACCGCCATTGCCGGACTTTTCACCGTAAGCTGACCAAACACGCGGTGCTTTACACAGAGATGATCACCACGGGTGCCATTATCTTTGGTAAGGGTGATTACCTGCACTTTGGTGAGCACGAAATGCCAGTGGCGTTGCAGTTGGGTGGCTCCGACCCTAAAGCGCTGGCTGAATGTGCCAAGCGCGCGGAGCAATATGGTTATAACGAAGTGAACCTCAATGTGGGTTGCCCGTCGGATCGGGTACAAAATGGCCGTTTTGGTGCGTGTCTGATGGCTGAGCCTGAGCTGGTGGCTGAATGTGTTGCAGCGATGAAAGGCGAAGTGTCTATTCCGGTGACGGTGAAAACCCGTATCGGGATTGATGAGCAGGATTCGTATGAATTTCTGACCCAGCTGATTGAGACTGCAAAGGCCGCCGGCTGTGATGACTTTATTATTCACGCCCGTAAGGCTTGGTTGCAGGGCCTGAGTCCGAAGGAAAATCGAGAAATTCCGCCCCTGGATTACCCTCGTGTGTACAAGCTGAAGCAGGATTATTCCGATCTGCACATCAGCATTAATGGCGGTGTGAAAACCATTGAGGAATGTCAGCATCATCTGGCACACCTGGACGGCGTGATGATTGGCCGGGAGGCTTACAGCAACCCGTTTATGCTCTCTGAAGTCGACAGCGCCCTGTATGGCGCGCCCGCGTTTACTCAGACCCGTCATCAGGTCGTCCGTAGCATGTACGACTACATTGAGTCGGAAATGTCTAAAGGGGCGAACTTCTGGCACATTGCCCGCCATATGCTGGGCATTTTCCAGAATCAGCCGGGTGCGCGAGGCTTCCGTCGCCACTTGTCTGAAAATGGTCATGGTAAGAGCGCCGATATCAGTGTGATGGAAAAAGCCCTGACCTTTGTGCCAGAACTCTAATAGTAATATGGTCAAAAAGGCTAACTATGTGCTTTTTTGACCAACACCCCTCAGAAATCTCTCCTCTCTTTTTTCCTAAAACATACTAAGTTGTTGAATTTAAATTGTAATTGGTTTTTGGCACAAACCTTGGAATAAGTTAACTCACATTAGCTTATCAAGGAGCCTGTCATGGCCTTAATCGACCGAATTGAAGATTTAATCAAAGCCGAGTTCAATGCGTTGCTCGACAAAGCGGATGATCCCAAGAAGGATCAGCGTCACTTACTGACTCAGCTGGAGGAGGCGCTCAGCGAATGCCGCAGCACTGTGGTTCAGGTGATCTGTGAGCAAAAAGCCTTGGCCCGCCGGGAACAGGCGCTGGCCAAAAAAGCGGCGCAATGGCAGCAGCAAGCTGAGTACGCGTTACAAAAGGACCGCGAAGATCTGGCCCGTGCGGCGTTGGTGGAAAAGCAAAAATGTCAGGAAGCACAGCAACAGATTGAAGAGGAAGCGGCACAGCTGCAACAGGCTTACAACAAGCTGGAGCAGGACGCACAGACGCTGACAGAAAAGCTCAATCAGCTGCGCCATAAAGAAGCCCAGCTGACGCGCCGTGAACACACCGCCACTACCCAGCTGAAAGCCCGCAGCGTGGCGAGTCAGCAGTCGGTAGAAGAAGCTATGGCACGTTTTGAGCACCTGGAGCGCAAGGTTGAGCGGGTTGAAGCTGAGGTAGACAGCTATGAGTTAGTGAGTAAAGAACAAGCGCAGTGGCAGGCGCTGGAGACATTGGCGCGCGAAGAGCAAGTCGATAAGGCGCTGGCCGAACTGAAACAAAAAACACACTCAGCTTAGGTATTGGCACACTCAGGTGCCAGATGGGCCCCGAGTATAGCAGCAATGAGGAGAACTCTGATGACAGAACATGACACTTATTACAGCACAACACGTTCGCAGCAACCCCGTAAAAAAATAGCGGGGGTGTGTACCAATTTAGCAAAAAGACTAGATATGCCAACCTGGCTGGTTCGCCTTATCACCGTATTATTGGCATTGAAAGCACCAGTTTTAGTGCTGATGGCGTACTTTATTGCCTGGCTCGTACTGTCGGAGCGTTCCTGAGGAGGCATTATGAAAGCGGCATTTATCTTACTGGTTGGTTTGGTTGTATTATCGGCTTTATCCTGGGTGTCCTCACCCCTGGCCTGGTTCAGCATTCCTGACGTGGTCACGGATGTAAGCTGGGTAGGGATCGAAATGCTCAGCCTGTTTGTGGCTATGATTGCCGTTTTCGCTTTGCTGGCGTTGCTGAGTATAGGATTGCTTGGCGTGATATTAGTGGTGCTCATTGGGCTAGTATTGGCACTGTTATTTAATTCGATCCTGATCGCCGTTCCTTTGTTATTCCTGGTAGCCATTGGTTGGCTGGTGAGTGACAAACAGGTGCTCTGTTAAACTGGTTGGCCGGGCGTTTTGCATTTCAGGCACGACTGGCTAAACAGCTCAGTAGCTGTAAAGAAATGGTGATGAAAGCGCGGTAAACTAAGGGCAATGTGGTATAGTGAACAGACTATACTCAACAAGGAAAGCGCTTATGATCAAAAATTTAGCCTTCTTTATGCTGTGTTCATTACCTTGGATGTCGCAGGCTCACTCCGGCCACACACATGGCGAGTCTCACCAGCATGTTCACGCTGAGCAGGCTCCTGTGACATTAACGCACGCCACTATTCGTGATTTTCTGCCCGCCGCCAAGTCGACCGCGGGATATTTCACCCTGTCTAATACCACTGAGCTGGCAATTACCTTAGTGAAAGCCGAGATTGAGGGGCTGGGGAGAGTGGAGATCCACGAACATGTACATGCCAACGGTATGATGCGCATGCAGCAGATAGATAAACTGGAGATTGCACCTGGTAGCCAGGTTGAGTTTAAGCCTGGTGGGTATCACCTGATGGCTTTTGAGCCAACAAAACCATTAAAAGTGGGCGAAAATCGTAAACTTACACTATATTTTGCTGATGGAAATCGCGTCTATGGTTTGATTGAAGTGATTTCGCTTAAAACGCAGATGCATAACGCGAACAATGGACATCAGCATCACTAGGAGTCTTGATGGATCACAACACACACAATCACATGGCTAAATTCTGGATCGTTTTGGTTACTGTGCTGGTGCTGGGCTACGGCCTGGCGGTATATTGGAGTGCCGAGCCAGACCAGTTCGATGTGGTCGGCAATGCGAAAAGTCATGCTGAACAGTCAAATACCCAGCTGGTCACAGGTTATGTTACCACGCATACATTGATCACCGTGTCGCAGACGTTGCTCGACAAACCGGGTGGTTACTTATCTAATGATGTGCTACCTCCCAGTGTGATGATGGATAATATGCCTGCCTGGGAATATGGCGCGCTGGAAATGGTACGTGATATGGCCTTGTCGATGCGTAAGGATTTCAGTCGTTCGCAATCGCAGTCTACGGAGCACCCTAGTCTTAAAAAAGCGCAACCACAGTTTAATATCAGCTCTACGGCCTGGTTATGGCCAAGTGCAGAAGGGGAGTATCGCACAGGTATTGCACACCTAAACGATTACTTGTTGCAGATATCTAACCCGGTTGATCAGAGCAGTCAATTCTATGCCCGAGCAGACAACCTGAGAGGGTGGTTAAAAGAGGCCGAGAAGCGCTTGGGGAGTTTAAGCCAGCGGCTCAGTGCGAGTGTCGGACAGGACAGATTGAATACCGATTTGGCTGGTGACAGCGCCGCTAATCAGGCAACCTACGCCGCCAATCACCACGAAGTCAAAACCTCATGGTGGAAAATTGACGACGTTTTTTATGAATCCCGCGGGGCGACGTGGGCCTTGTTACACTTTTTAAGAGCGGTTGAATACGATTTTGCGGATGTGCTTGAGAAGAAAAATGCAAAAGTGAGCCTCCAACAGATCATCCGGGAACTTGAAGCCACACAAGAAACCGTGTGGAGCCCGATGATTTTAAATGGTAGTGGTTTTGGATTGGTGGCCAATCACTCGTTAGTGATGGCTAACTATATTTCTCGAGCCAATGCGGCTCTTATTGAACTCAGTGAACTTTTAGCGCAAGGATAAATAAATGAAAAAGTACTGTTTAGCGGCAGCGTTATCTCTGGCCTGCCTCGCACCTGCAGCACAAGCAGACACTCTGTTAGGTTTGTACCTAGGTGGTGAAGCTTGGGGAGCAGAACCTGAGGGGAGCTTTGCTAACACGGGTAACCAGCAAGAATTTGACTTTGAAAAGAAGAACTTTTCGAGCTTCTATGCTGCACTGGAACACCCAGTGCCTTTGGTTCCGAACGTCAAGCTTAAGTATACCGAGCTAAAACTAGATGGTTCAGCGGTACTGAATGAAACCTTCGACTTCGGTAACAAGAGCTTTACCGTGGGTGGTACAGTGAATACCGTAGGCGATCTGAATCATATGGACTACATCCTGTACTACGAATTGTTCGATAATGATTTGGTGTCCTTTGACTTCGGTCTGAATGCTAAGCACTTTGACGGTGATATCAGCGTAACGGGTTTTGCTAATGGTGAAACCACCACTGAGACTGTCGACTTTTCAGGGTTTATTCCACTCGGTTATCTGAGAGGGGAAATTGGCCTGCCGCTCACTGGCTTGAGCGTCTTTGCTGAAGGTAGTTTACTGGCTATCGATGACAGTAAAATTCAGGACTTCCAGGTCGGTGTAGCGTGGGAATTCATCGACAACATGGCAGTGGATATTGCGGTACGTGCTGGCTACCGCTCTATGGTGGTAGAGTTGGATGATGTCGACGATATCACTACTGATTTGGATGCATCGGGCCCGTTCGCTGGTTTACAGATCCATTTCTAAGAACCGCGTTTTACAGAAGCATATCTAAGCATCCGCTGGGTGCTTAGATACGTTTACACCTTTCATGACTCCCAGGTCAGAGTAAATTCTTCTTCCAGTGCTTTACCAAGCAATTGCCTGTAGGTTTTGTTGACCGGGGTGTTGATGAGTTTTTTAAGTTCATCTCCGGTTTGAGTCAGCTTGTAATAACTGAGTACCAGATCGTTGCTGTTGGCCTCGATAGTAAGGTGTTTACCTTGGTATGCCAGAGTCATAGACTGACCTTTTTGCAGGTTTGCTGATTCAATCTCCTGGCGGTAAATCAGGTTAATATCCATCAGGGTCAGTATATGCGGAAAACTTAATCCCGCCTGAGCCAGGTTCAACGACTCTTTTGCCCCTTTTCTCAGTAAATCAAATAGCGAAGGCTTCTTGTAAAAGCCAAGTAAAATCAGATAACTGTCCTCTTTTTCCAGATAGCCACACAGTGAGGCACAGCGTTGTAGTGCATCCGCTTCTTTTTGTGTCATCTGCTTCAGGGTCTGCAAACTTTTTATTGAAAAGGTGCCTGGTGAGATTGATTCTCCAACCAGTATTTTTGCCCATAGTTTTTGCATTGCGCTGTTGGCAATGTCTTCGGCGAGCGCAATAAAGTGCTCCAGCCAGTCAGGATCGGGCCGTCCCCGGCTTGTAACATCCGGGCATAGGGTTAGCGACATGCCCATAATGGATTCAATATTGCGCTGCTGAGCAATGCGCTGTAACTGATTTCGTTTTAGTGCACGTTTTAGTACGCCGTGTTCACTGCGTACGATAAATTGATTCTGATTAGGGTTAGGAGTGCTTGAAAAGCGCCGATCTTCGGATTGGATCGCGGCTTTAGGTTGTTTGATCATGGCGTAGCCGAGCTTTTCTTCTATCAGAAGTGCCAAACTAGAGCGCGCCTGAGCATTTTTAATAGTCATACCTATCCCTGTCTGTGTAATTTTAGTTGGCTGACAATTTGGTTCATCATCATTTTTAGCTGCTGCTCAACATAGTAAGCGGCGAAACGGGCATACAGACCCCCGACCAGAGGCGCATGGTTTTCACCTTTGGCGCTGAGTGTTACCACCACGCTTTCTTCTTGCTGACTCACAGCAAGCTGAATATGTGCGACGTGTTCGGTATCAAATCTGATTTGCGCTGTCACACTTTGCTCGTTCAGGCTTAATACGGTTATTTCGGCCAGCCCCCAAGGGTGGACCAATTCACCATAGCCACCTACCTGCTGAGTCTGAGTCAGAAAGGACAGCTGTAAGTCAGATTGTGGCGTCAATAATCCTTGCCAATTCTCGACATTTAAATACTGCTTCACGGTTTGCACATCTCGCGCAGCGATTGTTTGCTTCGCATGGGCCTGATAGTGAGCGGGAAGCAAAGCGGTCAGGACGCCCAGGCCAAATATAAAAACGACGCCGAATAGAAAAGCTCGGAAAATAGTTGCTGTCATAACTTGCTTTGAGCCGCTATATTATTTAGTTAACGAGCACAAGTAGTTGAACATCGACTATAATATTACTTGAGTGTTAACGGGTATGGATCTTGATAGTAAAAACCTATCATAATTTATAAGAAAACACATAGGCAAATGTGCCATGTGCGCAGAAACTAAGTAGTTGAACATAAGGTTGATGATGGCGTCAGAACAAGAAGAGTTTTTGTTTGCGGATCAAGACTCAACGCATGACTCACTAGAGACAGTCAGCGCGTATTGGGATGTACTGGTTGTGGATGACGATCCAGAAATTCATTCCGTCACTAAGTTGGCCTTATCCGGCGTTGAGTTTTGGGGACGTGCACTTAAGTTTCATCATGCTTATTCTGGTAAAGAGGCGCTTGAAGTCTTAGCGCACAATCCTGAAATTTGCATCTTACTACTTGATGTTGTCATGGAAAGTGACGACGCAGGTTTGTCTGTGGTTAAAAAAGTCCGCGAAGAGTTTGGCAACTATGCGGTTCGGATTATTTTGCGTACGGGTCAGCCCGGCTATGCACCGGAAGAAAAAGTCATTCGAGAATATGATATCAATGACTATAAAATGAAAACCGAGCTGACACGCGGTAAGCTGGTCACATCCCTGTTAACAGCCATTCGTTCTTATCAACAGATCTGTGAATTGGAGCAACAGAGCCTGGCACTGACCAATATTCTGGAAGCCTCTCATGCCATTTTAGGTCACACAGATATGCCCTCATTTGGCTTATCTGTGGTGAATCAACTGGCCAAAATCCTTGGCTCAGAACCACATGGCTTGGTTGCCGGTGCGATTGAAAAGGACGCCAAAGTGATTGTCTTTGGGGGTACTCAAACTTACCTAACCCATATCGGCCAGGGCCTGGAACAAGTCGACAATGGCCGGGTGATAATGCAGGTGCAAAATTGCTTTGATATGGATGCACACCAGCAAACCGACCATGACGTTACTTTCTTGTTACAAGGCAAAAATCGCCGTGCAGCCATTTATCTTGAAGTGGCTGAGCCGCCGAGTGCGGCGCAAATGCAGTTTGCGGAAATCTTTTTAACCAATGTCAGTGTGGGTCTGGACAATATTAAATTGATTAACGAACTGCGCGATGTTGCTTATAAAGATGCCCTCACGCGGTTACCGAACCGCGCAAACTTTGTGGATCAAATCGCGCAATATTACAAACCAGAGCACGATCAGCTGGTGTTTGTGCTGATTGATATCGCTCAGTTTTCAGATATCAACAACGGGCTGGGTCAGGAAGTCGGTAATTTGTTACTGCTGGCTGTAAAGGAACGGTTGGAACAAGAGTGCCCGCAAGGGGAGTTACTCTCACGCATTGGTGCCGATGTATTTGGCGTGTTGTTACCAAAGCAAGGGTTCGACGAAACCCTGTTTCTGGATGCGCTTACCGTGCCTTATCAGGTCGGGGAGCATGTTCTGACTATGCATTTCCACATTGGTGTGTGCTGTCAAAGTGATTTCTCGCCGCAGGGCCTGGAGACTCTGAAGCTGGCTTATATTGCTCTGAACCAGGCCAAACAAGCACGGCAAACACTCAATTGGTACAGCTCAGATCTGGAAGAAAAAATGGCCTGGCGATTAGGCCTCATTCGCCAGCTAAGACAAGACTTTGAGCTAAGAAAGCTTGAGGTGTGGTACCAGCCGCAATTGTGTTTGCAAACTATGACGGTGATAGGATGCGAGGCCTTGCTAAGATGGCCTACCGGAAAAGGTGACTATATCTCTCCCGGGGTGTTTGTACCTTTGGCCGAGGATGCGGGCTTGATTGTCGAAATTGGTCAGTGGGTGCTGGAGCAGGCATGTAGTATGCAAAAGCAATTAAGCTCGCTAGGCCATGATATCAGTGTGGCGGTCAATGTCTCTGTGCCACAATTTAAAGTGGCCAATTACGCTCAGCAGGTTAAACAAACCATTATGGAACACGATGTCCCGCCTGAGAAAATTGAACTTGAGGTAACAGAGAGTGTTGTGATGGATGAGATCAACACGGTGGTGCATACACTGAGTGAACTTAAGTCCTTCGGTGTTGAGGTCGCGATAGATGATTTTGGTACAGGGTTCTCGTCATTGAGCTATTTGCAAAAATTACCTTTAGCCCGACTCAAAATTGACCGTGCTTTTGTAAAAGGGATCCCCCAGGAAGATTCAGGTGCCATTGCTGAGTTGGTAATTTCGTTAGGTCGTCAC
The DNA here is from genome assembly GCF_056161105.1 of Pseudoalteromonas sp. AWH4_217. NCBI lineage: Bacteria > Pseudomonadati > Pseudomonadota > Gammaproteobacteria > Alteromonadales > Pseudoalteromonadaceae > Pseudoalteromonas > Pseudoalteromonas sp. AWH4_217. The sequence goes on along the minus strand of NZ_JBSWYM010000001.1, from coordinate 248,358 downwards.
CTTGGCCTGAAAACCATTGCTGAAGGTGTGGAAACACAGGAACAGGCTGATATTCTCCGGGCATTAGGCTGTGATGAAGTGCAAGGATTTTTCTTTGCCAGACCTATGGCACAAGATGATTTGCTCGCATATTTGAAAAGCTAGTACTGGGAAGCTGTGGTGCTTTTCAGTATAATCCGCTTCTTTTTTCAGCATTGAGCCGTCATCATGAATGCGTTACAGGCAGAGCGCCCGCTTTTTTCTTATCCCAAGTACTGGGCCGAATGTTATGGTCCCGCCCCCTTTTTACCCACCAGTCGTGCAGAGATGGATGCGCTGGGCTGGGACAGTTGCGACATCATTATTGTCACGGGTGATGCTTATGTAGATCACCCCAGCTTTGGTATGGCGGTGATCGGGCGAGTATTAGAAGCACAGGGGTTTCGGGTTGGGATCATTGCTCAGCCGGATTGGTCGAGCAAAGACGCCTTTATGAGTCTGGGTAAACCTAATCTGTTCTTTGGGGTGACAGCCGGTAACATGGATTCCATGATCAACCGTTACACCGCAGAAAAGCGTATTCGTCATGATGATGCTTATACCCCTGGTAATGTAGGTGGTAAACGGCCCGATCGTGCCGTGGTGGTCTACAGTCAGCGTTGTCGTGAAGCCTACAAAGATGTGCCTTTGGTCATTGGTGGCATTGAGGCGAGCCTGCGCCGGATTGCCCATTATGATTACTGGCAGGAAAAAGTGCGTCGCAGCATTATCTTTGATGCCAAAGCGGACTTGCTGATTTATGGTAATGCTGAACGCCCGTTGGTTGAAGTTGCACATCGTATCGCAAACGGTGAATCAATCGACACCATACAGGATGTGCGCGGGACTGCTGTGATCCGTAAGGAACCTTTGCCAGAATGGCGCGGTAGCGACTCAACGGCGATCGATAAAATAGGTAAAATCGACCCGATCCCGAACCCGTATGGGGCAGATGATGTAGGCTGCAGTAAGTCGGAGTTTGTTCAGGCCGAAAAACAGCAGGCCGAAACAAAGGCGCAACCCATTGTGGTGCAGCCACCCAGGCTCAAACCCTGGGAAAAAGTCTATGTTAAGCTGCCTGCCTATGAGCAGGTTAGCGTAAACAAGCCGCTGTACGCCCATGCATCGCGGATCCTGCATCAGGAAACCAATCCGGGTTGTGCCCGGGCATTGTTTCAGCGCCATGGTGATCGCAGTGTGTGGGTAAACCCACCAGCTTTTCCGCTGGAAACTGAGGAAATGGACGAAGTATTCGGGTTACCTTACCAACGTGTACCGCATCCCAGTTATGGCGATGAAAAAATCCCAGCCTATGACATGATAAAAACATCAGTGAACATCATGCGAGGCTGTTTCGGGGGGTGTAGTTTCTGCTCAATCACAGAGCACGAAGGGCGCATCATTCAGAGTCGCTCTGAGCAGTCTATCATTGATGAGATTGAGCAGATCCGCGATAAAGTCCCTGGGTTTACTGGGGTGATCTCCGATTTGGGAGGGCCAACGGCCAACATGTACAAGCTGCGCTGTAAGAGTAAAAAAGCAGAAAGTACGTGTCGTCGCCTGTCGTGTGTATACCCGGATATTTGTAAGCATATGGACACAGATCATACGCCAACCATAGACTTGTACCGTAAAGCCCGGGATGTTGACGGGGTGAAAAAGATCTTGATTGCCTCAGGTGTACGCTATGACCTGGCGATTGAGGATCCGCGCTATGTCAAAGAGCTGGTCACCCATCACGTCGGCGGGTATCTGAAAATTGCGCCAGAGCATACTGAGCAGGGGCCACTGTCTAAAATGATGAAGCCGGGCATGGGCACTTACGACAAGTTCAAAGAGCTATTCGAAAAGTATTCCAAAGAGGCGGGCAAAAAGCAGTACCTGATCCCTTACTTTATTTCTGCACATCCGGGCACGACGGATGAAGACATGGTGAATATGGCGTTGTGGTTAAAAGCCCATGACTTTAAACTCGATCAGGTGCAAAACTTCTATCCGTCTCCCATGGCCAACGCAACCACCATTTATCATACTGAGATGAACTCGTTGCGTAATATCAAAAACAACAAAGAAGTGGTGGCTGTGCCCAAAGGAGCTAAGCAGCGCCGTCTGCATAAGGCGATTTTACGATACCATGATCCGGCTGGCTGGCCGATGATCCGCGAGGCGCTGAAAAAAATGGGTAAGGCAAACTTGATCGGTCGCGGACCGCAGTGCTTAGTACCTGAAGCAGGACGCAATGAAGGTAAGAGCAACACCCGACGCAAGCCCGGCACTAAAGCACTGACCCGCCACAGTGGCTTTGGCCAGTTTAACCAGGCCAATACCAAGCCCAGAGTCGGTAAGAATAAACCTTCAGGCCGTAGCACCAAACGCTAGTGAACTGAGTAAAAAAAAGCCGCTTAATAGCGGCTTTTTTATTTTAGTTGCTGCTCTCTTTGCGATAAGGGATCCCGGACTTGATCCAGTCTGCGGCGGGTTTGCCCATCAGATAGTGATCAAAGTAGTCCTTCATGCGGATGGAGTAGTCGACCTGATTTGGAAATTGCTTCAGGTGATGTGGCTCGCCTTCGTACTGCAAGAAGATCGCATCTTTATTGTGACGACGCAGTGCCAGGTAATACTGGATCCCTTCCTGCCAGGGTACAGCGCCATCTTTATCTCCAAACATCAGTAAGATAGGGGTTTTGACCTTATCGGCATAGAAGACCGGAGAGTTCTCTATATATAGCTCAGGCGCTTCGGTCAGCGGCTTGCCGATCCGGCTCTGCCCGGTTTCATACTGGAACTGGCGCGCCAGGCCCGACTTCAGACGAATACCGCTGTAAGCTGAGGTCATATTTGAAACCGGTGCACCAGATACCACGGCTTTAAACATATCGGTTTGAGTGACGGCAAAGGCACTTTGATAGCCTGCCCAGGAGTGTCCCTGCAGACCAATTTTGTCAGGATCAGCCACACCCAGGTCAATCAGCTTTTGTGCAGCATTGACTAATGTTTGCGTAGAAGAGCGACCCGGATAACCGATTTCAAATCGAATATCAGGCAGGAATATGGCATAACCATTGGAGGTGAACATCGGCAGATTTGGTCTGTGGTTCAGCACCATATGTGGAAAGTCGTACATGCGTTGGCTCATGTATCGATAAAAATAGAATACCACAGGGACTTTCTGGCCGGGCTGATAGTTAGCGGGTTTGATCAGCACTCCCTGTAATTGTTCACCATTGTAACCCTGATATTGCACCAGCTCCGGTTTTTGTCCCCATGCAAAGGTACTCAGCTGAGGGTTCAGGTTGGTAATTTTGTTGCGTTTATCAAAGGTACTGTCTGTTTGCCACAGATCCGGAAATTCGTGATAACTCTGTCTGGTAAACAGCAGCGTGTCTGCCTGCTTCGCTTTTTCTATTAGGCTGTACTTGGCTTCGCCGGAGGTTAGAGTGGTTAGCTTGCCTGTTGCCAGGTTGAGTTTTGCAATGTGTGTTTGCTTGTTTGCCAGATTATGAGCTGAGAGATACACCTGCTCATCTGATGTAAAGCCGACAAAGTCTTTATCCAGCTTGATAACCCGGTATTGTGTCTGGTGTTCCTTGCCCTGTGTCAGGCGCGTGCCCTGACCTGTTTTAGCATCAAAAGCCCAGATATCGAATTTACTGTAGGCATATAGTGTACCGCCGTCTTGTTGCCAGCCGGCAAATCCATAGCCTGGATTAGGTTCTGGATAATCATGGCGGTCATCTCCAAACAAGGCATCGCGAACGGCTTTGCTCACAGCCGTTTCTTTTTGCGCATGCAAGTCTTTGAGCCAAAGTTGATCATGCATAAAATAAGCGGCGTGTTTGCCTGTGGGTGACAAGGTCGGGCGATTGGGGGCTTCTTTCACAATAAAGCTGCGTGCGCCAGTGGCAACCTGAACAGCATAATAGTCCGCATAGAAGCCCTTATACATGATCTGTTCCAGGTAGGGTTGATCATTACTGGCAAGCAGGAAAGTTGCTTCGCGGTTGAGTGTGACGTCACGGGCCGTTTCATCACTGAGCTGCGCAACACGTTGACTGTTCAAGTGGTACACTGCTTGGTAATTGCGATCACGATTTGTCTCTTCCCAGGTTTTGATCTCCCGGGGTTTTATCTGGGCGTCATTATTATGCCAGACCTTAAGACCTGACTGCGCCATAATGGTATCCAGATCTGTCAGTGACGCCTGATCCTGATATTTTTTCTCAACCGGCTTTGGCGCCAATAGCGGGCGGTTTTCAAAGTAAAGTCGCTCGCCTTGTTCCGACCAGCTTAGTGCCGCTGATTTGGCACTGTACCAGCCTTGTGGTTGCACGACCTCTGTAAAGCGGTCTACTTTGGCATCCCACAATCTAACCTGGTAAGCTCGGCGGCGCGTATCGTCGTTGACATAATTGCCCTGAGTAAAGGCGACCAGTGACGAGTAGGGGTGCCAGGCGATATGTGACAGGGTCACACCCGGTTCATCTATCAGCACACTGGCCTGAGCGCGAGCAAGGTCAAAGTACTGTATCTGATTGCCTGCGCCGTCTTCATTGTGTTGGCTCATGAGTACGCCGTATTCTGCCGGACTCAATGCATAACGACCAACCTGTTCAAATTGGTACTGCTGATCTGAGTTTAAGTCCACAATAACCAGTGGATAGGTTTTGTCTTTCTTATCGGCAGGGATTTTAGCGTCGTCGCTTTGTTCTGATTTTTCTGACGGCTCGGCTTTTATATCCTGGCGGTAAGCCAGCCAGCGGCCATCGCCGCTCAGCTGATAGTCTTTGACCGCATCAAAGGTACGTTGCTCTCCAGTGAGGGTATTGACCAGTACCAGCGCACGTTTGAGCTCTTTGCGGGCTTTTTTATCAGACGTCTCTGACGTCAGCAAGCTGGGGACTTGAGTGAAAGCAGCCCAGTTAGCGGCGCGATTGAGTTGAGCTTTGGTACCACGTTCAACGCTGGCAATCAGTCGGTTGGTTTTGAGGTCATAAACCTGACCTGTGCTATCACCGCGGTAGGGCTTTGCGCTGAGCGCAACAAAGCGCCCGTCTTCTGACAAGACTCTGCCTTGTGCATATTTAAAGTCAAATACATCACTAAACTCCAGATTGGGTTTAGCGGCCAGTGCGGAAGCTGAAAACAGCGCGGCCGTGAGTAAAGATTTAGCAAACGTCATAATATGATTCTTGTTCGATAGGAGTTGTAACTTTGTAACACTTTTATCTGGGAGACAAAACAGTGCTGCGTTGGGTGTGAGGAAAAACTGGATAAAGCCAGGCGGACAAGGCCCGCCATACAAACCACAAGTTAAAAACGTCAGGCGCGCCTTTATGGCAACCAGATACGCTGTAGTTCTTGCCAGTGACTGCTAAAGTTCGCTGCGGGTTTGGCTTTGAAGTCACTGCGAACAAACTGGTTCATTTTGCCTTCCACATAGGCCAGAAAAAAGTTTGCCAGGGCGGCTTCGTCGCTGGCAAAGGTTTTGCCTTCGCGTAATTTGCGCTCACGCAGTACTTGCTTGAACTGCGTCTCAAGCTTTTCAAACAAACCCTGTACACGCTCTCGTAATCGTTCCTGTTCACCCTGCAGTGCATCGCCAGTAAGAATACGGGTGATCCCCGGGTTTTTCTCGGAAAAGGTGAGTAACAGCATCAGGATGTTGTATACACGGCTTTGCGTTTCTTTCTCATTTTCCAGGATCAAATTAATGCGAGACAGTAAGGTATCTTCGATAAATTCGATCAGCCCTTCAAACATGCGGGCCTTGCTGGGGAAATGACGATACAACGCAGCCTCAGAAACACCGACTTCCGTCGCCAGCTTGGCGGTGGTAATACGCTGCCCGGGACTGGTTTCAAGCATCTGCGCAAGGGATTGAAGTATTTGCTCTTTGCGATTACTGCGTTTAGTCGCTGGCATGAGATTTCCTTTATGATTATCGTTATTTTAGTAGGAGCGGGCCCGTGAGCTGGCAGTCGTTACGCACACCTGAACGATTGCACAATGGGCCCTGTACTCAATTATCTGGCCATGTTAATGCTTTATTCAGCTTCTTTCCAGTCTTTTAACATGAACTTAATTAAGTTTACCCGCAATTGCTTTGACGACAGTAAGCGCTAACTCTGACTTGCTTGCCAGCGGTAAAGATTGTTGTTCCTTGTCCCAGAACAGGGTAAGTGCATTGTCATTGGCATTAAAACCGATCCCTGCCTGGCTCACATCATTGGCGCAGATCATATCTAAACCTTTGTTTTTCAATTTACCTTGTGCATATTGTGCGACATCCTGAGTTTCAGCGGCAAAGCCAACGGTATAGGGTCGCTGCGCGGTCAGCGCGGCAACATCGGCAATGATGTCGGGATTTTTCACCAGCGTCAGGGTCATCTCATCGCCCTGCTTTTTGATTTTTTGTTCGGCAATATCGGCGGCACGATAGTCCGCAACCGCGGCGCAGCCAATAAACACATCTGATCCGGGCGCCAGCGTCATAGCGGCTTGATGCATATCTAATGCACTGCTCACGGAATGGACGTCACACCCCTGAGGGGGGGTGAGCGAGACCGGACCTGAGATAAGGTTGACTTTGGCGCCTAATGCAAGTGCCGCTTCGGCCAACGCATACCCCATTTTACCTGAGCTGTGGTTGCTGATATAGCGCACCGGATCGAGTGCTTCACGTGTGGGTCCCGCGGTGATGGTGACTGTTTTACCAGCCAGCAGCTGCGCTTCGGGGGTGAGAGCTTTGAGTGCCAGTGACACGAGTTCATTAGGCTCCAGCATACGGCCTTTTCCAACATCACCACAGGCCTGCTCGCCCTGGCCTGGTCCCCATATTGCTACACCTCTGCTTGCCAGTGTGACGAGGTTATTTTGGGTGGCAAGGTGCGCGTACATTTGCTGATTCATGGCCGGTGCAATAGCGACTTTAGCGGGGGTTGCCAGTAACAAGGTCGTCAGCAGGTCATCGGCGATACCGCTGGCCATCTTGGCGATGATATTGCTGCTGGCCGGGGCAATCATTACCAGATCCGCCCATTTGGCCAATTCAATATGCCCCATAGCGGCTTCGGCTGCCGGGTCGAGCAATGAGTCTGCAACGGGCTCGCCGGATACGGCCTGCATAGTCAGCGGGGTAATGAATTGTTTGGCTGACTCCGTCATTACAACCCTGACTTCACAGGCCTGATCTTTTAACCGTCGTACCAGTTCGGCACATTTATAGGCGGCGATTCCGCCGCTGATCCCCAGAAGAATACGCTTGTGTGTTTGGCTCATGCTCGGCCCCTGCAAATTGAAACTAGCGCTAAGATAGCATAGCCCGCCTGTGGTTTTGAATTATTCTGCTGCCCGTCTACACTCAGATCATCACAGTGACGTGATGATGAGCAATTTACACCCCTGTTCAGCAGATTGACTTGATTAACAAGGAGGAATTATGCAACTGATGGCAATACCGAAAGCGCAGCGACCAAGAGAGCGTTTATTAAAGTGTGGTGCGGGATCTCTGAGTGATGCCGAATTGCTGGCTATTTTTCTACGCACGGGTGTGGCCGGCATGAATGCGATAGAACTGGCTCAGTCTCTAATCGAACAAAGTGGCTCGTTACACAATCTGATGAACGTCACCCTGGGTGAGTTCTGTGAATATAAAGGGGTAGGTGAAGCCAAGTATGTTCAGTTACAAGCCGTGCTTGAGCTTAGTCGACGTTATTTACTGGAGGAAGTGGTACGTGATGCGCAGTTTGGTTCGCCTCAGGCGGTCAGTGACTACTTAAAAATTCAGCTCAAGGGGCTGCATCATGAAGTCTTTATGGCGCTGTTTTTAGATAATCAGAATCGCCTGATCCGCGATGAAATTTTATTTTCAGGGACCATCAATGCGGCCAGTGTCTATCCCAGAGAGGTGGTCAAAGCTGCGCTCAAATATAATGCGGCGGCTCTGATCTTTGCGCACAATCACCCATCAGGTGTTGCCGAACCCAGTGAAGCTGACAGGTTGATCACCAATAAGCTGCAGCGCGCGCTGGCTTTGGTTGATATTCAGGTACTGGATCACATGATAGTGGCAGGCAGTTGTTGCCTCTCATTCGCACAAAGAGGGCTGTTATAGCGCCCGATTATGCGCTATTTGATTGGTTTTACCCCGCTTTCCTAGCATAAATTAAAAATAGTTTAATTTAAATGCAGTTTTTACTTTCCTAAGCGGCCATGGATCATTATAATTGGCCGCTATCAAATTTACCCATGAGCTGATTAGGATATCATCAGATCCTTGAACTCTGCCTGTAAATACTGTATAAAGAGCGCCCTTTGATTTTACCCAGGGCAAACAGTTTGAAGGCCTAAGGGGAAATTAAGCTCGAGCGAAGTTATTGGAGATATATAGACATGTCTAAAGTCTGTCAAGTTACAGGTAAGCGCCCGGTTGTTGGTAACAACCGTTCACACGCGCGCAACGCAACTAAGCGTCGTTTCCTACCTAACCTGCAAACACACCGTTTCTGGGTTGAAAGCGAAAAGCGCTTTGTTACTCTACGCACTACTACTAAAGGTATGCGTATCATCGATAAAAAAGGCATCGACGCGGTATTAACTGATATCCGTGCTCGCGGCGAAAAAGTATAAGGAGCTTAAATCATGCGTGATAAGATCCGTCTAGTTTCTACTGCTGGTACTGGTTATTTCTACACTACCGACAAGAACAAGCGTAACATGCCTGAAAAAATGGAGATCAAAAAGTACGATCCTAAAGTACGTAAGCACGTGATCTTCAAAGAAGCGAAAATCAAGTAATTCGCTTTCAGATTCGAAAAACCCGGCTCCGGCCGGGTTTTTTATTGCCTGTTTTCTGCCATGCTACTTTTCTTACTCATACCTACCTGTTTGTTAATTAGGGCTTTTAGCCTAGAACTCCCACCTCTTTGAGACCTACCTGTTTAGTTGGACAGTTATTGCCTGTCGGGCAATCCCTTAGGCTATCTCCGATCGAATTCAAAAAGGAGATGGTAATGAAATATACACTGAAAAATCGGGAAAAAGGGGAGATCCAAATAGTCGAGGCGAATGCTGCACTGGGCCTGGATGCGTTGACACGAGAAGATGTACTGGAATTGGTGAAAGCACATGGTGCGGTTTTATTCCGTGGTTTTGACACCACTCTGGATGCATTTTCAGCCTTGGTTTCCCGCGCCAGCGACAAAGTGACACTGGACCCCGCACGTAAGCATTTTTCTGATAATGCACAGCTGGTCGATGCCGGTACCGATCCGGTCGGACTGCATTTAGAAAATGGTAACGCGCCAAACTTGCCGGATCTCGCCTGGTTTTACTGTAAAAAAGCGGCGAAACGAGGCTCTCAGACAACCTATTGCGATGGCTATAGCGTGTTGGATGACCTGGATCCTGCCTGCAACCAAGACTTTACCACGCGACAAATCAAGTATGCGCGTCACTTACCTGAAGCACTATGGAAAAAGTACACGCTCAATGAAGTGGATGGCCTGGAGCGTATCGAACAAGTGACCTTTGAGCACTTGCAACAACTGGCTGCACACAATCCTGGCCAGACTTTTACCTTACTTGAAGAGGGGGTGGTGTACTCAGAGCTGGTTGTGCCTGCAATCCGCCAGTCTAAGTTCAGTCAGGTTAAAGGGTTTGCCAACAGCTTGCTGGGTCCTTCCTATAACTATGAACCACCTAAAATCACCTTTGGGGATGATCAGAAAATTGATAAGGCTGTCTGGCAGCACATTAATGAGGTCACCGAAGCCCATACCAAAAACATTGACTGGCAGGATCATGATGTCGTGGTACTCGATAACACCCGGGTGATGCACGGTCGTCGCGAAATCATCGACACCGATCGCGAATTATTCAACGCGCTCAGTTATGTGGCATAGGAGTGGATATGAAACAGGCTAAATTAACCGAGATCGTCGGACAATTTCTTCAAAATACGCAGGCGCAGCAGGTTGTCGTTAAGCAGTGTGGCAGTGCACAGCAACTGACGATGCAGGATTTTCGTCATGCACTGGCACAGCTCAATACCAGACTAACCGCACAAGTGGCAGACATCGATCAGCATCTTGTCGCGATAGCGATAGATCCGAGTGCGAACTGGATTTTGCTGGATACCCACTGCATTGTGAGCAAAACGATCAGTGTTCCAATTCCAACTGAGTTCAGTGACGAGCAAATTGCGCATTTGCTTGAGCCGGTTGGCTACTGCTTTGTGGATGATTTTCAGGTGGCAAAACGGATCATGGCCGCAGCCCCTCAGGTTGGCGTGATCTTCTCTGATGGCACCCTAATCAAAGCCACCGACAAAGCACCCAATGCGGAGTTACTATCCCAGCTGAAAAAGCAGGATGTGATTAAAATCATTCATACTTCGGGCACAACGTCAGCACCAAAAGGCGTGTTGATCCGCGATGCCGGGCTGGGTGGTCTGATAGAGACGCTGACGCAGGTTTATCAACATCTGGGTCCCTGGCATTACTATTCTATGGTGCCGTTTTCACTCTTGATTGAGCAGGTGCTGGCCATTTATTTGCCCTTTAGCAGCGGCGGCTCCTGCACTTTACTGCCGAGCGGGATCCGGCCTTTCAGTACCCAAAGCGGTATGGCGGACGAATATCTGGAAAGTGTCCGTTATGCCGACTGCAATGTCCTTTACCTGCCTCCTAAGCTACTTGAGGAGACACTCAGCATATTACAGCGTGGTGAAATAAGTGTTGCGGATATCTTCGGTTCAAATCAGGTACACGTTGTTACTGGCGGGGCAAAAGTGTCGGCACAACTGCTGATTGACCTGCAAGCGTATGGACTGGAGGTTGATGAAGGCTACGGACTGAGCGAAAACTCATCTGTGGTGGCGATTAACACTGGTGCCGGGAAAAAACTGGGCAGTGTTGGCAAGCTATTACCCGGGCTTGAAGCACGGATTGAAGAAGGCGAGCTGCTGATTAAGAGTCCCAGCTTGTGTGCCGGCTACCTTAATCGCGATATCAGTGCATGCGAGTTCAACGACGAAGGGTTTTTGCATACCGGTGATCTGGCTCACTTTGATGAACAGGGTTACCTCTATATCGAAGGTCGGATCAAGAATGTCATCATTTTGTCCAGTGGCCGTAATGTCAGCCCGGAGTGGGTCGAGGCGACCTACAAAGAGCTGGATGATGTGGCTGATGTGGTGGTGTTCGGTGAAGCACAGGAAAGCATTTCCGGTGTGGTGTTTACTAACCAAGAAATGGACGAAGCACAGATCCAGACTGCGCTGGCACAGGTGGCCTCGAGACTACCGACATATTGTCAGATCCAGCAAGTACGGGTGCAACATCTGAGTGAATCACTCAGACGCCGCTACTTTACCGTAACCGGGCGTCCGATGCGGGACAAGATAGCCCAGGATTTCTTTGCTGATATCGCAGCATAAAGGAGCAAATGATGACAGTAAATTCAACAAGCCGGACGCTGCAAAGCGCCTCTGGCGCTACTTTGACATTTGATGACGGTAGTACAGCAATAGACTTGCGCAGTGGCGGTTTTGGTCATGGGCAGCGCGAGATTGTCGCGGCGGTTAAGGCCCAGGTCGAGGCCATGCCATTGTCAAACCGAGTAATGATCACCCCTGTACTGGCAAGTCTGGTGGATAAAATTGCACAGCTGATGCCAGGCGAGCTGTCTGTCAGCTATATCTGTAACTCCGGAGAAGAGTCTTTTGATGGGGCACTGAAGCTTGCCCGCGGTGCAAACCCGGATCGCGATCAGGTGGTGGTGGTATCCGGGAGCCATTTAGGTTGTCTGAGCTATGGCCAGTATTTCTCACAATCAGGCGTGTCTTTGGATTATCTGCCATTGCGTCCTGTCTTTGTCGAAGCCAATGACAGTAAGGCGTTAGCCAGCGCTATTACCGCGCAAACGCTTGCTGTGGTTTACGAGCCTGTATTGACGCAACAGCAGTTGTTGCCATTGAACGAAGATTTCCTGACGACCATGCGCACCCTGTCCAAGAGTACAGGTGCCACCATGATTGCCTATGAAGTGAATACGGGCATGGGTCGTTGTGGTCGCAATTTTGCCACTGAACTGACTTCAGTGGTACCCGATGTGATGGTCATTGGTGGTGCCCTGAACGCAGGGTGTGTGCCGGTGGGGGGATATGTCACACACAAGGCACTGAATGATTTGGTCTACGGCAAGCAAAACCCATCGCTGCATGGCAGCACTACTGGCGGAAACCCGGCCAGTTGTGTGGCGGCATTACAGGCACTACTTGCGTTGGAGTCTCAGGGGATTGCGAACAGGCAAACTCAGATTGGTGCGCAATTGGTGAGCAGCATAGACGGACAGGCAAGCTGCAAGCAGGCGGGGAGCCTGGTGTATGTCACGCTGAAAAACGCCGCACAAGCGGATGCCATGAAGCTGGCATTAGCTGAAGCCGGGTTACTGGTCGCTACCCGGGGGCATGAGCTGCATCTGACTCCGCCTTTGATGATCAGCGACAGTGAACTAGCACAGGCCTGCGCCACATTAAGTAAAATCATCAAGCAAGTTAACGTCAAGGAGGCAGCATAATGGATCTGCAACAAACAGTAGAGACTTTAGATGAACACTGGAACCCTACAGCAGCAAGCCTGTACCGAGTGAGCCGCCGTACTATGGAACAAACCGCGCACAATACAGTGATCCGCGACCATCTTGGTAATGAATTCCTCGACTTTGCCTGTAGTTACGGTGTATTCATCGTCGGTCATACCCAGCCTGAGATCCAGGCCGCGGTGACGGCGCAGCTGGAGCAAGTGTCAATTGGTGCTGTTGGAGTGGAAGATCAGCAAACACAGCGTTTGTCACAGCGCCTGGCAGAGATGTTGCCGGGCGACCTGAATCGCAGCTACTACTGCAATTCGGGTGCCGAGGCCTGTGAACTGTCTATGCGTGCGGTGATCACGGCTCACCCGAGCAGCGACCGGATCGTGGTAGCCCGTAACAGTTACCATGGTAAAACTCTGGGGGCGCTCAATATTCTTGGTCAGCGTGGTCATCGATTACCATTTGGTAAGCTGGCAGATAACGTCGTGTATGTGGATTTTGGTGACATAGCACAAATGCGTGAAGCCATCGCAGGCGGGGCTGCAGCCGTTTTCATTGAACCCATACTGGGTGGGCCTTACCTGCAGGTGCCTCAGCTGGGTTATCTGAAACAAGTAGAAAGTCTGTGCCGGGAGTATGGCACTTACCTGGTTGCGGATGAGATCCAGACTGCGTTTGGCCGTTGCGGCAAACTGTTCGGGATTGACTATGATCAGGTCGAGCCGGATATCGTGATCCTGTCTAAAGGTCTGACCGGTGGACATGCGGCGATTGCCGTTGCGGTTTTCTCCGAGCGCCTGGACAGGCGACTGCGCAATGACATCCAGGTGGATGAGGCTTTCTTCGCGACTGCCGGGGGCCACCCCTATAGCAGCAGCGCCGCTCTGGCAGCATTGGATTTTATCGAGCAGAAGCAATTGGTGTCACTTGCGCAAAAGCAAGGTGAATATCTGCTTAGCGAGATGCGCCGGGTGGCAGCTAAATATCCAGACCTGGTATTAGCCGTGCCCGGGGTTGGTCTGATGACTGGATTAAAGTGCGCCAGTCCGGCAGTTGAAACGGCGATTACTATGATGATGGGACGTCACAACATTCATTTGGGTCACTCCATGAATGAAAAGGCAACGCATCCGGTGCTAAGATTTTATCCGCCACTGACTGTGTCTCATGATGAGGTCACGCGTTGTATCACAGCGTTGGAAGGGGTGCTTGCAACCTTAGGTAAGCGTCCAAAACTATTCCTGAAGCTGATGAATGCGCTGATCAAACGTCAGTTCACTATGCCCAGGAAGTGGTTATATAAAATTACCGGTGTCAAAGCGGCATAACCGAAAAATAAAAAGACTGGCGCGAGGCCAGTCTTTTGGGCTTGGGACCACATTGGAGATGGAAGTTCACCCGCGATGATGCGGATTCACCCAATTAGTTGATCGGATAGTTAGGGAATGGATTCTGGTAACTGATATCCGGGCGTTGCTCAGTGAAAATGGAGCGTACTTTTAGCAAATCAATCTTCCACTCACCCGGCTTAGTGGCAATCACGCCTAAGGTGTTATTGCTGACGAACAGCTGCGGCCCTAACAGTGGCTCAAATGGCAGCTCAACATCCGTGGACTGCACAATTTCCTGATGTACCAGCACATTAAAGTTCAACTCCATTCTGCCAGTACCCGGGCGGTTACCTTCTTCATAATGACTGATATAGAAAGAAGTAGGTGAAAAAGACGCATTCTGTCTCAGTTGGGCCAGACCTTCTGTTGCGATCTGTATGGTGGAATCAATCCCGGTGGACAGGCTACCATTGAGATCCAGCTCAATCGCCGGGCTGACAATGTCATTAAAGCAGGCTTTGACTTCATCAACCCGTACATAATCCTCCTTAAAGTTAGACGCTTCCGGAATGCACAGGAAAAAGCGTCGCACAATCTGGCTGCCCTCAAAATATGCATGTTGTTTATTGAGGCTGCGTAAAAAGGTTTTATTTCTGAGAATTCGCTTAATGTTAAATGGCGGCGCATCTTGTGCTTGCTGGTAAGCCATCTCATTGTCTTGCCAGTCATCATCCTGCGCCATAGCGCTGGTTGTGCCAAAAGTCAGTGCGGTGGTTGCTGCCAGAGTCAGAAATTTATTCATTGTCTTTGTTCCTTAGTGTGGAAGTTGAGTTCGTTATTGTTGGTTGTCAACGTGGTGTTGACTTGCTTACCAGTCTGACCCGGAACCTTATTTCAGACCATTTCAGGATATTTCTTTGCTTATCGCTTCATTTCACGGTGTACCTGAAACAGCGTGTTGGGTTGTGAAATATATTTCATGGCGATTGTTGATTTTAATGGGAAACACCAAAGCGGCAGACAGCAACAACAATATTGCCGCGGGCTTAATAAACCAACATCAACGGAGATAATCATGAAAACAGTTAAGCAAACCCAAGTACTGGTCGGGAATAAATTCACTAACTTTGCACAAAACCCGGGCGTTACTACTTATGAACAAGCACGCACTATGCTGGAAACCAATGATGAACAGCTCTCGACCACCCAGTTTGTATTAGGTCAGGGAATTTGTGCAGATGCTTACCAGGCGCTACTTAATTTGGCAGAGGAAAAAGGCATGGCAGCAGCCTTTGCAACTCCTTCCTTTAATAAGCTGAATAAACAGGAAACCCATAAACATCAAAAACGCAACGGTATGTTAGGGGAACCGCAACAAATTGAAGACAATGTATACCGCCTGCCTATTTATATTGACGATGCCTGCGATGAAATGGGTGACCATGTCACCGGGCACCACATTCAGGGCATGGTGCTGACAGAATCTGCACGTCAGGCGTTTTTGGCTATTACCGAACGCTATTTCCTGGCCGATGCTGAAAAAAGTTACTTCGTGATTAACTCGCTGGATAGTGAATATCTGAGCTTTGCGTTTCCACTGCCGCTGGAGCTGGAATATCGCATTTTGAGCTTCACCGACAAAGGACGCGGCACTTTGTGCTTCGATGTAGAGATGACCTTATCGCAAAACGGTCAGGATTGTGCTCGTGTGAAGACCAAGTTCAGTACCTACCCGGAGAAATTCCTGTCTCGCAAAGAAGGCAGCATGGCCAAGCAGGCGGTGGAGCACCTGCAAACGGCATTGGCAGAGCAAGGAGCCGTCTGTGATGTGGCAGCCTAACGTCATCGCGCAGAGACCCTGCGCTTTCTTTGACGTCGATAACACGCTTATCGACCTGAAAAGTATGTTTTCATTCGCCGATTTTTTACAGGACAAAGCGCTTTTGGTTCCGGCTGAACGTTTCGGAGCCTGGCGCGAGCGCTTGGAGCGCTTATTTGCAGCGCAGCGTCCACGCAGTGAAATCAATCGCTTTTACTACACCTTATTTGAGGGGGTTGCAGTCAGTGCGTTTGCTGAGGCGGCGCAACTGTGGTTTGCCACTTTGCCCGAGCCAGATGCTTACACTAAGCCGGCTCCACTGGCGGCACTGAAGGCATTACAGCAAGCCGGATATAACACCATTTTGGTATCCGGATCCGGGTATCACCTGCTGGCACCTTTTGCGGCAGTGTGGCAGGTCAGTGATGTGTTGTGCGCGCCTCAACAGCAAAAAGATGGACGCTATACAGGTGAGCTGGATGACCTGCCGAGCATAGGTCAGGGGAAGGCACATTTTATTGCGCAGTTTTTACGTCAGCACCAGATCTCTGCCGATGCTTGCCTGGCTTTTGGTGATGACCTCAGTGACTTCCCTATGTTAGGTGCTGTTAATAAAGGGTTTTTGGTGGATCCGCTGGCGCCAACTCTGATTGCAAATCAGGACGTCGGGTATGAAGTATTCACCACAGTTTCTGATCAGAACTGTACGTTCAGGCAGTACGTCTGCCACTAATTTTAATCAACAATAAACGCAACTGGATAACTACAGCAGGATAACCAGAAATAAGTGCCCCGTCGCGGGGAGGCTGTTTCTGGCATCCAGGTAATGTAATTGAACACAATTTAACTTAACTAAAATGGAAGAGAATTATGTCTAAACGACTAGCAAACAAACTGGTATCTCCAATTGGCTTGGGCTGCATGGGAATGAGTGAGTTCTACGGTGAGCGCAATGATGCGCAATCTCTGGAAACGCTGCACGCTGCACTGGATATGGGTTATAACCATTTCGATACAGCGGATATGTATGGTCAGGGTCACAACGAATCATTGCTGGGCCAGTTTGTCAGTGACATTGGTAGTAAGCGTGATGATATCGTCTTTGCCTCAAAATTTGGTATTCGCCGCGATCCAAACGACAAATACAACCTGATCATTGATAACAGCAAAGAATATGTCAAAGCAGCGTGCGAGGCGTCACTGAAGCGTATGAACCTCGAAGCGCTGGACATTTATTATATGCACCGTCGTGACCCGAATGTGCCTATCGAAGAGCCTATGGAAGCGCTGGCTGAGCTGGTTAAAGAGGGCAAGATTAAGGCCATTGGTCTGTCTGAAGTCTCTGCCGATACACTGCGTCGTGCAAACCAGGTACACCAGGTTGAAGCACTGCAGAGTGAGTATTCACTGTGGAGCCGTGATATTGAAACTGAGATCCTGCCTGCCTGTATTGACTTGGGTGTGCAGTTTATCGCTTACAGCCCGCTGGGGCGTGGTTTCTTAACCGGGCAGATCAGTAAAGAACAAATCGAGCAGGCGGACGTGGCTTCAGATTTCCGCGCCAAACTCCCTCGTTTCCAGAAAGAAAATATCGACACTAACCTGGCGCTGGTTAATAAAGTGGAAGAGATCAGTCGCGAGCTTGGCTGCTCAACAGGCCAGGTTGCACTGGCATGGCTACTGAGCCGTCATGAAAACGTCCATGTTATCCCGGGCACCAAACGTGTGAAATATCTGCGCGACAATTTTGCGGCACAGAACGTCATCCTGTCTGACTCGATCATCACGTCTCTGGATGAGCTGTTCTCTCGCGATAATGTCGCGGGTGAGCGCTACCCGGAAGCGATTCTGGCAGGCACTAACCTGTAATCCAAAGTTCCGGCACCCAGGTTTGGGTGCCCCTCAACAAAAGAGTATGTGTAATGGTTAAGCAAGTCTTAATTGTAGGGGCCGGACCAACAGGTATGGTGCTGGCGCTACAACTCAAACGTTTAGGCGTTAATGCAACCGTGATTGATTCACGTGTGGCTGCCGGGTCCGGTTCTAAAGCGCTGAGTGTGAACCCGGCTTCGTTAGATATTCTGGATGATTTGGGCGCGACGGAGCAGTTGCTTGCACGTGGCAAACAAAACCAGAGTGTAAACTTAATTTATGAAGGCCAGCGTTTGTTTAAGCTGGACTTTAAACAACTGAACAGTCGCTTTGCGTATTTTTTGATGCTGCCACAACCAGATACCGAAGCAGCATTGCAGGCGCGTATGGCCGAAATGGGCTGTGAGGTGGAACGTGGCACGGCACTGGTCGACTTGCAGCAGCAGGGTGATCAGGTACAGGTGACGCTGTCCCGTGATGGTCAGATATATAAAGAGACCTATGACTATGTGGTTGGCTGTGACGGCGCACGCAGTCGCACCCGGGAATTACTGAAATTACCCTTCAGTGGGTACGATTATGATATGCATTTTGTTCTGGCGGATGTGAAGGTGCGCTGGAACCGTGACACCACTCAGAGCTACTACATGGTCAGCGAAAAGGGGTTCTTTATTTTGCTGCCACTGACCGAGGGTTACCACCGAGTTGTTATCAAGGTTTCCGGGGCGTTTGATCCTAAACAGACCATCGACTTTGATCTGATCCAGGCCCATTTGCAGCGTCTTGATCCGGATCTGGAGATTTTCGAACCCAGCTGGATTTCATCGGCCCCCTTTTATAATCGCGAAACCAGCCAGTTCAGACGCGGCAACGTGTTTATCTGCGGTGATGCCTGTCACTTATTTAGCCCAATCGGTGGCTTTGGTATGAATACCGGCATTGGTGATGCGTATAATCTGGCCTGGAAGCTGGCTCAGGTAGCTAAAGGCGAAGCGCCTGACGTGCTGCTAGATAGCTATGACACAGAGCGCCGCCAGAACGCCAAATCGTTACTGCGCCTGACTGATAAAAATACCTCGCTGATCGCGCGTCTTGATCGGCACTCGGCAGATGACGAAGCGCTATTTACGCCCAAACAGAAAAATCGTCCCTTTATTCGCCAATTTGTTCAGGCGGCGGCAGGTTATCAGCTTGATTATGCTGCAACTGAGTCAGTCAAAGGTGTAGGCCGTATTTATTTACCCCTTGATCTGCAAGGTTATCGGCACCAGGGCACGGGATACACCTTGTTTGTCAGTGATGCTGCATGCGCGGAGCGTTTGGCTCAACAAGTGGCGTATTCAGGTGAACAGGCTCGGATCCAGGTATGTCAACGAGACACAGTGGCACATCAATTTGATCCTGAGGCCGAGTGTGTACTGGTCCGGCCCGATAAGATCATTGCCTTCAGTGGCAATGAACTACAGTGCAGCCGTTTTTTAAATGACACACTGTTACTGGCTGAGAGTGCCTGATCATGAATGAAATAAGAGCACTTGGCACTTTGGAGCGAAAAATGGCAACTCTGCACGATGTGCAGGGGAATGCTCAGACAACGTCTTTACTGACACTTGGACAACGGCTCGACGAGACAAGGCTGGCTAAAGCGATGACACGCTGGTTACAGCTTAATCCGGCACTGATGTTGACACTGAATAATCAGCAGGATGCTTTTACAGAGGCGCCTGCAACTGGGCCGCTGCACGAGCTCGGTGTGGCGGAAGTTGCGCATGACAAGGCTCTGGCGTCGTTGATCCAGGCGGTGTTGAACACGCCCCTACAGCCGCAGCGGCAGTTATGCTCTGTTCTGCTTGTCCAGCAGCAGGATACGGCGATAAGCCACATTGCCCTGACTTGTCACCATGCACTGGTGGATGGTCACAGTCTGGCCTATCTGCTTGACCAGTTGCTGCATTGTTATCACAACCTGGCACATAGCGAGCGCAGTGCACTGGCACCGGCGATTGAATCTCAGCTGGAGCGGGCGCGAGGTAATGTCGCGCCCCTGCCAGCTCATATGGGGTGGCCCGTTGTCATCCAGGCAAAACCGGCTCAACGACACACCCGGTTTTGCCGACAAACCATTGAACGAGACGCTTTGGTTGCACTGAAAGCGATTGCCAAACACAGTGGCAATGCGCTCAATACGGTCCTGACCTACATTTTGACTCAGGCCATTAAACAAGTGCACAGCACAGACAAGTTGCGCCTGTTAATGGCTATCTCACTCAGGCAGCGTACCGCAGTAAAAAGCGCTGCTTCCGCACTCGGGTGTTTGATAGCCGTCAGTGCTTTGGATATGCCAGACAGCACGGACTGGCCGACTTTTGCTCGTCACTTTGATCAGCAGTTAGCCGAAACGATTGATGCTGAACTTGGCTATGTGCCACCAATGGATGAGCAAGCGTTGCACCAGTTGCGCCAAAGTGTGGACAACCCGTCGCGCTTTGGTTGTGATTTTGCCATGACAAACCATGGTGTGGTGCAGTTTGATACTGCCCGACACGGAGTGGTTGTTCGGGAGTATGCAAATTTTGCCAATCGCAATGCCGGAAACGTTGGGATTGCATGTCACCTGGCAACCTCAGGACACAGGTTGAACTGTGTCTTCACTTACTGTGAGCCTCTGATGTCAACGGCGATGGCACAGCAAATTAATGCGCTATTTGGTCGTCAGGTGAGCGCGTTTATTGAACAATATCAGGAGATTTATCATGAAGCGAGCTAGACTCACCACCTCCCAGGGCACCATCAGTTATCTGGAGTCGACCGGGCGCGGCCCCACTTTGATATTTTTGCATGGGAACTCTTCGCAAGCGGCGGCGTTTGACGCCCAGATGAACTACTTCGGTGCGCATTTCCATTGTCTGGCTGTGGATTTTCTTGGCCATGGGGAGTCGTCTGCTGCACATCAGAGTGATGCCTACAGCTTTGCCGGATGTGTGACTCAATTACGTGATTTCATAGGTGCATTGCAGCTGGATGAATGTGTCATCATTGGCCACAGCCTGGGGGGACACGTGGCACTGGATGCTTTGCCTCACTTACCTCAGGTGAAAGGCGTCGTACTGGTCGGCGCACCACCATTTTCAGCCGATACGGCTGCGCAAGCGTTTAAAGAAGAGCCCTCTCAGGGGCGTATTTTTCGCTCTGAATTGAACGATGAGGATGTTGAGCTGGTATGTGGTCTGTTCGTCAATAAAGAGCAAGTTTCTTTGGCACAGTGGCTGAAAGTGTCGCACAGTGTTGAACTGACTCAGCCCGGTGCGCGCGAAGGGATCCTGGCAGGTCTGCAGAGCGGGCCACTATGTGATGAAATTGCGTTGTTACAGCAAGCTCAGATCCCGTCACTGGCCATCACAGGTGCAGCAGATCCTTTCATTCACTGTGAGTATGTCACGGGCCTGGAGCAGCAAATTGCACAGTTTCAGGCCCTTACTTTTGCGGATTGTCATCATTGTCCGCATGTGGAAGATGCGCAGCAGTTTAACCGGGCAATGAGCGCTTTTTTGGAGCGGTGTCTGAATGATAAGGTCATGCGGATAAGCCGGTTAAACAGCGAGGATCAGACCTTACATCAGCAGGTTGTGGCGCGTCCTGTGGTAGCTGCCGGACAAGTGCTGGTGAAGGTGACCGGATGTGGTTTTTCGGAGCTGGATCAGCGCATTTTAGCGGGTGAATATCCCCAGCTGTTGTCGCAAAGTGCTTTGGTACCGCTGAGTCAGTTTATCGGCGAAGTGGTGCATGTGGCAGAGAGTCGGAGCTCGCTAAAGATAGGCGAACGGGTGTTTGGGTGCTTGCTGGCAGAAAGCCAGCGGCTGGGCGCGCTGGCGGATTTTGTGCTGGTGAGTGAACAGCATGTGATTAAAGCACCAGAGAAACTTGATGATAAGCTGCTGGGTAACCTGATTTACCCGTACAGCAAAGCCTGGCTGATACGGCAAAAACTCAAACATGTTCAGCAGGGACGGGTTTTGCTGGTGGGCCGCGAGCGGTTGTCGACGACGCTGGTTGCAGATGCCCTGCTCGAAGCTGGCTATCAGGTGAGTTTGTTAGTTGATAATAAACAGCAAAAGCAGACACTTATCCAGAGCCAGATTGCCGGGGTTGAGACTGTCACCACAGTGCAGCTGGAAGAAGATGCCTTACAGGGGGCCTTTACCACTGTAATAGAACTGGAGCCTGTGATTGATCCGCAGCTGCTGTTGCCACTGTGCTGTCATGACGGCGATTTCTTTACTTTCCATTATCACCGGGAGTTCCCGACCCGGGCACTTTATGGTCGAGGTTTGAGCCTGCACAGTCTGGTACCGATTAACTTGTTAATGGAGCAGCTGCCGCGTTGCTCAGTACAGGAGCTGTTGGCGGACTGTCGTCGTGATATTACCCGGGTGGCCGCCATACTCAGCAATGAGGGTACCCCTCAGGTCGGGCCTCAGCGAGTGGGAAATGGTGACAGGCTGAGTGTGGCCAGTGGCCAGGATTTTGTATTGTTTCAGCAAGTGAGTGCGCAGCCATGTTGAGGCGCACTAAAACCGCGCAGGCAAGTAATTTACTTGCCTACCTGTTGTGGGCGTCAGCCGCGATTTTTTTTCATCAGCTGACGCACATTGCCCTGTTTGATTTACTGAGCCTGAGAATTGTCCTGGCGACGCTGATGTGTCTGGTGTTGGTAGCGCTGATGGGGCAACAAAGCGCGTTGCTTGCATTGCTGCGTGCCCGGTTTAAGTTAATTGCCCTCAGTGCTCTGCTCATTGCCAGCAACTGGTTGCTGGTGATCAGCAGCATTAGCAGCGAGCAGCTCAACAGCGCCAGTCTGGGATACTACCTGGCACCGGTCCTGACTTTGCTGTTACTCAAGCTGGTTAATCGAGAAGGGCTGCAGTTCAAAGAGTACGCGTGTCTGAGCTTGTGCCTGTGTGGCGTGCTGCTGTACATCAAGATGCAAGCTTATGCTGCGCTACCCTGGCAGGGGCTGGTTATTTCCTTGACGTTTGCACTTTATGTGGTGCTCAGGCGGTATTTACAGGAACCTGCGGTGGTGGTTCTGGCGGCGGAGCATGTGTGTGCTGCATTACCCGCTTTATTGTATCTGGCGTGGTCTCAGTATATCGCGTCGGGCAGTGGTTTATCGCATCAGTTACAGCAGGATGACATGATGAAACTGTGCATACTGGGGGTGGTAACTACCTTACCTTTGTTACTTTATAACTTTTCTGTGAAACATCTTAGCAGCGCATTTGTGTCTCTGTCCCAGTATCTTAACCCGACACTGATGTTGTTGATTGCGGTGCTGCTGTTTAAAGAAGTGGTGATGGCAGGTCAGTGGCTGGGACTGGCATTTATCTGGGGCGGCATTGCGGTGTACTTTGTGCTGGCTCAGCGTGCGCAGGCGCAGCACGCTGTCTAGACAGTATTTAACTATGTGGTTCTGTTTACCGTCGAGATTATGAGGGATTAAAAGGAGAGCAACAAATGGGAATCGTTCGAAAACAGGTGGAAAATTGGAACAGACAGCTGTATCCAGTCACATTTCAGGGTTTTGTTGAACGTGTAGAGCAGCCGGTTGCGGCTGAGCTGCTGGCTCTGAGTAAACAGGCGAAATTTGCAGACATAGTCTGGTCCGGGGCAGATGCCTGTATGGACGACGTCTGGGGCACGATGACAGTAGCACAGTTGCAACAGATGCTGGAGGAAGGAGGCGCGGACTTGCCCCGGTTATGTTATGTACGTGTTGAGCCTGAATTGCTGGCAAGCAAAGCGCGGGTCGCTGATCTGATCGATATACTTGAGTCGGCTCTGACGCATAAGGTCTTTCGCTTCAGGCTGGTATTGCAAGAGGCGTATCGCATTGGCAGTCAGGAGCTTAAAAAAGCGTTGCGAGTCTGCGACATGATTGGCAGCGATCGGATCGCATTTGAAGATTGCCTGGGTGGGTTCCGCCCTGCCGGGGTTGAGAATTTTATGCTTTGGCTGGCGCCCAAAGCACTGGCCTACGAGCTGAATACGGAATTTATCTTCTATTCTTCAAACATTGACGCTCATGATAATGCACTGCGTGCAATAGAACATGGCTGTAACTATTTGCAGGTGAGTGCACATTTTTTTAATCGAGATCAGTGCGCTCTGGCGATTGGCTCAGTGCTGGAAAGCTACGGTGACTATCAGCGGTTTTTTGACCTGGCATTGCTCGAAAAATATATCTGTCTACGTTTATTTGGTGGTGATGAGGCATTTGTAGAGCAAGAAGCACTGAAGGTTACGCCTGCTCCCACTGCTGTACCTGGGAACATGCAAATGACGCCGGCGATAAAAAGTGACACGCCAGTCTCACTGCGTTTTGAGGTCAGCGACAACGACTGGCATGTGCGCTTGTTGCTCAAGCGTGGTTCTCAGTGTGTGGATCTGGGCGAGCGTGTACATCACTATATCCTGCTGTTATTGGTGCGCGAATACCATGAGCAAGCAATGAAAGCCTGGGAAGAGGGCGAAAAAGTCGATCCTTTGCTGACCGGGTGGGTTGAGCGGGAGTTATTGCACCGTATGATTGGCGACAATGAAACTCAGTTCAATGTAAAACTGTGCCGTGCTAAAAAGCAGTTACATGATGCTGCAAAGACTCTGGGTTTGGATGTATTTGAGCCCTGCGCATACAGGCAGGGCGCACTGCGGATTAACTTTGGAAATGTTGAAGTCCTCAAAGGGAATAGCTGTGAAATCGTCATTGAAAATTGGCAGATAGCGGAGCCTGAACCTGACGAGCAGGCGATGGCTGCTTAATATTATGACGACAGGGCGTTGTATTTCTGTATCTGTGGAATAACTACAACAGTATAACGCCTATGTTAGTTCGTGAATCAAGTGTAAATAATGCACCATAATGGCTCACGATTAATTTCAATATTTGGTATGCTTTATTTTTCTTTTTTATGTCTGCTAAAGCAAGAATTGTTGTTGTAAATGGTATTTTTCTATTATCTTCAATAAAAAGCTAGTATTATTCTAACTGTGATCTTGAAAATAATATATCCACCTAAATGGAGTTCGCTATTTTTGTGGATATATTATTTGTAACAAAATATATTTGTTTCCTTTTAAGGGGCGGTTTGCCTAGATAATACCGAAGCTCATGCCTTTCGCTATCGCCTGAGAGCGGTTTACCACATTCAACTTAGTGAATATATTAGACAAGTGAAACTTCACTGTACGCTCAGATATACTGAGGATGATGGCAATATCACCATTGTTTTTGCCTTCTTTGGCCCATTGCAAGACTTCTAGCTCTCGTTTGGACAGTTGTGGCATGCCAATTTTTCGTCGGGTGTTCTCACCATCACGTGAGAACAGTTCGTGAAAATGTGGCGCGATGTAAGACAAGATATGCGCGTCTGCTTTATTGGTCGTAGCCTCGGTCGAAATAGACAGTAGGGTAGAGCCACTGTGGTTGTTGACAACAATAGACAGGCCATGACTGCCCACATATTTCTGAGATAAAAACTGAAAATCACTGGAGTACTGCTCTTTTGCCGGAGAGAACTGAAATGCACTTTGCCAGTCAACCACCTGGTTGCTTTGAGACAGCGCATTAAGCACGGGGTCCTGTTGATAGAACTTTCGCTGAAAGTAGATATCCTGCCACTCATTGCTCAAGTTGTAGGAAAATAACTGCGAGGGACTCGTGAGCTGGAATTGATTTTGTACATCGATGGCTAAAATCGCGGTTCTGATGGGAATGAGTTTGTCTAGTTTATTAAATAAGTTATTTACTGAGATACTGTCATTTTCCGATTTTACACAGCTATCGACAAAATCCAGTGTTTGGATCAATTTATCCTTATCAATCATATTAAGCACACCATAGTTACGTTTTAATGAGAATATTTATTCTATGGTGAGTGCATAGTTAGTCAAGTGTTAATTTGTGAAGTTTTTATCCCGGGTACAGCTTGGTTACTGGAACGGATGGTAACCAAGCTCCGGCTTTTTAAATATATTTTATGCAGCTTGCAGGTAGGATATATTTTCCACAGGTTCTGGTGCAGTATTTGTCAGATAAAACTGGTTACAGGCAGAAATAAACTGGCGTACATCAATTTTGGCTGCAACGGTTCTTACTCCATCAGGCATAGTCACTGTTTTACCCAGTATTTCACATGGCAGGCCTTTACGTTTTAGTAGTGACAAAATCTGTCTTGAAACAACGATATACCAGTATTGGATATTATTTTGCTGTGCATGTGCCAGTAGTCCTTTTATCAACAGGTCACACACTGTAAAGGTGTCTTTTACCTTGGCATCTCGGGAAATGATGTCTACTGCAAGACGTGTTACTTCTGCACTGTTTTTCTCAAACTGATAGTTTTTATCTTCAATCAGGAAACTAAATGTGTCATTCAGCAGCCAGGGCGAGTGCTCAGGAGTGATACGCATGTAACCTTTCACAGTATCTTCCTGATAGGCCATGACATGAGTGCTGGCAAAGTCGTACTTATCGATTTCCATTTTACTTTGTTCTGTTTTTACCCAACGCAGTTCTTCAGAGAAAACACTGTGTCTGAGTTTAAAGCAGTCGATAAGTTTGTTTGATGCACGTGTTACCAGTACCTGCCAGTTGTTTTCGATGATTGAGATTGCCTTAGTCATGGTTCAGTTCCTTTTTAATTAAGCCGTTTCGCATTAGTACGTTTTTTGTTAAGCCGTGTTGCTTCAATACGACCCATTATAGGGAGCGCTAAAAATCGCATAACCGATCCAATGGGCAGCTGTACTGTTGGACAGTGAAAGGTCCTGAAATATATCAGCGTGATATGTAATCACTTGAAATGAAACGAAATATTGCGTTGTGTCTGTAATGGGAATAGGGCAGTACAGTGGACAGGTAATCACAAACTAGCATAAAGGAAATATCATGACTGCAATCGAAAACTGTACACAAACACTGTCCACCATTAATACCATAAACCCAGACTCATCCTGTTTTTCTATTCTTAAGCAGCTGGTCGCGAGTCACTATGAACTGGTCCATGAAGCCATTATTGAGCCTAAGGTCGATGAATTCATATCACTGAAAAAAAGCGCCAATGGTTGTGAAGAGTATTTGGCGGCCTATGGGATTACCTATGCGGCAAACAAAGCCTTATTTTCGGAGCAATATATAGAAGGAGATAACATTGAAACACATGTGCTCGATACATTGGGCATAGAGCTGTCTCGTCAGGAAATTTGTGAGATTGGTGCATTCTCGTCATTTAAGGGACGAGGTGGCGCGCTCAAACTACTGGAGTCCTTACCTTATATTATGTGGTCAAAAGGTCAGAAATATACCTTAGTGACTGTTACCCCCATCGTTGAAAAAATGATTGGCCGGCTGGGGTTTTATTTCCATGAAGTGGCACGGGCTAACGTCGAGATGTTACCACAACAGCAGCAATCTACCTGGGGGCGCTATTATGAACATAATCCCAAAGTGCTGTTAGTGGATCTGGCCGCCAGTTTGCAAAGTACTCTGCCTTTGCTATTTGGTAAATATCAGGTCGCTGAGTTGAGGTTGAATGAGCATGGAAAAGTGCTGAATCATTTGGAAGTGGCCGCCTGAAAGGTGCAGCCTGAACGCGACCAAATGGCCTATCTGGGTAAACCTGACTGCCTGGACAGGTGCACAAAAACAGCGTCGTATTAGCATATGACTGGTTGATTCATTACATTTAATCAGGAGCAAATATGACGAACATCACGACTATGAAGGCCCTCAGAATTCACGAATACGGGGGGCAGAGTAAACTGCTTGAAGAGCAGGTCGCACTGCCCAACGTTGCTGAGGACGACGTACTGATAGAGGTGGCTTACACCAGTGTTAACCCGGTTGACTGGAAAGTCCGCGAAGGCTGGTTAGCAGAAGAAGAGCTTCATCAGTTGCCCTTGATCCTGGGCTGGGACGTTGCCGGAACTGTGGCTAAAGTCGGTGAGCACGTGACGGGCTTTCAGGTTGGCGACCCGGTCTATGCGTTTGGCGATCTGACCAAAGACGGTGCCTATGCACAGTTTATTAGTGTGAATGCTGCGCTGGTTGCGAAAAAACCACAGAAGTTGGATTTTGCACAAGCCGCATCTGTCCCGCTTACCTCTTTGACCGCCTGGCAGGCGATTAATCAATTGGCTGATATCGATTCTGAGACATCGATCCTTATTCATGGTGCCAGCGGCGGTGTTGGCAGCTTCGCTGTGCAGTTTGCAAAGCGTCTGGGTGCCACCGTTACGGCGGTTGCATCAGCAAAGAATCATGACTACTTGCGTACCTTAGGCGCGGATCAGGTGGTCGACTACAACACACCGGACTATCTGCAATCTCTGGGTCAGTTTGATGTGGTCTTTGATATTGTCGACAACGATGTTGCGGGTATTTACGACACAGTCAAAGCAACTGGCAAATATATTTCCACACTCAAGACACATGAGCTGCCAGCCCGATATGACTTCGCGCATGAGCGCGTACTGGTGATGCCAAACGGCGGTCAGCTTAGTGAGATTGGTGCATTAATTGACAACGGAGAAATTAAGCTTCCGGAAATTGTTGAAATGCCTTTTACCAGCATCGGCGAAGCTCATGCCTTATCAGAAACCGAGCATGTGCGCGGCAAGATTGTCATTAGCATTTAACTTTTCAGTTCAATATTGCGGCTCACTCTTAGTCCTGGCAAACACCAGTCGTTTTTGGAGCCGCAGATGCGCTATTAGCCCAATAGGATAAAAGGAACAAACTCATGAACAAACTGATCATCGGACTGCTGTGTGCCACCGGATTGTATGCTGCACCTCAAACACAAGCCCAGCAGAGTGAACACGACAAACAAATTATTGCCAAACGCACTGTAAAAGGTCATTTAACCACAGGGGTAAATAACTACTGTGGTCGTAAATTATTCGAATTCCCGGCGGCTTACGATAGCCTTAACGATCTGTCTTTTCAGTTTGTTGGCGAATACGATCCAACGCCGGGGGCGCTGGATGCCAAGCCATTAAGTGCAGAGAACTGTGAGGCTGATACCATTCTTGCCTCAACGACCGATCCTGTTAATGTAGCCTGGTTGCAGAGTTTTCTGGACATGCCAGACGCCGATCCCCGACTTAAAAATCGTCCCATTATGGACAAGCCAACTTATGTCGACCTGATCGGTAATCATGGCTACATCGAGCGTCGTTTACCAGAGCACTCGAATCCTGTACCCTTCTTCGACGGACCGAAAGAAGAGATCACCTTAGGCTCCTGGTCTAAAGCGCGTGGTCGTTACAAGTTTCAGTGTTATAACGATAATTCGGCGAAAACTGTGGCCAGATTCAAGCACTTGTTTCCCAATTCTATGTACTCGATGCTGGCGGTCTGGGATCGGGCAGGCGAGTTAGTGGTACAGCCTTTCGGTGGCCTGCCGAATGTATTCATCACAGATAAACGTGGTAATGCGCGCTATGAAAAAGAAATTAACGGCTGTCCGCTACTGCCTACTGAGGATGGCAGCTCACTGTTGTATCTGATCATCAGTTATCACCCGAATGCGTCTATCACAGGTGCCTCTTCCTTTATTACCGCAGCACCTGCAACGGTTATTGACAAAGATGGCAGTGTGTTCGAAAGCACACAACCACCTGGCATCGTGATCCACGATCAAATCATGTTCCCCATTAATGGTCTGGAGAAGATCCAGTATGACCAGCCACTAATTGCCAAGTAAACCGGAGGTCTGAGTGGATATTGCAACTTTATCATTGCGCACTCAGGCTGACTTGATAGCGTCTGGTGCGCTATCAAGTGAAGCGCTGGTGCGTCATTATCTGGATATGATTTCAAAACACAATGGTGAAGTGAATGCCATTGTTCAGGTGGCTCGGGTTGAAGACCTGATTGCACAGGCACAAGCTGCGGACGAAAAGGTACGCAGTGGCGCACCACTGGGTCGTCTGCATGGTGTGCCTATGACAGTCAAAGACATGTGTAAGGTCGCAGGTTTCCCCTGCACCATGGGGACGGAAGGGCTGACCGGGTTTGTTGCCGAAGAAGATGCCACCATAGTTGCGCGGGTCAAAGCGCAAGGAGCCATTATTCTGGGCATTACCAATGTGCCTGAATTACTGATGGCGTTCGAGACGGATAACCTGATCTATGGCCGAACCAATCATCCGCTTGACTCGCACTTATCACCCGGTGGTAGCAGCGGGGGAGAAGCGGCTGCTATTGCATCGGGTTGTTCGCCAGCCGGACTTGGTTCAGATTCTATGGGCAGTGTTCGTGTTC
Source organism: Pseudoalteromonas sp. AWH4_217 (assembly GCF_056161105.1). Taxonomy (NCBI): domain Bacteria; kingdom Pseudomonadati; phylum Pseudomonadota; class Gammaproteobacteria; order Alteromonadales; family Pseudoalteromonadaceae; genus Pseudoalteromonas; species Pseudoalteromonas sp. AWH4_217. Next base: position 218,396 of record NZ_JBSWYM010000001.1, on the reverse strand, counting down.
CTGCCAGCATGGTGGGCATTGCCGGGCTAAAAGTCACACAAGGTCGCTTGCCACAAACCGGACGGGTGCCCATGGAAGGGGCCAGTCTGCACGTAAGATCGGCGTCTTATGGTCCTATGGGGCGTTACATTGATGACGTGGCGTTACTGTTGGAGATCATTGCCGGGCCAGATGGCATTGACCCGAATACTATGCCTGTACCCGTGCAGGATTACCAGCGTTGTGATATCTCTACGTTGGATGTGGCCTGGTATGAAAACAATGGCTGGTGCGATGTCCAGCCGGAAATCGTGCAGGCATTGCGACGGGCCGTTGATACACTTGCGCCATTTGTTGGATCAGTGACCAATGACGCGCCGGCATGTCTGAATAAGGTTAAGTCGCTGGCTCTGGAGATGATTGCGTTTGGTGCTGATGGCGGACAAAGCTGGTATCAGGGGGCAAAATTAATGGGGAGCAAAGCACTGTCTCCCCTGTTTGAGGCCTTTTTGGAGTCTGCATCGTCTTGTCAGCTGACGGTCACTGAATTGCGTGGCCGACTGCGTGAGTGGGACCAATACAATTTTGCAATGCAGGCTTTTAGCCAGCGTTACCCAATCACTTTGTGCCCGGTCAGTGCCACAACGGCACAAGCCCACGGACACTCAGTAAGACAGATCGACAATTACACCTTTACCATGGCTTACAGTTTAAGTGGCCAACCTGTGGCAACTGTTTGTATTGGAAAAGATAATAACGGTTTGCCGATTGGGGTACAGGTGGTTGGGCAGTTGTGGTGTGAGCATCAGGTGCTGGCGGTTGCATCGGTACTGGAGCGTGCCTTTGCTCAATCAGATGCAGCCAATTCATAAAAGGAGTGTTTGATGAAATATATGATTATGTTAGTGGCGTGTGGTTTCCTGTGGGGATCTCAGTATATTTTTAACGCCATTGCTCTTGAGAGCATGCCAGCTTTGTGGATCGCAGCATTGCGCTCCACCATTGGCGCACTGGTACTGATTGTTGCTTGTTACTTTCTGGGCTTAAAGCGTGAGCCAGGTCACTGGCGATTACTGTTTGTGATTGGATTGCTGGAAGCCACCTTGCCCTTTTTGCTGGTTGCCTGGGGTCAGCAAACGACGGCGGCGTCTCACGCTGCTGTCATCACGGGTATGAACCCGTTACTGACGATTTTACTGGCGCCTTTGTTGCTAAAGGACAGCGATTTCAGCGTCAAAGGCATTCTGTGCGGATTAATTGGCTTTGCCGGTTTGCTTTATTTATTTTTACCTCAGCTTCAGGCGCAGTCAGCATCCCAGTTTGTCGGTGCCGCGGCCATCTTTATCGCAGCACTGAGCTTTGCACTGAGCTTAATTCTGGTGAAAAAGCTTGAGCATTTGCATCCGGTTGTAGTTGCCCGTGACGTTATTGCACTCTCCGCATTGCAATTGCTACCGTTAGCGATGCTGTTTGCGGATCTTAATGTCACACAGATAAGTGTCGATGCGATGCTTGCCAGCGGTTATCTCGGCGTGTTCTGTGGTGGTGTGGTCTATATTCTGTTTATGCAATTGATCATGAGTAAAGGACCTGCATTTGCTTCATTCAGCAATTACCTGGTACCAACAGTTGGAGTATTACTGTCTTATCTGGTGACGGATCAGGCATTTGACTCGCGGATCCTGGTGAGTCTGGCGATTATCATGTTTGCGATTTTTGTCTATCAGTATCAGGGCAAACGCAGTAGTACGCCACAAGAGGCGCCGTCAGCGGTACATAACAGCTAGCAACAAAAAAGCCCTGATATGATCAGGGCTTAATTTAGGGTTACCGACAGTAATGCGGATTATGCAAACGCATCCTGTAGTGGCGGAACGACCTGCTTTTTACGGCTCAGTACGCCATCCAGCCATACCCGGCTATTTTCAGGGGTGACCTGGTAGGCTTTTTCTACAATGCTTTCGTCGTCAGATGCGATCAGCATTTGTGAGCCTTCTTTCATGATATCGGTCAGCAGCAGTAATACTGAGTGACGGCCGCCTTCTTCTTTCAGCTTAGCAATGTCGGCTTCCAGGTCGGCTTTGATGTCATCAAATACAGACAGGTCAATCACTTCCAGCTGGCCAATACCAACCAGGTTGCCATTCATGTTGAAGTCTTTAAAGTCACGCATAACCAGATCGCGTGCCGGTGTACCTTCAACCGCTGATTTTACTTTGAACATGTCCATGCCCAGTGCTTTAAAGTCTTCTACGCCTGCAATTTCAGCCAGCGCTTCAACGCATTTAATGTCTGCTGTAGTGCAGGTTGGTGACTTAAAGATCACGGTATCGCTCAGAATTGCACACATCATCAGGCCTGCGATCCCTTGTGGGATCTCTACGCCGTAGAAGTCGTACATCATTTTGATGATGGTGTTACTACAGCCAACCGGACGGATCCAGCACTCAAGCGGCGTTGAGGTAGTCAGGTCGCCCAGTTTATGGTGATCAACCACACCGACAACCGTTGCTTCATCGATGTCATCCGGTGCCTGAGTCTTTTCGGTATGGTCAACGATATAGACTTCTTCACCCGCATAACTCAGTTTTAGCTCCGGCGCTTCAAAGCCAAAGCGGTCCAGAATAAACTGAGTCTCAGGAGAGACATCGCCCAAACGTGTTGGGATTGCTTCTTCACCGATCTGGTTCTTCAGGTAAGCCAGTGCAATTGCACCACAAATTGAATCTGAGTCAGGGATCTTATGTCCCACTACATACATTGCCATTGACGGTTCTCCAAAAAAATTTGTCGCCATTCTAGCAAAAATTAACCACAAGAAAACAGCATAAGCGGGGCTAATCGCAGCTTTTTCATGTCGTGTCATCTTATGAGACGCACTATGACGATGGCATTTGGATAAGAAAAGGAGAAGGCAATGTTGAAGAGCATTTTCTTTTCGATGAACTTGGTTTGCCTGTTCTGAGTGCAAGCAAACGGGATGGTAAGTTAATTGAACTTTGGTACCGCCGCGCCAACTGAGTATAGGCAGCTTTGTGTGTTCACTCATGTTGGGTGAACACACATGAACCAGATAATTGATTATCCTAAGTTTCATCGCTACATTACTGAACACATATGTTTGTTCTGGTAGGGCCAAGGAGGCGTTGAATGGAAAAAATCTATCTGGTGCTGGCCTGGTTGGGGCTGGCTATTTTCTTGTATTCCATTGCTATTCGTCAGCTGAAGCGGGCGGAGTTTACCGGGCCGATGTGGTTTGTGCTGTTTGGCTGTGCGTTGGGATGGTACTTCCAGGGATCACTGTCGTTGCGTCCGGAGAGCTTGCGTGAGTTTTTGCCGCTGGTGGAGCTGATCCTGGCCATTTTTCTTTTCTCTGATGCCGCAAAAACCCGGCTCAGAGTGCTGCTGCATTCTTATCAACTTCCCCTGTTATTACTGCTGGCTCTGCCTTTGACTATGGGCCTGGCCGCATTGGGGGCACATTGGCTACTCTCACTGCCCTGGTTGGCAGGGCTTATTCTGGCCATCATGTTGACACCAACTGATGCCGCGCTGTGTCAGAGCTTTATTCAGGATAAACAAGTACCAGCGAAACTCCGTGAGGCCATCAATGTCGAAAGTGGTCTGAATGATGGCTTGTGTGTGCCTGTTTTTCTGTTTTTATTAAGCAGCAGCATTCATACGCAAGCGCCTTCGGGGCACTCACTTTTGATGTTGTTTTTACAGGAGGTAGGGATTGCACTTGCTGTTGCATTAATGTTAACCATTGCCGCCATATGGCTGATAAAATTGACCTATCGTCATCACTTTTTTGCCGCTAAAAGTAGCCCGTTTTTATTTATCGGCATTGCGATTGGGATCTTTTCGCTTACTCAGTTACTGGAGGGAAGTGGTTTTATTGCGGTGTTTATCAGCGGCCTGTTGTTTGACTATGGGTTTCGCGATGCCTTTAAAGACAAATTAATTGAGGAAAGTGAGCAAATAGCAGAGTTGGCAGCCTATATCCTGTGGGTCATCTTTGGGATCAGTGCCAGTGTGCTGTTATTTACTGCATTTGAGTGGCAGATATGGCTTTATGCCCTGCTGGCTGTTGTGGTGTTTCGTTTTATCCCTGTTATGGTGCTGCTTATGCCGACCCGTTTAGACTGGCGGGCGCAAGTGACGCTGGCCTGGTTTGGTCCAAAGGGGCTAGCCTCTGTGGTACTGAGCCTGATGCTGCTGGGTTCCAATCTTGCGTATAGCCTGCTACTGACGAAGATTACCGCTGCATCTGTGTTGCTGAGTATTTTTATCTTTGGTGTGAGCGGCCATCTTGCTGGCTCTTTTTTGACTAAAAAACAACAGTAGACGAACAAAAAGTGTCACTCGGGTGAAATAAAAAAGTCATCAAGTGTCCCTAAACTGTGCCGCGGCTCAGATGATTACGTTTTAGGAACACTACAATGAATAAAAAGCTATTAGCAGTGGCAGTATCTGCCGTCTTATTGACCGCATGTAACAATGACGACACCAGAACGGTTGAAGTCGTAAAGGAAGTCGAAGTTGCAAAAGAAGTGGTTAAAGAAGTTGAAGTCGAAGTGATTAAAGAGGTGAAAGTGCCTCCGACGGCTGTGACTCAGGTTAAGAATGTTATCCTGATGATTGGCGATGGTATGGGTGCCCAGCAGGTTGGTTTACTGGAAGAGTATGCGCGCCGTGCACCTAACTCAACATACAATAATAAAAACAACCAAACTGCACTGTCTAAGCTTGCAGCGGGTGGCCACTTGGGTCTGTCTCTGAACGCACCTCACGGTGCAAATGGCAGCCTGGTTGTAGACTCTGCGTGTTCAGCAACTCAGCTGGCGACTGGTAAAGCATCGGGCTCAGAGATGATTGGCCTGGATGACCAGGGTTACGTTATCGAAACTATTCTTGAGAAAGCGAAAAAAGCTGGCAAAGCGACAGGTCTGGTTTCTGATACTCGCTTAACACACGCTACGCCAGCGGCCTTTGCAGCACACCAACCACATCGCTCATTGGAGCCTGAAATTGCGGTTGAAATGGTAGAAAGCGGCATGGTCGATGTCATGCTTTCTGGTGGTGCACGCGTCTTTATCCCATCTGATATTAAAGAAGATGCCGAGGATCAGCAAATACTTGCAGAGCTGGGCATGCCTGCCAGTGTCTATAAAAAATCGAAGCGCAGTGATGACCGCAATGTTGTTGTTGAAGCGAAAGACAAGCATGGCTATACACTGGCGTTTGATAAGGCACAGTTAGCTAAAACGGATAGCGATAAACTGCTTGGCTTGTTTGCCAACTCAGGTATGGCGGATGGCATTGCTTACAGAGACTGTAAGGCCGATGACAGTTGTACGCAGCCGTCTCTAAAAGAGATGACGGTTAAGGCACTGGATATCCTGTCTAAAGATGAAGACGGTTTCTTCCTGATGATTGAAGGCGGCCAGATTGACTGGGCAGGCCATGCGAATGATGCCGGCTGGATGTTGAACGAGCTGCTTAAGTTCGACGAAGCTGTTGAAGCCGTTCATGAGTGGGCAAAAGAGCGCACAGATACGTTGGTATTGGTCACCGCTGACCATGAAACCGGCAGCTTTGGTTTTAGTTACTCAAGCCACAACAAGCCAGAAGGCGTATTGTTGCCTGGTGATGGTATGAATGGCGCCGAGTATAAGCCTAAGTTTAACTTTGGTGGGCTGGGCATTCTGGATACTTTATATGGACAAGTAGGCACCTTCTACGACGTGCTGGGTGAAGTGAATGGAGATTACAACTACACAGATGCGACAGATCAGCAATGGAAAGAGGCTATTGAGAAATACACGCCATACACAGTGACATTAGAAGAAGCTGCAAAAGTGAATGCCTCAGACGCTCTGAATAGCAGCAACTACCCACTGCCTAAATTTGAAGATTTCTCTGACTTCTATGTATATGACACAGAAGACTTTACTGCAAAAATCGGTCGTGTAGTGGCGAAGCAACAAAACGTAGTTTGGGGCACAGGTACGCACACTGCGGCTCCAGTACCTGTCTATGCCTTTGGTCCGGCGGGCGTGACTGAGCAGTTCTCTACGCTGCAACACCATGTCGATATCGGTACTAAGATGATCAAAGCTCTGGGCCTGCAAGACGCAGAGTAAGTACTGACTTTTAAGGATAATCCATAATAACAAACATGTAAGATCTGGAGATCTTGTTGGGCCACTGCAGTGCAGTGGCCTTTTTTGTTTTAATTGTACATGCAGAAAATGCGCTTCAGATGTATGCCGGTGTCGCCTTGCTGCGCCAAACCGCTGAACGTAGTGCTCAGGTGATGAATCGATACCATGTTCTTTGAGCGCTGGCATTATTACAGGGAAAATTTGAAAACAGAAACAGAAAGCTGGCGCTTAAAAATTTGGTGGATGCCTGGAAAGCGGGTTCCGCTCAGGCGCCTTATTTGATTGCCTACTTTATTGAGAAAGGGATTTATAAAAAGAGTGCAAAACTGTCGAGTGCATACTGGAAGAAAGAGGGGGATAAACTGAGTGGAAATATCGGTTATGACCACTTTATTGATAATGCGCTATTGAGTGATGTATATGGGCCCTTTCTTAAGGGAATTAGCAAAGGATCTGATGACCAATAATAGCACTGCGTTATAGCACCCCATCCTTCTTTAACTTGTAAGATGGGGCACCCGTTTGCACGATTACCTTTGAGGATTCGTGGTTCCAGACACCGTGATTGTGACTGTGCCTCCTGTGTTGACACTAAAGCCATTTCACACAGATAGGCATGTGTGACGTGTTAATAGGATTTGGTTGCAAAGAAAACGCCTACCGTTTGGTTGCACCATACCACCTGGGGGCTCGATACCAAGTTATCCTTACTGTTAAGAACAAGCTATAACGCCGGTCACAGTAGCGCAATTTACTGCAGTTACTGTGATTTTTCTAACAACAAAGCCTCTAAATCTGCCAGGCTCATAGGCTTGGCATAAAAATACCCCTGGCCATAATCACACCCTGCTTGTTTGAGCAGCTCATGCTGCGTGGCGGTCTCAATGCCCTCTGCAATAACCTTGAGCCCCAGCTGATGTGCCATCATGATCATGGTTTCGCACAGTACCAGGTCGTCTTCGTTGTGCTCAATGCCATCAACAAAGCGTTTGTCTATCTTGATAAAGTCGGTGTCCATTTGCTTAAGATAAGCCAGGGAGGAGTAACCGGTACCAAAATCATCCAGCGCAATTGAAAACCCTTGCTGGATAAGCTGACCAAGCCGTGCCTGACTACGGCCTTCTCCTTGCATCATCAGGCCTTCGGTGATTTCAATGACCACGTCTTCGGGTTGCAAATTGGCGTTGTGGAGCTGTTCTTGCCACTTCAGCAGGCTGGTGTGCTTGGCATTGAACTGCACCGGCGATACGTTCAGACTGATCTGGAACACACCATGGCGTTGTTGCAGGCGGCTGAGTGTTTGCAGGGTTTGCTGGAAGGCAAACTCTCCCAGTTGATGGATCAGCTGGGTCTCCTCTGCAAGGGGTATAAAGTGACCGGGGCTGATCATGCCTTTATCGGGGTGCTGCCAGCGGATCAGGGCTTCGGCTTTATGGATCTGCTGATCTTTCATGTTCACAATGGGCTGGTAATACATCACAAACTGCGCGTCGGATAATGCCTGACGCATGTCTCTGAGCATTAATAAACGCTGCTCGCTTTGCTGGCGTAAAGTCGAATCGAAACACGCATATCCGTTACGGCCCTGATCTTTGGCTCGATACATGGCCTGATCCGCCGCTTTTAGCAATAATTCACTGCTATCACCATCACGGGGGCTCAGTGCAATGCCAATGCTGGCACCCACATGGCAGGACTCTCCATCCAACACAAAGTCCTGTTTAAATACTTGCTGAACCCGCTCTGCCAGGGCGATGGCCTTTTCTTCGCTATTGCAGTGCTCACAAATGATGACAAATTCATCACCGCCGATCCGCGAAAGTGTGACGCCAGTCTGCTCAAGTGATTGCAATGCTTTGGCAACCTGGGTGAGTAGTTGATCGCCGTAATAATGTCCCAGGGTGTCGTTGATATCCTTAAAATGGTCAATGTCCATTAACAGTATGGCCAGTTGCTTACCTGGCTCTGCCAGCAGATTATTGAGATGTTTTTTAAGGCTGGTCCGGTTGGGCAGATCGGTTAATGAGTCATAGTGGCTTTGTCGCCAAAGTTGCTCATCTTTGAGCTTATTGTCGGTTATATCGGTGAAAATCGCGACTCTGCGATAGGCTTCTTGTTGTTCATCATAGACGGTATCTATGGTCAGCCATTCGGTATACAGTTCCCCATTTTTTCTCTGGTTAATAATCTCGCCCTGCCAGCGGCCGGTATCGCTCAGTGCATGCCACATTTGGCGATAAAAAGCGCGATCGTGTTTGCCTGAATTGAGTATGGCGGTGGTTTTGCCTATTGCTTCATGCGCAGAGAAACCTGTCACCTCGGTAAAGGCAAGATTCACATCTAAGATATATCCATGAGCATCCGTGATCACCATGCCTTCACTTGAGTTGTTATAAACCAGCGCAGCCAGATTTAGTGCTTCTTCCTGTTGTTTGCGATGACTGATATCTCGGATCACAATAACGGCCTCTTCAGCATGACTCATCCCCTGGACTCTGACTTCGTAGCCTCGTTGGTTTTCGCCCTGCGTGTATTCCAGAAGCAGGTGCGGCTGATCTTTGAGCAACGTCAGCGCAACACGGATCCGTTTATTAATATGATGGGGAAATAGCTCACTCAGTGTATTGCCTTGCTGCACCAGCGAGCCATGCTTAGCAAGCACCTGGCCCTGAGTATCAACACGGAGGTAACTGTCGGGCAGCGCCGACAGCAAGGTCTGGAGTTCAGTGTGTTTATTTGTCAATTGCTGTTCAGTTTGCAAGCGCACCTTGGCCATGCTTTCAAAATGCTCACCCAGAACCGCAAGCTCCTGAGGCATGGTGTGGCTGGTGAGGTCCAGTGTGCGTCCCTGTGCCAGAGCCGCAATGGCTTGTCTGAATTGCGTTAAGGGTTGCAACAGGGTTTTGTTGAGACGATAACGGGCCAGCCAGATAAGCAGGCACAACAAGATAAAAAAGCTGCTTAAAACCAAGGCAAAGTGGCGCTGTGTTTGTTGCCAGGCACTTTCAAAGGGGAAAGCGAAATAAATGGTCAGTTCACCCCGTGCTGCCAACAAGGGCAGGCGAATGTACACATGGTGATGGCCATTGGCATCATTGAGCAGCACTGCCTGTTCATTCAGGCCTTCGGGCCAGTCTTCGCTAACGGCTCTGCCTAAAGGCGCATTGCTGTAGGGGTATTCTGCGACAATCGCTCGGGTATGATCGGCCACCATCACACGGGTACCTTGAGGCAGCGTCAGCCTTGATAGTGAGCGACTCCAGTGCGACAGGCGTTTGACGGCAATGATCACCATGGCGAGCTGCCCGTCCTGATAGACTGGGTGAGCAAAATTGAGCGTTGCACTGTTAATGCTTCTGTCATGCTGGTATTCCCCAATGCTGAATGTGCCTTCATCTATCGCTTGCTGAAAGTAGGGACGATCGGCGATAGAGATTGGGCCAGATATTCGAGATAACGAGCAGGTGACGTTGCCATCCGGTGTGGCCAGACCAAAATTCGCGAAGCTGGGTGATAAGTGCTGTGCACTTGAAAGCAGCTGCGGACATACGCCTGGCTGATGTTGTAATTCTTTTGGCTGATAGGCCAATTGCTGCAATAGCCTTTGTGTTGCGGCAATTTCCGCATGCTGCAGCGTGGCAACCTGGTTGGCATACATTAACGCCTGCTGTTCCTGCATTTGTAGCATATTGCTGCGTTGCGCGAATAACAGAGCCAGGATCAACAAGAACCCAGGCAGACTGAGCACCAGCATCAATCGGTAAAATCGCTGTTTTATTGATATTTCTTTAATAATACAAACTCGCCTGGTTATGAGGTGGCGGCATGATACAAGCGCTGCGCGCTTTAACCAACCCGTTTAACCTAAATACTAGTCGAGAGTTATTAAATTTTCGGCTTTTTGGTAACACCATCAAGCCTAAAAATCTCATGAATGAAATATCCTTAAGTAGTCAAATGAGGTACGTTTTTCAGCCAAAAGATCTCGGATTATTCGTCTGCCCACATTTTCCCACCGATTTCATGGAGTTCCATAAACCCCGCGATTTTTCTGGCCTGTAGGCGAGTCAAGGTGAGTGATCCAACTTGACAAAAAGGCTTGTCAAGCCCTAGACTGTCATCCTGTGGGAAAATGTGGGTTAGAGTGGATCAAATTGGATCAAAGATTCGTTTATTGTAACAGGCCGAGCGGGTAAGTATGTTCCGCGGCGCAAGCTCATTGAGCCTCGATGACAAAGGACGCTTTTCGATACCAACTCGGTATCGCCAGCCTCTGCTGTCTGAAGAACAGGGCGCTGTGATTTGCACTATTGCGATCAACGAACCATGCCTGTGGCTGTATCCACTGTCAGAATGGCGAGAAATAGAATCCAGGCTACAACGACTCTCCAACACTAACCCCAGAGTCAGACGCTGGCAGCGCATGCTTTTGGGGCATGCGGAAGAATACCAGCTGGACAAAAACGGCCGTATTTTACTGGCGCCCACGCTGCGTGCGCACGCTGGCCTTGGCAAAAAGCTGATGCTGGTGGGACTGCTCAATAAGTTTGAGATTTGGGACGAAGCACGCTGGTATGAGCAAATGCAGGCCGATACTGAGATCGAGCGCAGTGGTGACGTGGAAGCGTGCCCTGAGCTGGATGACTTTTCTTTATAACTGGGGTGAAAACCAAATTTTATGGCGACAGAATGGCAACATATTTCAGTGCTGATGGCTGAAACGCTGGATGCATTGAATATCCAACCCGATGGCACTTATATCGATGGCACATTCGGCCGCGGTGGTCACTCGGGTGAAATACTTAAGCGGCTGAACGAGCAGGGCAGGTTGCAGGCCATCGATCAGGATCCGCAAGCGATTGCGGCGGCGCAAAAGTTTGCCGATGATCCGCGTTTCAGTATTGCCCACAATCGTTTTTCACACATTGAGAGCGTTGCCCGTGATGCCGGCTTGCTGGGTCAGGTTGATGGTATTTTGCTGGATATTGGCGTGTCTTCACCTCAGCTTGATGACGCCGAGCGTGGCTTTAGCTTCATGAAAGATGGTCCGCTTGATATGCGCATGAACCCAACGGCAGGTCGCAGTGCCGCACAGTGGTTAGCGGAAGCCGAACTGGAAGACATGGTGTTTGTGATCAAAAAATATGGCGAGGAAAAGTTTGCCCGCCGGATTGCGACCAAAATCATTGAAACCCGTGAGCACACTGAGATCACCTCAACCAAGCAACTGGCAGATCTCATTGATGAAGCGGTGCCGGTAAAAGACAAGCACAAACATCCTGCTACCCGCACTTTTCAGGCGATTCGAATTTATATCAACAGTGAGCTGGAAGAGATCCAGACGGCATTGCAGGCTGCGTTGACGGTATTAAAACCGGGTGGGCGCCTGGTGGTGATCTCGTTTCACTCGCTGGAAGATCGCATTGTTAAGCAATTTATTAAAAAACAGAGTAAAGGCGAGGCTGTGCCACGCGGCTTGCCGCTGACGGATGCACAGCTAAAGCAAAATCTGACACTGAAGGCGGTGGGCAAGGCTATCAAACCGAGCCAGGCAGAAATTGATGCCAATCCGCGGGCGCGCAGCTCAGTGTTGAGAATTGCTGAGAAACTGTAATGAAAAAGCATCAGCGTCAGCCTAAGTTATTCGTAGAAATATGCCAATTGTTACTGGATAACAAGCTGACGTTTTTGTTGCTGGCATTGACCTTAGGGTCGGCTCTTGCCGTGGTGCAGGTGACCCACCTAACCCGCCAGCAGCTGATTGAGCAGGATAAATTATTACAAAAACGAGATGAACTGGATCTGGAATGGCGCTACTTGTTGGTTGAGGAGGAGTTTTACTCGCAACATGCACGTATTGAAGAAGTCGCCAGAACTCAATTGCAGATGAAGCGGCCAACCAGTAAAGAAGAACAGGTGATCGTACTACCATGAGCCCGGCGAAGAAGACCACAGTCAATTTAATCAGCTGGCGTTTTGCGTTGGTCAGCGTGATGCTGGTGCTGGTGTTTGCCGCACTGATTGCGCGTGCCGCTTATTTGCAAGTGATTGAGCCCGATAAAGCTCGTTCTGAAAATGCCAAGCGCACTGTACGGGTTGAGACTGTGCGGGTACAACGCGGGATGATCTTCGATCGCAATGGCAAGGAACTGGCGGTCAGTGTGCCTGTGGTCAGTGTTTATGCTGATCCTAAGGCGCTGGACAAAGCATTATCGAAAAAGGTGCTGAGAAAAGCCCGCCGTAATGGTGAAGATACTCAGGCATTAGCCGATAACGCCGCAGAGCTGAGTGCCCGTAAACACGCTTTTTATCGGGACGAAGTGCGTTGGCGGGAACTGGCTGATGTACTGCAAATCAAACAAGAAAAGATAGATAAACGCCTGCGCGACAATCCCAAGCGTCGCTTTGTATATTTAAAGCGCCAGGTCACGCCTGCGGTGGCCAACTATATTCGTCAGATGCGCTTACCCGGGATCCACTTACTCGACGAGTCGAAACGTTATTACCCCAATGGGGAAGTCACGGCCCATGTACTGGGTGTCACCAATATTGATGGCATTGGTATCGAAGGCATTGAAAAGCTCTATGACAAGGCGATGACTGGTACCGAAGGCCGCCGCACCATACGTAAGGATGCACAGGGGCGCGAGGTTCAGGTTTTGGCCGAAGAAGAACGCGTAGAGCCGGAAGATGTTCACCTGAGTATTGACTTACGTATCCAGGCAATTGCTTATCAGGCACTTAAATCAGCTGTACTGACTTATCAGGCAACCTCTGGCTCGGCCATGGTGGTTGATGTTCACACCGGCGAAATTCTGGCGATGGTTAATAGTCCCAGCTTTAATCCCAATGATATGAGTGATGCGGCGCCATATAAACGCCGTAACCGTGCTATAACCGATTTATTTGAGCCCGGCTCCACGCTCAAGCCGTTGGCTGTGCTGGCCGGGTTAGATCATGGCGTGATCCAGGCGGACGATACCATAGATACCTATCCGGGCTGGATGCGCCTTAATGGTGGCTTGGTCAAAGATGAGCGTAATCACGGTGAAATGACACTGCGCGAAATCCTTAAGATTTCCAGTAACATGGGGGTGGCTAAAATCAGCCAGATGCTGCCCAAAGAATATTTTGTTGGCCTGTATCAGCAGGTTGGGTTTGGCGAAGACACCGGCACTATGATGATTGGCGAAAGTTCGGGCCTGTTTTACCCTAATCGTCGCTGGTCTGACTTTGAAATTGCTACCTTGTCATATGGTTATGCGGTTTCAGTCAGTACTGCACAGGTAGCCAGACTTTACGCGACGTTTGGTGCTGGCGGGATTTCCCGGCCACTGACCATAATGAAGCAGGATGGACCTGTGCCGGGGGAACGTCTGTTTCGTGAAGAAGATGCACTGGCTGTGGTGGAGATGATGGAATCGGTGTTTGAAAAAGGCGGCACGGCTTCTAATGTCATCGTCGATGGATATCGGGCAGCAGCTAAAACCGGTACTTCGGAAAAAGCCATCGCAGGCGGGTATGGCGACGAATATGTGGGTTATTTTGCCGGCGTTGCACCGGTCAGCAATCCCCGTCTTGCGGTGGTTGTGATGATCAATGAACCTGGTGGTGATGTGTATTACGGTGGTCATACGGCGGGGCCGGTATTTGCCGAAATCGTTTCCAATGCACTGAGAATTTTAAATGTGGCACCGGATAAAGAGCGTGTCGCCTACCTGTCGAGGCCTGATAATGATACATGATCTGAGCCTTGCACTGGCTAATATTGGGGTGTCATACCCAGCTATCCCCGTCAACGATTTGCGCCTGGACAGCCGAGATGTGTGTCCGGGCGATTGCTTTATTGCACTTCAGGGCCATCAGCAAGATGGTGGTCAGTATGTCGGTGCAGCGTTAAAGCGTGGCGCAGCTGTGGTCTTGGCCGACACACACTGTACCCTCGATGTAGAGGATGAACGAGTATTGCGGATCAGCGCACTGGCAGACAAAGTGGCTCTGCTGGCGGCGACATTTTATGGTGAGCCCAGCCGTGCTCTGAAACTCGTTGGTGTCACTGGGACCAACGGTAAGTCAACCACGACGGCAATGATTGCACATTTGGCTAGCGCGTGTGGTTTGCCCGGTGCAGTGATTGGCACACTGGGATATGGTGCACCAGATGCGTTGACGCCATTGCATAATACCACACCGTCTCATGTTGATTTGCAGCGTATTTTAAATGAACTGCGTCACAGCTACCAACTGGCTGCTATGGAAGTATCATCTCATGGGCTGGTACAGGGGCGAGTCTCACAGTGTCAGTTTAATGTGGCGGTATTTACCAATCTGAGCCGCGACCATCTTGATTATCATGGCACAATGGAAAAGTATGCCGAGGCCAAACTAAGGCTATTTAGTGACTGTGCGCCGAATTACGGGGTGGTTAATATTGACGACCCTTGGGCACAGGAATGGCTGAAAGCGGGTAAGGTTGTTCACCCGATAGGTTTTGGTCGCAAACCTGCTGATGGCCTATTACATGACGCGTTAAAGCATTTCGTGTACTTCAGTGAGGCACAATTTGACAGTCAGGGGATCCATTTTAGATTGCACACCAGCTGGGGAGACGCTGAGGTCAGTACCCCGCTATTTGGTGAGTTTAATCTGTACAACCTGAGTGCGGCATTTGCTGTATTGCTGGTTCAGGGTATTCCACTGGCTCAGCTGGTTGCAGGAGCTGCACAATTACAGCCCGTCACCGGCCGGATGCAGGCCATCGAAGTTGCCGGGCAGCCAACATGTGTGGTCGACTATGCCCATACGCCAGATGCGCTGGCACTGGCACTTCAGGCGTTGCAGCAGCATGTACCAGGCAAAGTAACTTGTGTGTTTGGCTGCGGTGGTGAGCGCGATAAAGGCAAGCGCGCGTTAATGGCACAGGCGGCTGAGCGATATGCAGATACTGTGGTGATCACCAGTGACAACCCGCGTGGTGAAGATCCATTAGCAATTATTGAAGACATTAAGGCTGGGCTCAGTAAGCCCGAGTATGCTCTTTGTCAGCCTGATAGGGCGAGTGCCATACGTGACGCAATTCGGGGCGCTGATCAACACAGTGTGATCCTGATCGCGGGTAAAGGGCATGAGGACTATCAGATTATAGGAAAACAACGCCTGGCTTTTAGTGATATTAGCTGGGCCCAGAAAATATTATCAGGGGAAAGTGCATGATCAAGATGGATCTCTCTTGGCTTGCGGATGTACTGAAGGCCCCTTATGACGGGCAAAACCGCAGTGTTTCAAATGTAAATACAGATACACGTACAATTAGTGAAAACGAAGTGTTTCTGGCGTTAAAAGGGCCGAATTTTGACGGTCACAAATTTGTTGCCCAGGCGCAGCAAAAAGGCGCGATTGCCGCCATTGTTGATCATCCGGTAGAAGTAGATATTCCTCAACTGGTAGTGAAAGATACACGACTGGCACTGGGGCAACTTGGTCAGGCCGTGATCAGGCAGGTAGCACCAAAAACACTTGCTATTACGGGGAGTGTTGGCAAGACCACAGTGAAAGAAATGTCTGCGGCCATTCTGTCCCGGTTGGGTAAAGTGTTGGCGACTGCCGGTAATTTCAACAATGACATTGGGGTGCCACTGACTTTGTTGCGTCTCAGTGAAGACGATGAATTTGCAGTGATAGAGCTGGGCGCAAACCATATCGGTGAAATTGCTTATACCAGTGCACTGGTAAATCCAGATGTTGCTGTTGTCTGTAATGTTGCGCCGGCGCACATTGAGGGTTTTGGCTCGATTGAAGGAGTTGGGCAGGCAAAAGGGGAAATTTTCTCCGGTCTGAAAGATAACGGTGTTGCTGTGTTGAACTGTGACTGTCGCTTTGCGCCGATGTGGGAGCAAAGTCTGACAACTCAGCGTACCAGTCGTTTCTCTATGACACAGCAACGTGATCTGTGGGTGGAAGATATCACCCTGGATACACTGGGCCGTGCCACTTTTACATTGTGTCAGGGTACGCAACGCGTCTCCATCACGCTCCCTTTACCCGGCGAGCACAACGTTATGAATGCCCTGATAGCAGCCTCTTGTACCGTACAACTGGGTGCGACGTTGGAAGATGTGAAACTGGCGCTG
Organism: Pseudoalteromonas sp. AWH4_217; assembly: GCF_056161105.1. Lineage (NCBI taxonomy): Bacteria > Pseudomonadati > Pseudomonadota > Gammaproteobacteria > Alteromonadales > Pseudoalteromonadaceae > Pseudoalteromonas > Pseudoalteromonas sp. AWH4_217. The sequence continues at coordinate 202,120 of NZ_JBSWYM010000001.1, read as the reverse complement.
GAAAACATGGCAGAGGTAAAAGGTCGCGTCAATTTGATCGAGGTATCAGACACGCTGCGGATCATTGACGATAGCTACAACGCGAATGTTCGTTCAGTTAAAGCCGCCATTGATTTGTTGGCCAGTATGCCAGGTTATCGTGTATTCGCATTAGGTGATATGGGCGAGCTGGGAGAAGAAGCACGTCGATACCATGAAGAAGTAGGTGAATATGCCAAAGAAAAAGGCATTGATGCGCTGTTTTCATTAGGTGTATTGAGTCGTTATGCCAGCGATGTACTTGAAACTGCCAATCGGCATTTTTCTCAGAGAGAGCATATGCTGCAGGCAATTGTACAATTACTGGCACAACGCGATGAGGTTTGTACCGTGGTCGTAAAAGGGTCACGCAGTGCACGCATGGAGTTACTGGTTGCCGATCTGGTTGCAGCCGAGCAAGCATCCAATAATGGTTCTGACAGTGAAGAGGAACGCCCATGTTAGCCTGGTTAGCGGAATATCTGACGCAATATTACAGTGGCTTTAACGTTTTTTCCTATCTGACGCTGCGTGCGATCCTGGGGATCCTGACCGCGTTAATGATCTCTTTGTATTTCGGACCTAAGCTGATCAGAGCGTTACAGCGAATGCAGATTGGCCAGACAGTCCGGGATGACGGTCCTGAATCGCACTTATCTAAGTCTGGCACTCCAACCATGGGCGGGTTGTTGATCTTAGGTGCTATTTTTGCCAGCACTTTACTGTGGGGTGACCTTGGCAATAAATATGTCTGGATCACTTTGTTTGTGATTGGATCGCTGGGGGTTGTCGGGTTCGTTGATGACTACCGTAAAGTGATACGTAAAGACAGTAAAGGTTTGATAGCTAGGTGGAAATATTTCTGGCAGTCGGTGATTGCGATTTCGGTCGCGGCCTTTATTTACTTCACTTCCTCAGATCCGTCAGAAACTGTGCTCGTCGTGCCATTTTTCAAAGACGTATTGCCTCAACTGGGCTTGTTTTACCTGGTGATGAGCTATTTTGTGCTGGTAGGCACGTCGAACGCCGTGAACCTGACCGATGGACTCGATGGTTTAGCCATAGTGCCGACCATTCTTGTGGCGTCGGCACTGGCCATTATCGCTTATGTAACCGGAAATGCTGTATTTGCAAATTACCTCCATATTCCTCATATAGCCTCTGCCAGTGAGCTAGTGGTGGTCTGCACGGCAATTGTTGGTGCAGGGCTTGGCTTTTTGTGGTTTAACACCTATCCGGCTCAAGTCTTTATGGGCGACGTTGGCTCACTTGCACTCGGTGGCGCACTCGGGATTATCGCCATTTTGGTACGTCAGGAGCTGGTGTTGCTGATTATGGGCGGGGTGTTCGTTATGGAAGCACTTTCTGTGATCTTACAGGTTGGCTCCTATAAGTTGCGTGGTCAGCGGATTTTCCGCATGGCGCCTATCCATCATCATTATGAATTAAAGGGTTGGCCAGAGCCCAGAGTAATTGTGCGATTTTGGATTATTTCGATCATATTAGTGCTGGCGGGGCTGGCAACTTTAAAGATCCGCTAAAGTAGTACACTAAGGTCAGGATATGGGTTATTTAGACACCTTAAAGAATAAACATATAACTGTACTCGGGCTGGGGGTGACCGGTCTGGGCATAGTACGTTTTTTGGTACGCCATGGGATTACCCCTAAGGTAGTTGACTCACGACCTGTGCCTCCCGGAGCCGACTGGATGAATCATAATCTGCCAGAGTGTGAAGCGGTATTTGGCCCGCTCGCAGAGGCGGCACTGAGTGCCACCGATCTGGTTGTGATTAGCCCGGGTGTACCTTTGTATGAGACCTGTGTTGCCCAGGCCATTGCTGCCGGAGTTGAAGTCATTGGCGACGTGGAATTATTTGCTCGCCTGAATGAAAAGCCGGTAATTGCTGTAACAGGCTCGAACGGTAAATCAACCGTGGTCAGCCTGGCTGCTGAGGTATGTCAGCAAGCTGGTCTCAAAGTTGGCCTGGGTGGGAACATTGGTACTTCGGTGTTGGATCTACTGGAGCAAGACTTTGATGTGTTTGTGCTGGAGCTGTCTAGTTTTCAGCTCGAAACCACCCATAGTTTGCACTGTATGAGCGCGATGATCCTCAACATCACCGAAGACCATATGGATAGATACCCGGATTTTGCCGCCTACTGCGAAGCCAAATTACGCATCTATCAGCAGGTCGATTGTCTTGTATATAACGCCGAAGACGCCCGCACCTATCTGCCCCATGATAACGCGCTGAGTGTGGCGCTTGAAGGGGCTAACTGTTGTTTAACACAAGAAGATGGACAGAGTTATTTTTCGCTCAATGGCAAAAAACTGTGCCCGGTCGATGAACTTGCCATGCCAGGTAAACATAATCAGTTTAATGCTCTGGCTGTGATGGCGCTTTTGTCACCGCTGTCTTTGCCACAGAGTGCGTTCATCAGGGCATTCAGAGCATTCAAAGGGTTACCGCATCGCTGTCAGTTGGTTGCCGATGTAAAAGGGGTTCGTTATTTTAATGACTCTAAGGCAACCAATGTTGGTGCGACGGTGGCGGCGTTGGAGAGTCTGGCCGGTGAGCAGGGGCAGATCCTGTTGATCGTTGGCGGCGATGCCAAAGGCGCGGATCTGTCTCCACTCAAGCAACCTTTACAACACTACTGCAAAACCATCTTTTGCTTTGGTAAAGATGGCGCGGATTTCATGCCTTTGCATCCTGAGAGTCAGATGGTCAACAACTTGAGTGAAGCCGTAGCACTGGCAGCCCAACAAGCCACGTCCGGGGACCTAGTGTTACTGGCGCCAGCGTGTGCCAGCATTGACATGTATGCCAACTACATGGCCCGTGGCGAGGAGTTCTGTCGGCTGGTTGAGGGGCAAGCATGCTGAGTATGACCGCACTGCGGCGCTCTTTCACCCCGGCTCCATCGGACTCGTTATTCGACGTACCGCTGCTGTATGCCATGTTATGCTTGGTCGGAATTGGTTTTGTGATGGTGACCAGTGCCTCTATGCCTGTAGCAGAACGCTTGTACGATAACCCATATCACATAGTGACGCGCCACGGCATGTTCCTGGTCATGGCATTAGTGTTGTTCTGGCTCAGTACCACAGTGCCGATGACCTGGTGGAAGCGCTTTAATCCGTACTTGCTGTTGTTGGGACTGGTGTTACTGGCGGTTGTACTGGTTATCGGGCGTGAAGTAAATGGTTCAAAACGCTGGTTGCCCGTTGGACCAATCGGTTTTCAGGTCGCTGAAGCTGCGAAACTCTTTTTCTTTAGCTACATTGCCGGTTATCTGGTGCGTAAGCGTGACGAAGTGCAGGAAAACCTCAAGGGGTTTGCAAAACCCATTATTGTATTTGCGGTCTACGCATTTTTAATTTTGATGCAGCCAGACTTAGGTACTGTGGTGGTGATGTTTGTTACAACGGTCGGTTTGCTATTTTTGGCAGGTGCAAAACTCTGGCAGTTTTTTGCCCTGATGCTGACCGGTGTGTTGCTGGTTGTGATGTTGATTATTTTTGAGCCTTACCGGATGGCGCGGGTAGTCGGTTTCCTGGAGCCCTGGGAAGATCCCTTCGGTAAAGGTTATCAGCTGGTCCAGTCTCTTATGGCGTACGGTCAGGGTGGCTGGCTCGGTCAGGGGCTGGGTAATAGTGTACAGAAGTTGCAGTACTTACCTGAGGCCCACAATGACTTTATCTTCGCGGTCGTGGCGGAGGAACTGGGCTTTATCGGTGTGATTTGTGTGTTGATGACACTGGCTACATTGGTGTTCAGAGCGTTACTCATCGGGCAAAAAGCGCTGAAAGCGGGTAAAGAATACGAAGGTTATCTGGCACTGGGGATTGGTATCTGGTTTGCGTTTCAAACTGTGGTGAATGTCGGCGCGAGTGCGGGAATGCTGCCAACTAAAGGCTTGACGTTACCCTTCATATCCTACGGTGGTTCTAGCTTATTGATCATGACGATCGCCGCCGGTTTATTGCAACGCATTGATTTTGAAACCAAGCTGTCGACGCGACAGGCCACTTCCCGTGGAGGTAAAAAATGACCAAGCGGTTACTTGTCGTCGCTGGTGGAACGGGCGGGCATATCTTTCCGGGTATTGCGGTGGCTAAAGCACTGGAAGCGCAGGGCTGGAAGATATCCTGGATAGGTACCGCAGACAGAATGGAAGCGCAAGTCGTACCTGCACATGGTATAGACATCGACTTTATAGAAGTAAAAGGGGTACGCGGTAACGGGGTAAAACGCTTGCTGACTGCACCCTGGATGGTGATAAAAGCCATTTTTGCTGCCAGAGCCATTATTCGCAATCGCCGTCCGGACGTGATCCTGGCGATGGGAGGTTATGTCACAGGTCCCGTTGGACTGGCAGCTAAGCTGGCTGGGGTGCCTTTGGTGATCCATGAACAAAATGCGGTTGCCGGCTTGAGTAATAAATTGTTGGCGCGCATTGCCAGCAGAGTATTAGCGGCATTTCCGCAGGCTTTTGCCGAGCGTGCCCATGATGTTGTCGGTAATCCCGTACGTGCAAGTGTTGCGCAGCTTCAGCCGAAACAACCGGGTGCCTCTGTCAATGTGCTGGTTGTCGGTGGTTCGCTGGGCGCGAAAGTGCTCAACGATACGGTCCCTGAGGCTATGGCATTACTGACTGAGGCAACATCCTGCGACATACAGGTTTGGCACCAAAGCGGTAAAGGCAATCATGTAGCACTAGAAGGTGACTACCAGCGCTTTGGATTGCAGGCCAAAGTGGCCGAGTTTATTGATGATATGGATCAGGCTTATGACTGGGCCGATATGGTGATTTGCCGCGCGGGTGCATTGACGGTGAGCGAGATTGCTGCCGCAGGTAAGATGGCCATCTTTGTGCCTTTACCGCATGCGGTGGATGATCATCAGACGGCCAATGCGCGATTTTTAGTGGATGAGTCGGCGGCACTTTTGATCCCGCAGTCAGGCTTATCTGCACAGCATTTGTGCGACACTTTGGTGCCTTATTGTCGCGACCGGGCACTGATCTGGGACAAAGCAAATAAAGCCAAAGCCTGTGCACAGCTTTCAGCAACTCAGTCAGTGGCCGCCATATGCGAAGAAGTAACGAATTAAAAGAGAAAACAGTGAAAGAAATTAACAGACGCAGAGCCATGAGACGCATTAACACCATCCACTTCATCGGAATAGGTGGGGCTGGTATGGGCGGAATTGCAGAAGTACTGGCTTTTGAAGGGTACCGAATTACCGGTTCAGACATTGCCCAGAATGCGATGACGGAACGCCTTATCCGCGCAGGGGCTGAAGTTTTTATCGGTCATGATGAAAACAATGTTAAAGATGCCGACGTAGTCGTGGTTTCCAGCGCCATTGATACCAGCAACCCGGAGATTGTGGCGGCGAAACGCGCCCGGGTACCGGTCGTCAGACGGGCCGAAATGTTGGCTGAGTTAATGCGCTTTCGCCATGGTATCGCTGTTGCCGGAACTCATGGTAAAACCACAACAACCAGTTTGATCGCCAGTATTTTCGCTGAAGCGAGATTAGACCCAACCTTTATTATCGGTGGTTTGTTAAACAGTGCGGGCAGTAATGCCAAGGTGGGTAGCAGCGATTATCTGATTGCAGAGGCCGACGAAAGTGACGCGTCATTTTTACATTTGCAGCCAATGGTATCGGTGATCACTAATATCGAAGCCGATCATATGGACACCTATGATGGCGACTTTGAAAAGATGAAAGACACGTATGTCGAGTTCATTCACAACCTGCCTTTCTATGGTTTAGCTGTGGTGTGTACCGACTCCGATGTTGCCAAAGAGTTGTTACCCCGCTTCGCCCGACCTGCGATCACGTACGGGGAAAACCCTGAAGCGGATTACCGCATGGTGGACTTTGAGCAAACGCAGAACCAGAGTCGTTTTAAAGTAGTGCATAAAGCTGGCGAACAGCTCGAGGTAACACTCAGCATGCCCGGTAAGCACAACGCACTGAATGCTACCGCGGCTATCGCCGTGGCAAAAGATCACGACATAGGTAACGAAGCTATTTTATCGGCGCTGGAAAAATTCGCCGGAATTGGGCGTCGCTTTCAGCATTATGGTTCTTTCCAAAATGAACGTGGCGAAGTGATGTTGGTCGATGATTATGGTCACCATCCCTCAGAAGTGGCTGTAACTATCCGTGCAGCGCGAGCTGGCTGGCCTGATAAGCGCTTGGTTATGTTGTATCAGCCGCATCGCTATACCCGCACCCGTGACCTTTATGAAGACTTTGTGAAGGTTCTGAGTGAAGTCGACCAACTGTTGTTGTTGGATGTATATAGTGCCGGAGAAACCCCTATCGTCGGTGCAGACAGCAAGAGTCTGTGTCGCAGTCTGCGCCAGCGTGGTGTTGAGCCAATCCATGTCGCGGATGGTCAGGATTTACAAGCCGTACTGGCAGACGTATTGCGTGACAATGATCTGGTGATCACGCAAGGGGCCGGCAACATCGGGCAAATTGTAAAGCAGCTGGCAGCCACAGAGTTGTCGGTCGAAAAATTAAAACAAGGTGCATTATGAGTGAGTTTGGCAAAGTTGCTGTACTGCTGGGTGGTCATTCAGCCGAGCGAGAAGTATCGCTAAAGTCTGGTCAGGCAATTATCAATGCGCTTGAAGAAGCCGGGGTAGAGGTCGTGCCATTTGACCCTGCCGAGCGTAACTTGTGGGAATTGAAAAGTCTCAAGGTTGACAGGGTGTTTATTGCTTTGCATGGCCGAGGTGGTGAAGATGGTACAGTGCAAGGGGCGCTTGAATTTATGGGCTTACCTTACACCGGTAGTGGTGTGCTGGGGAGTGCTCTGGCGATGGATAAGATCCGCTGCAAACAGTTGTTTGAATCTGCCAAGTTGAGCACGGCGCGTTACTGCGTGGTCAAAGCCTCTCAAGATATAGATACCAGCGCATTGATGGCTGAATTTGGCAAAGTTATGGTGAAGCCAAGTCACGAGGGCTCCAGTATTGGTATGACTCAGGCTGCCACAGCACCAGAGCTGCAAACTGCGCTCACTGAAGCATTTAAATATGACGATGAAGTTTTGGTGGAGCAGTGGATTGAAGGCAGAGAGTTTACCGTTGCTATGCTTGCAGAAGAGGCACTCCCTGTGATTGAAATGCGCACGCCACGTGGGTTTTATGATTATCAGGCAAAGTATCAGGCCAACAGCACCGAATATTATTGCCCGGCAGAGATTAGTGCGGCCCATACCGAGCAGTTACAGATAATGGCCAAGCATGCGTTTGAGTTGGTTGGTGCAACAGGCTGGGGGCGGGTAGATGCCATGCAAGATGGCAATGGTCAGTTTTATCTGCTGGAAGTAAATACGGTACCGGGAATGACAGAAAAATCTTTGGTGCCTATGGCAGCAAAGCAAAATGGGTTGTCATTTAAACAATTAGTTATTCGCATTTTGGAGCAAACCCTTTAATATGCGTGCTCTTTTGGGAAAAATCGCTGCTCTGAAGCACAGTGTCAACTGGTCACTGTTTTTTGGTGTGGGCTTTTTTCTGATTGTGCTACTTGGTCTGATGCAAACTGGGCTGTGGGCTCGTGACTGGTTGACCCAGCACAGAGATACCCAAATCAAGACCCTGACGGTACTTGGCCAGCCTTATTACACGGCCGAGAACGACATTGTGGCAGCGATCCGAAAAGCGGATCTGTCGAGTTTCTTTGAACTTGATGTAAAGGCTGTGCACGATCAGGTACAAGCTCTGCCCTGGGTGGCGACTGTCTCGGTCAGGAAGCAGTGGCCAGATACCCTGCAGGTGTACGTGGTTGAACATAAACCGGTTGCTTATTGGAATAGCGATCTGTTGTTAAATAGTGCAGGCGATGTGTTTCAAGCCAACAGCACTCGGCTGTCAAAGACGCTACCAGAGCTATACGGCCCGGAAGGGAGTGAAGTAGAAGCCTGGCAGACGTTTGTACAATTAAAAGAAATGCTGGCTGTCAATCAGTTTAACCTGGTTAGTTTGGCACTGTCAGAGCGATTTGCCTGGCAGTTATGGCTGGATAACGGTATTCGACTCAATCTGGGCCGTGAAGACAAAGCACAGCGTGTTCAGAGGTTTATAGATGTTTACCCTAGGCTGGAAAAGCCTGAGGGGGCTCAGGTAGATGCGATTGACCTGAGGTATGATACGGGACTGGCGGTTAGCTGGAAGTTCAGCCAGAACGAAGACAATAAAGATAAGAGTAAAGCATGACCAAGTCGGCAGAGAGAAACTTAGTGATTGGACTGGATGTGGGCACCTCTAAGGTGGTTGCAACGGTTGGGGAGATCACCGCAGACAACCAGCTGAGTATCGTGGGGGTCGGAAATCAGGTTGCCCATGGTATGGATAAAGGAGGTGTCAACGACCTTAATCTGGTGTCCGATTCTATTAAGCGTGCTGTTGACGAAGCTGAGTTGATGGCTGATTGTCGGATCAGCTCCGTGTATCTCGGTATTTCGGGTAAACACATTCAGTGCCAGAACGAGAGCGGTGTTGTTGCAATTAACAATAATGCAGAGATCACTGATGATGATATTGCGAACGTAATCCACATTGCACGCTCGGTACCTATGTCAGCAGAGCGTAAAATGCTGCATTCGCTGCCTCAGGAATATAGTGTGGATATGCAAGAAGGCATTAAGAACCCACTGGGAATGAGTGGTGTCAGAATGGAAGCCAAGGCGCATATTATTACCTGCTCAAATGACATGGCGAAAAACATCGAAAAGTGTGTCGAGCGTTGTGGGTTACAGGTTGATCAGCTGACTTTTACGGCCTTGGCATCTTGTTACTCAGTGCTGACTGAAGACGAAAAAGAGCTGGGCGTGGCGGTTGTCGATATTGGCGGCGGTACCATGGACATTGCTATCTACGTCAACGGTGCATTGCGCCATACCGCCGTTATCCCGGTTGCTGGAAATCAGGTAACAGGGGATATTGCAAAAATTTTCCGCACCCCTATTTCTCACGCGGAATCGCTGAAGGTACAATATGCCTATGCGAGCAGCCAGATGGCTAGCAACGAAGAAACGATTGAAGTACCCAGCGTAGGTGGAAGGCCTGCGCGGATTATGTCTCGACACACCTTGTCTGAGGTTGTTGAGCCCAGATTTAGAGAACTGTTTGAGCTCGTACTTGAAGAGGTACGTCGGTCTGGGTTTGAAGATCAAATTGCCGCGGGTATTGTACTCACTGGCGGCAGTGCGAAAATGAAAGGGGCATTGGAAGTGGCGGAAGACATTTTCCAGATGCCCGTTCGTGTTGGTAAACCTGTAGGGATAACAGGGTTAACCGATTATGTTGATGATCCGGCATACGCAACAGCGGTAGGTTTGTTACAATACGGCCGAACGCTGCAAGTCAAAAATGCACACAGGACGAAAGCGGATGCCGAAGATGGTTGGTGGAACCGGATCACAAAATGGTTCCAAGGTGAGTTTTAAGCTCAAGTCGGAGAGTGAAGATGTTTGATATTATGGAACAACACGGCGAAGAAGCCGTTATTAAAGTCATCGGCGTCGGTGGCGGCGGCGGTAACGCTGTAGAACATATGGTAAAGCAGGAAATTGAAGGTGTTCGCTTCATCGTAGCGAATACCGACGCGCAGGCTCTGCGTAAATCCTCTGCCGATGTGACTGTGCAGCTGGGCACTCAGATCACCCAAGGCCTGGGTGCAGGTGCCAACCCAGAAGTGGGACGCAGCGCAGCAGAAGAAGATGTCGATGCCATTAAAGCGAGCCTTGAAGGGGCTGACATGGTGTTTATCGCTGCCGGTATGGGTGGCGGAACCGGCACAGGTGCGGCGCCGGTTGTTGCACGTGTGGCTAAAGAGCTAGGCATACTGACTGTGGCAGTGGTAACACGTCCATTCGACCTGGAAGGCAAAAAGCGTATGGCCGCAGCCGATCAGGGCATTGGTGAGTTGTCAGAAATTGTAGATTCACTCATCACAATTCCTAACAACAAGTTACTTAAAGTTTTAGGCAAAGGCACTACATTATTAGATGCCTTCGCTAAAGCAAACGACGTATTGTACGGCGCGGTGCAGGGCATTGCAGAACTGATCACGCGTTCAGGTTTGATCAATGTGGATTTTGCGGACGTACGTACTGTTATGTCGGCGATGGGCACGGCAATGATGGGCACGGCGGCGGCCAGTGGTCCCGACAGGGCACAAGAAGCGGCTGAAGCTGCGATTTCCAGCCCACTGCTTGAAGATGTTGATTTAACTGGTGCGAAAGGTATTTTGGTTAACATCACGGCTGGTATGGACATCACAATCGAAGAATTTGAGATTGTGGGGAACCATGTGAAGGCGCTGGCGTCTGAAAATGCAACAGTCGTGGTTGGTGCTGTTATCGACCCAGAGATGAGTGAAGAACTACGTGTAACAGTGGTTGCAACTGGACTGGGTGGCGAGCGCAGACCTCAATTTGGCATTGTAGAGAGTGGCCTTAAAAAAGTGGTCGGTTCGGACAGCGAAGGCGGCAAAGGACAGAATATGTTTGTCCCTAGCTTTACGCAAAGCACCGGTGAAAGTAGTGAACCTGAGCAAAGCGGTCCGGCAGTATCTGAGCCTAAACCGACGAGTACACCTACATCGTCGAATAGCTCAGGTGGTAAGGAAAAAGGGGATTACTTTGATATCCCTGCGTTTTTGCGCAAACAATCTGATTAACGTCAGGTTAAAAAACAAACGATTGGCAGCGACTTCTATCTGTGATAGAATTTGCGGTCTCATTAGTCATTAACCAGTCAGAAGCGGACGAACCTATGATAAAACAACGAACGATTGCTGAAGTCGTTAAAGCCACAGGTGTAGGATTACACAAAGGTGAAAAGGTCACGATCACTCTCCGACCTGCGAGCGTAAATACGGGGATCGTATTTCGTCGCGTAGATCTCGACCCGGTTGTCGATTTTGAAACAACCCCCGAAGCTGTGGGCGACACGCAATTGTGTACTTGTTTGACCAATAAAGACGGTGTCCGTCTGTCAACAACGGAGCATTTAATTGCGGCCGTTGCGGCACTGGGAATTGATAACCTAATCGTTGAGCTGGATAGTGCAGAAGTACCGATTATGGATGGTAGTGCATTACCTTTCATTTACTTACTGCAAAAAGGCGGTATTGCAGAGCAGAATCAGGCAAAGCGCTTTATTCGAATCAAAGAAAAAGTGCGTGTGGAAGACGGCGACAAATGGGCTGAAATTGAGCCTTATGACGGTTTCCACATCGACTTTGAAATTGCTTTCAACCACCCGGCAATAAATGCCAGTCGTCAGCGTATTGGCTTGGATATTACCGCACAGAGCTTTACTGAAGAGATCAGCCGTGCACGTACATTCGGTTTCATGAAGGACATCGAGTATATGCATGCAAATAATCTGGCTCTGGGTGGCAGTATGGATAATGCTGTTGTTCTGGACGAGTTCAAGGTTTTGAACCCGAACGGATTACGTTATAAAGATGAATTCGTAAAGCACAAGATCCTAGATTGTGTGGGCGACATGTTTATGGCAGGGCACAACATTCTGGGCAAGATCACTTGCTTCAAGTCAGGTCATGGCCTTAATAATAAGCTACTGCGTCAGATCATGGCGTCGGAGTCAGCTTGGGAATGGGCAACATTTGATGAGCCTGTGACTATGCCAGCACCAGGCATGGACGTAGATACGTCTTTGGTTACTGCCTGAAAAAAATTAGATAACAAATGACGCCGAGTGCGTCATTTTTTTTGCCTGCCATGTTTTGCCAGGCGCAGTAGTTTTTCTTTTAGCCCGGCTGGAGCATGCTCGGCGAGTGCCATTAAATCGCCTGCCGTTTGCTCACTCATTTGGCGTCCTGAATAGCTCGTACTGGGTGTCTTAATCTGATTGTGAGGCTTGGTAAGTCTTTGTTGTGCCTCTGGATTGGTGCCAATCTTAACCTGGCAACAGTCATGGTAACCAGCGGCGCGAAAACTACTGAGGATCTCCATTTTCAGGTAATTTAATCGCGTTGCTAATGTCGCCGAAGCTGCCTCAACATACAAAGTTCCGTCCTGATAATTGGCAACACGACACTTTTTGCTGAGAACAGGGCCCAATGCGTTTTGCAGAGGTTGCTGCAGTTCTGTGATCCCCTGCGCTTTTTGCATATAGCCATGTAGTTTATCTGACCAGCCACCGGCCAATTCGCCTAGCGGCTTAGGGTCAAACCGATTTTTACTCATAATACCCACTCACAACGGCTAACTTACTGGTTTCGCTCTTCCATGTACAAGTATAACGTGTGCATACCGTGACAGATAGTAGATACGTGTATACGAAACAGATTATGCTTGAAATACGCATCTATTGCCTCAATATATAGGAGCAGTACGTCAAAAACCTTACCTACTTTCTGTATTTGGAAGTCGATATCACCAGCTGCCATTAAGTGGTTCGGGTGTGTTTCCCTGCCTTGTATAATTAAATAGGAACAGATTACTTTTTGATGGTTTGCAGACGCGCATAGTCTGGTATGATAGGGCACAAATTTAACTCGGCACACAGCAAGGTCCGACTTTGTCGCCAACAGGACGAGCGAGCGTGACAACCGCGTTACCCAAATAGGTGCTCGCAAATAGATGAGTGAAATGGTTTAAACATGATAACGAAAATTTTTACCAAGATTTTTGGTAGCCGCAACGACCGAATGATTAAAAATCTGAGAAAAACGGTCGCCCTGATTAATGCCCTAGAAGAACAATATAAGGCGCTATCAGACGAAGAACTGCAAGCTAAAACCGCGGAATTCAGACAAAGATTTGAGCAAGGCACCAGCCTGGATGACATGCTGCCAGAAGCTTTTGCTACGGTGCGTGAAGCATCGACACGGGTATTTGGTATGCGCCACTTCGACGTACAAATGATCGGTGGTATTGTCCTGCATCAGGGTCGCATTTCTGAAATGCGTACCGGTGAAGGTAAAACACTCACTGCGACACTTCCTGCTTACTTAAATGGTTTGACAGGCAAAGGTGTGCACGTGATTACCGTGAACGATTATCTTGCCAAGCGTGATGCCGAGAATAACCGCCCACTGTTCGAATTCTTAGGGCTCACCGTTGGCTGTAACGTGCCGGGTATGATGCCAGCTCAGAAAAAAGAAGCCTACGCAGCCGACATCACTTATGGTACCAACAACGAATTCGGGTTTGACTACCTGCGCGACAACATGGCGTTCAGCATTGAAGAGCGTGTTCAGCGCCCACTGCATTATGCTGTCGTGGATGAAGTTGACTCAATCCTGATCGATGAAGCCCGTACACCGTTGATTATTTCCGGTCCAGCAGAAGACAGCTCTGAGCTATACACTAAGATCAACACCATCGTACCTGAGCTGATCCTGCAGGAGAAGGAAGATGAAGAAGGGGTTGAAGGTGATGGTGATTTCACGCTCGACGAAAAGAGCAAGCAGGTACACCTGACCGAGCGTGGTCAGGTTAAAGTGGAAGAATTACTGGTTAAAAATGGCCTGATTGAAGAGGGCGATTCGCTCTACTCTGCGGGTAATATTACCCTGCTGAGCCATGTTTATGCGGCGCTGCGTGCACACAAGCTATATCAGAAAGACGTTGACTATGTTGTGAAAGACAATGAAGTCATCATTGTTGATGAGCACACGGGTCGTACTATGGAAGGGCGTCGCTGGTCAGAAGGCCTGCACCAGGCGGTGGAAGCCAAAGAGAATGTTCGTATTCAAAACGAAAACCAGACGCTGGCCTCCATTACCTTCCAGAACTACTTCCGTTTGTACGACAAACTGGCCGGGATGACAGGTACTGCCGATACAGAAGCGTTTGAATTCCAGTCAATCTACGGACTGGATACCGTGGTTATCCCGACCAACAAGCCGATGATCCGTGATGATCGTGCTGATCTCGTCTATCTGACTCAGGACGAGAAGTTTGAAGCCATTCTGGCCGATATCCGCGACTGTCAGAAACGCGGTCAGCCTGTACTGGTCGGTACGATTTCAATCGAAAGCTCTGAGTATCTGTCGCACTTCCTGCGTAAGGAAAAGATTGAACACAACGTACTGAATGCGAAATTCCACGCTCAGGAAGCGGATATCATTGCAGATGCTGGTTTACCCGGCAAAGTCACGATTGCAACCAATATGGCGGGTCGTGGTACGGACATCATGCTGGGTGGTAACTGGCAGAATGATGTATCCAAGCTGGACAACCCAAGCGATGCGCAGATTGATGAAATTAAAGCGCAGTGGCAGAAACGTCACGATGATGTGCTAGAAGCGGGGGGGCTGCATATTATCGGTACTGAACGTCATGAATCTCGTCGTATCGATAACCAGCTACGCGGTCGTTCAGGTCGTCAGGGTGATGCGGGTTCAAGCCGTTTCTACTTGTCAATGGACGACGCCCTGATGCGTATTTTCGCTGGTGAACGTATGACTAACATGATGCGTAAACTCGGCATGCAACGCGGCGAAGCCATTGAACACCCGTGGGTTAACCGTGCGATTGAGAATGCGCAGCGTAAAGTAGAAGCACGTAACTTTGATATTCGTAAGCAACTGCTTGAATATGATGATGTAGCCAACGACCAGCGCCGCGTGGTGTATGAGCAGCGTAACGAGCTGCTGGAAGAGGGCGACATTTCAGAAACTATTTCTGCTATCCGTGGTGATGTAATTAATAGTGCGGTTGATCAATACATTCCGCCACAGAGCCTGGCTGAAATGTGGGATATCCCTGGTTTGGAAGAGCGCCTGAAGAACGACTTTATGGTTGAATTACCGATTGCCAAATGGCTTGAGGAAGACAATAAACTATACGAAGAGCGTTTGCGTGAGCGTATCGGTGAGGAGATTGAAGCCGCATACAAGCAAAAAGAAGAGATGGTGGGTGCCCAGGTACTACGTCAATTCGAAAAGGCTGTCATGCTGCAAAGTCTGGATCAGCACTGGAAAGATCACCTTGCTGCGATGGATCACTTACGCCAGGGTATTCACCTGCGTGGTTATGCACAGAAAAATCCGAAACAGGAATACAAGCGCGAGTCGTTTGAGTTGTTCTCGGAAATGCTTGAAAACCTTAAAGTGGACGTTGTTGGTGTACTGAGCAAAGTGCAAGTACGTGCTGAAGAAGATGTTGAAAAAGTAGAAGAGCAACATCGTCGCAGCGAGCAGGCACCGCGCCAGTATCAGCATGAAGAGTCAGCGCCAGTCGGTGGAGAAGCGCCTCAGGGTGCAGCGGTCGCGGCACGCACTGAACCTAAGGTAGGGCGCAACGAGCCGTGCCCGTGTAAATCAGGCAAAAAGTATAAACAATGTTGCGGTAAACTCTCTTAAGTTTGCAGCGACATTGAGAAAAAGCGACCTTGTGTCGCTTTTTTTATCTCAGAAAAACAGATTATTCGAGTTAGATATGACGAAAAAAGTGGTGAATGTAGCTGTGGGTGTCATCATTCGGGATGCGCAGTTTTTTGTATGTAAACGGGCCAAAGAGCAGCATCAGGGTGGCCTGTGGGAGTTTCCTGGTGGCAAAATCGAATCGCAGGAAAGCGTGACTCAGGCATTGGCCAGAGAGTTGAAAGAAGAGATTGGTATTGACGTCCACGGTTCTGAACATTTACTGACAATTGAGCATGACTATGGCGACAAACAGGTTAAACTGGAAGTACATAAGGTCGAAGATTTTTCGGGACAAGCGACAGGGCTGGAAGGGCAACCCAGCCAGTGGGTGAGCTGGGGTGAGTTAAAGCAACTGGCGTTTCCCGCAGCCAATGTGGCTATTCTGGACGCACTGGCGCAACAGTATAGTGCGCATCAGTAGCAACGGGCGTTGAGCAAAATTAATAGTAAGGATGATAAAAATGAAAAAAATAGCAGTCACTGCCGCAGCGGTTGCGCTGGCACTGGGTCTGACTGGGTGTAGCGAGCAGGTGAAAACTGACGCACAAGCCGAAGTGATGCAAGCAGAGAGTACGCTGAACTCAGGGGTCGCACTGGACAATATCGATAGTACCGTACGGGCACAGGATGATTTCTACTACCATGTGAATGGCAAATGGTTAGCGCGTACCGAAATACCTGCAGACAAGTCAAATTATGGCTCATTCACTGAACTGTATGATGCATCACAAAAAGCATTGCGTAAAACGCTGGAGCAGGCAGCCAGTAACGATCAGGCCAAGCCTGGCTCAGACGAAGCCAAGCTTGGCGATTTCTATCGCAGCTACACCGATGAATTGGCACGCGAAGAGTTAGGTACTTCACCTCTGCAATCTTACCTTGCCCCTTTTCAGGCATTACAAAGTAAATCTGAGCTGCCAGTTTTATTTGCTCGTGCCTTATCTCAGGGCGGCACGACGCCTTTAAGCTGGTATGCAAATAATGATGCCAAAAACTCCACCATGAATACGCTCTATTTGTGGCAATCGGGTTTAGGCTTACCGGACCGAGACTTTTACCTTCAGGATACAGAAAAGTTTACACAAATTCGTGCGCAATACAGCCAATACATTGAACGCCTGTTGCAGGTGATGGGCTATGATCAGCCGCGTGCTGAGCAGGCAGCGAAGCATATCATGGCACTTGAAACCGCGATGGCAGAAATACAGTGGTCACGGGTTGAAAGTCGGGATGCGGATAAAACCTACAACAAATTTCAGGTTGATACGCTCAATACACAGTTGCCACATTTCGACATGGCGGCTTATTTGAAAGCGTTTGGCCTGACTACCAATGAGCTGGTCGTGACTCAGCCTAGCTATCTGGAAGGATTATCAGACCTAATTGGTAAAACAGATGTGGTTGCCTGGCGCGATTATCTGACGTTTCACTTTGCCAGTGATTATGCACAGCTGCTGCACAAAACGGCGGTTGACCTGAAGTTTAACTTCTATGGCAAGACACTGCGAGGGCTGGAAGAGCAGGCACCGGTATGGAAGAAGGCCGTAAATGCCAGCAATGATGTACTGGGCGAGTTGCTGGGTAAGATCTATGTAAAAGAGTATTTTCCGCCACAAGCCAAAGCCCGTATGGGTGAGCTGGTAGATAACTTGATCAAAGGATTTGAGCAGTCAATCAATGAATTGGAGTGGATGAGCGCAGAAACCAAGCAGGCTGCTAAGGTTAAACTCAGCAAGTTCACACCTAAGATTGGTTATCCGGACAAGTGGCGAGACTATTCAGGGTTAGAGATCAGTGCCGATGATCTGGTTGGCAACTATGTTCGCTACAATGAGTGGGCCTATCAGGACATGGTCGGCAAAGTTGACAAGCCAGTTGACCGCAGCGAATGGTTTATGACACCGCAGACCGTCAATGCTTACTACAACCCGGTTAATAACGAAATTGTCTTCCCTGCTGCCATCCTCCAGCCGCCTTTCTTTAACCTGGAAGCCGATGATGCCGTTAACTATGGTGCCATTGGCGCCGTTATTGGTCATGAACTGGGTCATGGGTTTGACGATCAGGGCGCTAAGTATGATGGTGATGGCAACTTACGCAACTGGTGGAGTGAGCAAGATTTGGCTCAGTTTCAGGCGCGCAGCCAAAAGCTGGTTGAGCAGTATAACCAGTATCAGCCTTTTGAAGATGCCAGTGTAAACGGTGAGCTGACATTAGGCGAAAACATTGGTGACCTTGGTGGTCTGAGTGTGGCGTTAAAAGCGTATCAGCTATCTTTGCAAGGTAAGCCGGCACCGGTGATTGATGGTTACACTGGTGAGCAGCGTTTCTTTATGGGATGGGCGCAGATCTGGCGTCGCAACTACCGTGATGAAGAGCTGCGAAATCGATTGATGACCGACTCGCACTCACCCAGCCACTATCGTGTTATTGGCGTGTTACCCAATATGCCTGCGTTTTATGATGCATTTGATGTCAAAGAAGGCGACAAAATGTATCTTAAACCGCAAGAGCGGGTCAAAATCTGGTAAGTGTTTACTGCTATCATGGCCGCCAGTTTTTGGCGGCTTTTTTGTATTAACTCTCTGATAAAAAAGACGATAGAGATCTTGTAAGGAAAATTTGATAGCGCTGTCATTTTTTCTTCTATATGATGGTATTTACAACAATTTGAAGTTTGCGCTCAGCGCAGGTTAAGGAGCCGGAATGAAAATACAGAAAAAACTGCTCACCCGGGCCATCGCGGCCACGCTTTTAGTCCCGATGATGGCTAAAGCCACCTGGGATAATTCGCAACTGCAAGCATTTACTGACAATACCACTTTTACATTTGCAGTCGAAAGCAATCATCACAATGGCAGCAGCAGCTTTCTGGCTTCTATCACCTTACAAAACAACTCAAAGGTAGCGTTACCTGCTGGCGAAAGCGACTGGCAGATCTACTTTCATTCCATCCGAAAGGTCGCGACTGAGCAGGCCAGTGGGCTGAAGTTTGAGCATGTAAATGGCGACTTACACCGCTTAGTGCCTACCAAAGCGTTTGCCGGGTTAAAGCCGGGCGAAACGTTGACCATTCCTTATGAGGCCGCCGCATGGATAGCCGCTTATACAGATTTTATGCCTCGGGCATTTATGGTCAGTGGTAATACCAAACCGGCCGTGTTCGCCAATACAGACAGCGAAAACATGCTGGACTTTGTCGCACCGATTGTTCGCGATAACCAACTGGATCGTCACGCCGAGCCAAAAGACTTATCACCCCGTGCAACCGCGGCATGGCGTTATGAACAAAACCAGCAGACCGGCAAGCTGTCTCGCGAAGACGCGCTGAAACGCATTATCCCGAAGCCGATGGATGTTGATTTCAACCGAGGCTATGCAAACTTGTCCAGTCAGTGGCAGATCCGTTTTGCGGGCAGACTCAAAAGCGAAGTCGCGGTATTTCAGGAAGATCTGGCTGATTATGGCCTGACACTGGAAGCACAGCCGGATCATATTAGTGCCGGTAAAACCAAAACCATCTATTTACAAGTGGAGGAGCTGGCCGACCTGGGCAGTGAGGGCTATCAGCTGGAAGTAGACGACGACAAAATTGTGATCACCGGCCATGACAATGCGGGTGTGTTTTATGGCATTCAGAGTTTGCTCGCGCTATTCCCGAGCGACCAACAAGGTCAGATACAGGTGCCTAATGTAGAGATTAAAGATGCCCCGCGTTTTGGCTGGCGTGGCATGCACTATGACAACGGCCGTAACTATCATGGCAAAGAGGCGCTGTTCAAACTGGTTGAACAGATGGGCCGTTACAAGCTGAACAAGTTCCACTGGCACTTTTCTGAAGATGAAGGCTGGCGACTTGAGATCCCAGGCTTGCCAGAGCTGACGGATATTGGCGGCTATCGCTGTTTTGATTTGCAGGAGCGTGAGTGTTTACTAACTCAGCTTGGTACCGGTCCGTATAAGTCGGGTTCGGGTAATGGCTATCTGACCCGGGATGAGTTTGTTGAACTACTCAAGTTTGCCAAGGCGCGTCATGTTCAGATCATTCCAGAGATCGAAGGTCCGGGCCATGCCCGTGCATCGATTAAGGCAATGGAAGCGCGCTATCATACCCTGATGGAAGCGGGCAAACCGGAGCTGGCAAAAGCTTATTTGCTCAGCGATCCTCAAGACACCTCACAGTACATCACAGTACAGAATTATACTGATAACTCTATGAATGTCTGTCAGGGCTCGACTTATGCATTCATTGAAAAGGTCACCTATGAGTTGCAAGGTATGTATCGTGAAGCCGGCACGCGCCTGACGAATCTGCATTTTGGTGGTGACGAAGTTGGGGCTGGCTCCTGGGTGGATTCGCCTGTGTGTCAGGCATTATTTGCCGATCCTAACAATGGCATTGCTGGTCCAACCGACCTCAAGCCCTATTTTACGCAGCGAGTCGCCACTTTGTTGGCAAAACGAGGAATTGCGCCGGGCGCCTGGGAAGATGGTCTGATGTATGACAAGGTCAATCCGTTTAACCGCGATGCATTTCCAAATGACGTTTTCACAGCCAACGTATGGGACAATATCTGGGAGTGGGGCGTGGCTGACAGGGCGCACCGTCTGGCCAATGATGGCTATCAGGTGGTGTTGTCCCATGGCACGCACTTATACTTTGATCACCCTTATGAGCCACACCCGGCTGAACGAGGTTATTATTGGGCAGCCCGCTACACGGACAGCAAGAAGACTTTCAGTTACATGCCCGATGATGTCTATGCCAACGCCGATTTTACCCGCAGTGGGGAGGTTATTGAAAACTTAGAAGCCCTGGTTGGGCGTCCGTTACCAGAGCTTGAAAAGCCGGAAAATATTCTCGGTATTCAGGGGCAGGTCTGGAGTGAAACCATTCGTACCGAAGGCCAGATGCAGGCGATGGTCTTTCCACGTTTGCTCGCGATGGCAGAGCGTGCCTGGCATAAAGCCAGCTGGGAAGGGGAGCGCCTGGATAAGAAGCGCTTTGCGCAGGACTGGCACAGATTCTCCGGTGCGCTGGCACTAAAAGAGCTGGCTAAGCTGGATAAAGCCGGTGTCAATGTGAACCTCCCCGTACCGGGTGGTAAAGTGATTGATGGCCAGCTTCATGCGAACAGTGCATTCCCGTACTTAACCATTGAAGTGAGCCTTGATAATGGCAAGAGCTGGCAAATTTACACAGCTCCGATGAGTGTAAGTCAATCCGGTAGCGTATTATTACGTACCCGTTTAGGCGATAAAAAGTTTAGCCGCACCACAGGGTTAGACTAATCACCCGGCTACGTCATCTCGGGGAAGGCATATCGTTTTCCCCAGATTGAAGACATTTGATTACAAAACTAACTAGAAAAAGGTCAAATTTTAACGTAAAGTTAAATGTCAGCGCTGTCATTTTGGTTTTAGATAATTGAACCGCCGGTTTGAGGATGCGTTCATAAAGGCAGATAGCACAGAATATAATAATCCGGATTACTTTTAATTCGTTTTAATCCGACCTGTATTAATCTTAATTAGCAACAAGAAGAGTTTTATGGAAGCGACAGTGGAAAAAGATGACCTCGAAAAGCAAAGTGTCTGGTTACCGATGACACTTGCCGGCTCAATGTTCTTTATATTGGGTTGTATCACCTGGTTGAATGGCGCAATCACGCCGTTTCTTCAGCAAATGCTGGAACTGAGCCCGCTACAGGCCTCTTTCATTATTTCCTCATTTTACATCGCAGTAACGGTTGCTGGTATCCCCTCAGCCATGCTGATAAAACGAGTTGGATACAAAAATGGCATGGCGATAGGGTGTGCTGTCATGGCGCTTTCTGCGTTGATGTATATCCCGGCTGCTAAAATGCAAATGATTGAAATCTTTTTGTTTGCACAGTTAATGATAGGAGTTGGACAGACTGTCCTTCAGACTGCTGTCAATCCGTACGTTGTTAAAATGGGGTCTGAGCGTTCGGCTGCGGTCCGTGTTTGTATCATGGGCTTGCTGAACAAATCTGCTGGCGTAATAGTCCCCATTGTATTTGCTGCTGTGGTTGTTAGTGGGGTGGTGAATGAAGGAGAATCTCTTAGCCAGGCCCAAAAAGATATGATGGCTAATAGCTTGATCGCACCTTACCTGGCTATTGCGGGTTTGATATTCCTGTTTGCGGCATTTGCCAAGTTTTCTCCATTGCCTGATTTGGTCTTTGAAGAAGAAGGGCAAACCAGTAAAGGTGAAGTTAAGGAAGCTTTGAGTCATCCTCACCTGGCATTAGGGGTGATTGGTATAGCACTGTATGTTGCTGTAGAAGTGATTGCAGCTGATACCATTGGTTCTTATGCTTTACAGTTAGGAATTGCCGATTACTCGGTCATGACTTCTTACACAATGGGTTGTATGCTGATTGGTTATGCAATTGGTATTGCATTAATTCCACGTTTTATGTCGCAACAAAATGCACTCGTCATGTCTGCAATTGCTGGTATTGTTACCGTTTTTGCTGTAGTTTTAGGGGACAATGAATCGACAGCCCTGGCAAATATTTTTCTTGTACCCTTTGGCGGTCCTCAGTTGCCAGATCCACTCCTGTGTATTGCTCTGCTAGGGTTTGCTAATGCCATGGTTTGGCCTGCTATTTGGCCTCTGGCGCTCGATGGTTTAGGGCGTTTAACGGGCACAGCATCTGGCCTGTTAATCATGGGTATTGCAGGTGGCGCGCTAGGGCCTCTGTTGATTGGTGTTGGAAACGTTGCTGGGCTTGGTGCTCAGGGCGCTTACAGTTTAATGCTACCCAGCTATCTGTTTATTCTTTTCTATGCCTTAAAAGGCCACAAGATGAGAAGCTGGAAATAGCAAACAGAATTTCTATCTGTAAAGTAGAAATAATCCCGTGTGTAATGCCACCGAAAGGTGGCATTTTTTATGTCACTCCTTTATCAGTAACACCATTCATTTGTGTTGTAGGCGCACTTAGAGGTCAGCTTACAAATACAGAAAACTCCTTAATATCCTGGTTGTAACCAATGCGGCATCTTGTGAGCTGTACAGTGTGATATAGTTGATAAAGTGTAACTTTATGAAGTTTATAGATAAAAACGCTTAAGGGTCTTTTAGTAAATTGACTATTGGATACGAAAGGGCTGCTGAAGTGGCTGGCGCTGTACTTACCGAAAACAGTATTAAACGTTATCTTGCGGTCGTAGTTTCATCAGTATGAATACTCTGGCCAAGAAGCTCTGTATCGTCATATTTAGAATAAGTAACACAATTAATGTAAGTAAATTAACTAATGGTATACAATTGTTGAGTTTATAAGAGGAAGTGGGGCGACTGACGAGGCTTGAACTCGCGACAACCGGAATCACAATCCGGGGCTCTACCAACTGAGCTACAGCCGCCACAATAGATAAGAACACCTTTGCTGGTGTGGCGCGCATAATACATAAAAACATGGGCTTTGCAAAGGGGTTAAATTAAAAAAATCTTAAAGAAGTTCGTTGAGTATCCCCGACTTGTACAGCTACTATTCATACTGGCTGGGTAAAATCGCCCCGCTATCTCACTCAAGTGCTTACAGGAGTCACTATGGAAACGATTGTTCATTGGGTCGATGATAACTCATCTCTTATCATACACCACCTTTTTCAGGGACTGCTGGCCCTGGTCATATTCTTCATTGGTATGAAACTGGCAAAGCTTGCAGCAAATCTGACAGAAAAAGCGTTTAGTAAACGCAAAGTAGATAAGGCGGTTGGCGCGTTTGTTGGTAACATTGCTTACAGCATAGTGTTTGCAGCGACGCTGTTGATGGCACTGTCTCAGGTTGGCATAGAAACAACCTCCTTTGTGGCTATTCTGGGTGCTGCCGGTCTGGCAATCGGCCTGGCCTTACAAGGCTCCTTATCGAATTTCGCCTCAGGCGTCCTGATCATTATTCTGCGTCCCTTTAAATCCGGCGACTATATTGAGGCCGGAGGAAAAGCGGGCAGTGTGCAACGCATTGAGATCTTTTCGACCGAATTAAGAACACCCGATAACAAAGTTATTATTATGCCTAACTCGGCGATTATGTCGGGCGCTATCGTTAACTACTCCCGCGAAAAAACACGTCGTATCGATTTGGTTATTGGCGTGAGCTATGAAGCGGATCTCCGAGAGGCGAAAAATGTGTTAAAATCCGTGCTGGACAAAGAACCACGGATCCTAAAAGAGCCAGCATATACGGTTGCCGTATTGGAAATGGCAGACTCAAGTGTCAATTTTGTTGTTCGCCCCTGGGTTGCAACATCAGACTACTGGCCCACTTACTTTGACCTGGTTGAGAATATAAAATTAGCATTGGACGATGCTAATATCGAAATTCCATTCCCGCAAATGGATGTTCACCTTCACAAAGACTAATTAATGACAGGTTTATAGGCAATGAAATTAAAACTCTTATCTCTGTGCGTATTGGCAGCTGTTAGCTCGAATGTAGCTGCACAAGAAGCTTCTGCAAAGAAGCCCAAAAAGCAAAAAACCTGGGATGTTACCAGTGAAGTGGGAGCTATTATCACCAGTGGTAATACCGAAACCACGACTCTTAAAGGGGCACTTAAGGCGAAGCATAACCTTAAAAACTGGCGCAATGAATATAAGCTGAGCGGGATATATAAGGAAGATGAAATTGAAAATGACGATGGTGAGCGAGTAAGCGAGCGCACCAACGAGAAGTATTCTGTTTCAATGCAGGGAAATTACAAGCTTAACGAAGATCACAGTCACTTGTTTATTTTTGGTTCTTACGACTCGGACTACTTTGGTGCCTATCGTAGTGAAACTGTCGTTTCTGTGGGTTACGGCTTGCGTTTACTTAACCTGGACACTATGTACTTAGATGCGGAAATTGGTCCCGGTGTGAAGCGCTTTGAATATCAGGATGACAGTACAGAACTAGATGAGAGTGGTAACCCACTTGCAGGCACAACAGACAATGAGGTCATTGGTGTTGCCAAAGTTGACTTTGAGTGGCAGGTATCGGATAACGCACGATTCACTCAGGTTGTAGGGATGGAGTATGGTGATACCAATACTAAAACCACCTCTGAATCCGCATTACTGACTAAGATCAATGGCTCCTTACAAATGAAGGTGGCGTATAATATTACCCATAACTCAACAGTTGATGAGGGCAAGGAAAGTACGGATACAGAAACTTCTTTGACCTTAGTTTACAGCTTTTAACATAATTAACCAAAGATATATCAAAAAAAGGGCGATAAGCCCTTTTTTTATAGCAACACTTTTATGTAAAATACGCAATCTTTTTGGCCTATCGTGAAACAGGATACAAAACCGGATGTCTTTCAAACGTATTTTTGCGGCAATTTTGCTGATGTTTAGTGCGGTTTCAATAGCTTTTACACCTACTGCACAACAAATAGAACAGTTTAAGAAATTGCCAAAAAGCCAACAACAGGCGCTGGCAAAGCAATACGGAATAAATTTATCCGACATTTCTGGTGATGCTGCAAATAACCAAACGAAGATGCAAAACACCAGCACTCCGAGTGTATTACCGAGAAAGGCAGAAAAGGATGATAAAGAGAAACGAGATCCTTTGGAACCAGTTGTCGAGGAGTTGGAACCTTTTGGATATGAATTGTTCTCTGGTGAGCCAACCAGTTTTGCACCAACAGAATTACAACTTGTACCGAATGACTATGTGATAGCCAGTGGTGACACGGTTACTATCAATCTGTATGGAAAAGAAAGCGTGACTCACATGGTCACGGTAGACCGTGAAGGTTGGCTCAACATACCTTACTTTAAGCCTGTAAGCGTAACTGGTTTGACTTATGCGGAGTTAAAGCAAGTTATTGCGGAGAAAGTAAAAAATGAAGCTATTGGTCTTAGTGCATTTGTATCAATGGCTGAACTGAGAAGTATTCAGGTGTTGGTCGTAGGTGAAGCTTATCGTCCCGGCAGTTACACACTCTCACCTTTGTCAAGCGTGACTAATGCTTTATTCGCAACTGGTGGTGTTACCAAAATAGCCTCATTACGCAACATTGAGGTGAAAAGGCAGGGGAACACCATAGCAGTAATGGACTTGTACGACCTTCTCTTAAAGGGCGATAGTAGCGATGATGTAACTTTGCAATCTGGAGACGTGGTTTTTATTCCTTCTGTTGGGCCGCAAGTGAAAGTCGGGGGGCAGGTAAAGCGACCTGCGATTTTTGAACTAAAAGAAGGTGACTCTGCCGAATCTTTGATTCAAATGTTTGGTGGATTCAAAGAAGGGGCATTCCTGCAGCGTGTTCAGGTAAACAGAGTTCTAAACAATGCCGTAAAGTCTGTCATCTCAGTCAATTTCGGCGAGAACGAGGTTGATTATATCCCTCAGGGTGGTGATGAAATCAAAGTTCAGGCTGTTAATGATGATGTTGTTGATTCCGTTTCTCTGATAGGTGCAGTCGCCAGACCAGGTAACTATCAATGGTTTGAAGGCGCGACTTTGAAGTCTTACTTAGATGATCCGAGAACTGATTTACTACCACAAGCTGACCTGGGTTATTCAATCATCGTCAGAGAAGCTGAACAGCTAGGGAAAATTGAAGTACTGCAATTCTCTCTGTCTGAAGCGCTAGAGTCTAAGAGTATTCCATTACAAAAAAATGACGAAGTGTATATTTTCAGTCGTTTTAACTCACAAGAGCAAGAAGAAAGCGCATTGAAAAATTTGGCGATATCAGCTGAAGAGCAAGAGTTGCAAAAAAGCGTCAAGCTTTGGCACCTCTATAAACGGCGTCAGTTTGAAAATAAAATATCCTTTAAACCGGATATGAAAGTAAGCCAAACGATGCCAGCAGAGCAAAACCAAGAGCTTGAGAATGAAGTAGAGATCGAAAAAGAAGAAGTGATAGAAGAAAGCTATGTGCCAACGGTTTTCGGTCGAGAAACTCTACTCGCCCCAGTCCTTGCACAGCTTGAATATCAGTCATCTTCCTCGTCTGAGAGTCAGATTATCGAAGTTCTGGGGCAAGTTCGCTTTCCTGGTATTTATCCAATAACAAAGAAGATGAAAGCAAGTGACGCAATTTCCGCAGCTGGAGGTTTGCTAGAGTCCGCCTATACGGAATATGCTGAAATTACCCGCGAGCAAGGGGATGGGCAGGTTGCGCACATCAAGATCCCTTTAAATGCGCAAGGCATCCAGAGTCCAATTAATAATCGTGATGTACTTAATGTTTTGATAAAGCCAAATTGGCAGGTTAGTTATCGTGTCACGCTTAAAGGGGAAGTGGTTTTCCCTGGAGAGTATATTGTCAAGCGCGGAGAGACATTGTTCAGCCTTCTGAATCGTGCGGGCGGATTAACCGAGTATGCAGAACCCGGAGCGGCAGTATTTACTCGAGAAGCCATAAAAGAGCAGGAGCGTAAGCAACTGGCAAGGCTCTCCGACGATTTGCGTAAGGATATTGCTGCGAAGAGCTTCCAGAAGTCAATTGGTGCAAACTCCTCTCTTAGCTACAGCGATGCTAATCGACTGCTCAAGGACCTTGCAAATGTTAAAGCGTTAGGCAGGCTGATAATTGATTTGCCAAGTATTGTTTCACAAGCTGACTCTCTTGTCTTGCAGGATGGTGATGCGCTCTATGTGCCAGGTAAGCGAGAGTCAATTTCGATAATCGGAGAGGTCAATTACAGCTCATCTCATTTATTTAAATCAGGCACTTCGATTGAAGAGTACATTACCCTCAGTGGGGGATTACGAGATCGCGCTGACGCCGAAAAAATCTATGTTATCAAAGCTAATGGTGCTGTGTTTATTCCCAACAGAAATTCTTGGTTTGCGGTGAATGACGATATTGAGCTTGCAGCTGGCGATACTATCGTTGTTCCAATGGACTCGTCTCATATGGATAACTTAACCCTTTGGAGCACAGCTACACAGATTTTTTATCAGCTAGGTGTTGGTTTAGCTGCCATAGCGCGGATATAGAGGCTTAACCATACTTTTTAAGTCTATTTGTAGATAACATTTTTGTAATTTTAAATTGTAAAAAGTGCGAGTATTTAGAATCTGGTTGGTAACAACTATTTGTATTTAAAGTGAGAACGAACAGTGTCCAGTAAAAGAGCCTTTGAAATATCTGATTTGCCTGGAGAGCTAGACTTAAGAGAAATATGTATCTCAATATGGAAAGGTAAGACAGTCGTCCTGCTGTTTTCATTTGTGTTTTTATGCATATTTGCGGTGATAGCTTTTAAAATGCATGACGTATATAAGTCAGAAGCTTTGCTTGCTCCTGTTAGCTCTCAGGATGACAGTGGACTAGCCTCTCAATTAGGAGGGTTAGCCTCTGTCGCTGGGATTGAGCTGAACACTGGTGGTGATATAGACAAGACTAGCCTTGCGATTGAGATTTTACAGTCTCGCAAGTTTATTAGTGAGTTTATCGAAAAGTATGATTTATTAGTCGATATTATGGCAGCAAAATCATGGGATCCAGTTCAAAAAAAGCTTTCTTATGATCCCGATATTTATGATGTAGAAAAGAAATTGTGGGTAAGAGAGGTGGACTTACCACGTACTCCTAAACCTTCACAGCAAGAAGCATTTGAAGCATTTCTCGAGATGCTCGATGTTCAGCTTATAAAGAAAACTGGTCTGATTAGCATTGCTATCGAGCATAACTCGCCTGTCCTAGCAAGGGACTGGGTCAATTTAATCATTTCTGAAATAAACATGACAATGAAAGAGCGAGATGTAACTGAAGCTAAGAGAAGCCTACATTTTCTTAATAAGCAACTAAAGACAGATGATATTGCTAGTCTCAGAGCTGTCCTATATAAGTTAATGGAAGATGAAACTAAAACAATCATGCTCGCCGAGGTGCGAGATGAGTATGTTTTTACCACGATCGATCCTGCGATAATGCCAGAGAGAAAAGAAGGCCCAAAAAGAGCAATGCTATGCATTTTGGGAGCCTTTGTCGGATTATTGTTAGGAATGTTTACTGTTGTATCTGTTTCTGCATTTAAAGGAAGAAGTGAGTTTGCCTAGTGACCAATTTCGGGTTAATGAAAACTGGTTAGTAAGCTGTGTCAATTGTGCTATCAGCTATGGAGGTTAAATGATTTATCTGGCTCCTTTAATATCGTCATTTATATTTTGCGTCATGGCGATTTATATTGCTAAGCCAGTTGCCATTAGAACTGGGCTTGTTGATGTCCCCAACTCTAGAAAGCATCATGACGGCCATATCCCACTTATAGGCGGTGTTGCAATATACTTTGGTGTTTTAATGTCATCGATGCTTTTTTTAGAATATAGCGTCTATTTTAGTGTATATATTATTTCGGCATCATTTATCCTTTTGCTGGGAGTACTAGATGATAAATATGACCTTTCTGTAAGGGTTAGAATTGTAGTACAGCTAGCTATTGCTATTTTTATGATTTTTGGAACAGGTAATCATTTAAGTTCATTTGGTTCTATATTAGGTTTTTTCGAATTTAAGCTTGGGTACTTTGGTGTTGTAATTACTGTGTTAGGTATCATTGGTACGATTAATGCGTTTAATATGGTAGATGGTATTGATGGATTGGCAGGCGCATTGAGCCTTGTATCTTTTCTCGCGCTGGGCACATTGCTTTGGATTTCAGGGAATGAATGGTTTTTATTAGCTATCCTTTTTGTCGCTTCAATAGCTGCATTCTTAATGTTCAACCTTCGCTGGCCCAGCAAATCAATGAATAAAGTCTTTATGGGCGACGCTGGTAGTATGTTGATTGGATTTACAATAATTTGGTTACTGGTTATTGGTATCGAACAAGAATCTAAATCCTTTAGACCAGTAACGGCTCTTTATATTATCGCTATTCCTTTAATGGATATGGTGGCGATAATGTATCGGAGAATTAAAAAAGGAACTTCTCCTTTTAAAGCAGATAGAGACCACTTGCATCACATCTTTGAAAGAGCTGGATATAGCCGGCGTAGAGCATTAATTATAATCTCTCTAGCAGCAGCATTTATTGCATGTCTAGGTGGTTTTTTGGAGCTTAGGAATACACCAGAGTGGTTAATGTTTTCGATTTTCATAGGTATGTTTTTAGTCTACAATTATGCATTAGCACACGTGTGGCGTATATTGAGCTGGCTGAGACGCAAGTGATCTTCTCACCGATTTTTTAGCAAGGTATTATGGTAATTAAGATTTTAACTATATTTGGCACTCGGCCCGAAGCAATAAAAATGGCTCCTCTTGTAAGTGCTTTGGAGCAGGATCCTCGGTTTGAGTCCAAAGTATGTGTCACTGCACAGCACAGAGAAATGCTCGATCAAGTATTGGGGTTATTCCAAATTACCCCTGATTTTGACTTAGACTTGATGCAGGCAGGACAAACCTTGCCAGAACTGACATCCAGAATTCTTCTTGAGCTTACACCCGTTTTAAAAGAGTTTTGTCCCGATATTGTTGCTGTACACGGTGATACCGCAACCACTTTCTCGGCTAGCTTAGCTGCCTATTATGAACAAATCCCGGTCGCGCATGTTGAGGCTGGTTTGCGGACTGGTGATATTTATTCGCCATGGCCTGAAGAAGCGAACCGTCGTCTTACTGGCTGCCTTACTCATTTGCATTTTGCGCCGACTAGCAAATCGAAAAAAAATCTTTTAAATGAAGGCTATCCTGCAGATAGTGTTTATGTAACGGGCAATACAGTTATCGATACCTTATTAGATGTGAAGCAAAAAATCGATACAGATCTTGCTCTTCAAGAAGAGCTTGGTGGTAAGTTCCCATTTTTAGATAAAACCAAAAAGTTGATTCTCGTCACAGGGCATAGGCGCGAGAATTTTGGTTTGGGCTTTGAAAGTATTTGTAGAGCTTTAGCGGCTGTTGCTACTGAGTATCCAGATGTTCAAATCGTCTACCCAGTGCATTTGAACCCGAGCGTTCAGGAACCAGTCAATAGAACTTTAAATGGCCTGGACAATGTTCACCTAATTGAACCTCAGGAATACTTGCCTTTTGTTTACCTAATGAATGAGGCGTATTTGATACTAACGGATTCGGGAGGAATTCAAGAAGAAGCGCCAAGTCTGGGCAAACCCGTTTTAGTTATGAGGGATACGACTGAGAGACCTGAAGCTGTTGAAGCTGGCACTGTTGAGCTGGTAGGTACTGACTTTAATAGAATTACCGACGCAGTTTCCAGGTTACTCAATGATTCTGATGCATACAAAGAAATGAGCTTAGCGCATAACCCCTATGGTGATGGTACAGCTAGCAAGCAAATTTGTGATGTATTAGCAACTTTAAAGAAAATCTAAGTTAGGAGTCAGTATGTCGTTTGAAACTGTTTCTGTCATCGGGTTGGGCTATATTGGGTTGCCCACAGCCGCAATGTTCGCATCAAAAAGAAAAAAAGTAATCGGTGTTGATGTCAATAAGAAGGCAGTAGATATTATTAATCGCGGTGAGATCCATATTGTTGAACCTGAGCTAGATATCTTGGTTCATGCATCGGTGACAGAAGGGTATTTCCGTGCATCAACCACTGCTGAACCTGCAGATGCTTTCTTGATAGCTGTGCCAACTCCTTTCAAAGCAGGTAGCTCAGTTATACCTGAACCTGAGCTTGGATATATTGAAGCGGCAGCCAAGTCTATCGCTCCGGTGCTTGAAAAAGGCAATCTTGTGGTTTTAGAGTCAACTTCTCCAGTTGGCGCAACAGAGCAATTGGCTGCTTGGTTAGCCCAGATGAGGCCTGAACTTACTTTCCCGCAGAGCGCGGGTAGTGAAGCAGATATTAAAATCGCATATTGCCCAGAGCGTGTTTTGCCGGGACATGTTGTCCGCGAACTCGTAGAAAACGACAGGGTAATTGGTGGTATGTCTCCAGAGTGTTCAGCTGCAGCCATCAAACTATACAAAACGTTTGTTGAGGGTGAATGCATCATCACTGATAGTCGTACTGCAGAGATGGCCAAATTGACAGAAAATAGTAGCCGGGATGTGCAAATTGCTTTTGCAAATGAACTGTCTTTAATTTGTGATGAGATAAATGTCGATGTTTGGGAGCTTATCAAGCTTGCCAATCGTCATCCACGCGTAAACATTTTACAGCCAGGTCCAGGTGTAGGTGGACATTGTATTGCTGTTGATCCCTGGTTCATTATTTCGAAATCACCGGACTCTGCGAAACTAATACACACGGCCAGGAAGGTGAATGATTCAAAGCCATTGTGGGTAGTCAACAAAGTAAACCAAGCTGTCGGTGAATTTCTACAATCGCATCCCGAACGCACGGCTAAATCAGTGACAATAGGATGTTACGGATTGGCATTCAAACCAGACATTGATGACTTGAGAGAAAGTCCGGCAATGCAGATTGTACAAGAGGTGAGAGAAGTCCACGCAGGAAGAATTCTTGTCGTTGAACCTAATATTGAGTCTGTGCCTACGCAGCTAGGAGAGGTAGAACTGGTCGATCTGGAGGATGCTTTATCTACATGCGACATTCACCTGTTGTTAGTTGATCACAAAGAGTTTAAGTCTACTGAAATAGACAAGAGTAAGGCTGTAATCGATACAAAAGGAATTTGGCTGTGAAGATTATTGTGACAGGCGGAGCCGGATTCATCGGTTCTGCGGTAATTAGACACATCATCGAAAATACAAATGACTCCGTTGTTAATGTTGATAAGTTAACCTACGCTGGGAACCTTGAGTCATTGAGCTCGGTCGATACAAATGAACGTTATCAGTTTGAGCGAGTTGATATTTGCGACAGGCAGGCTCTTACTCGCGTCTTTGAGACGACTAAGCCAGATGCCATCATGCACCTGGCTGCTGAGTCCCATGTAGACCGTTCAATCGATGACTCAGCTGAGTTTATACAGACCAATCTGGTTGGTACTTTTACTTTATTGGAAGTTGCCAGGCAATACTGGAACAAGCTACCAGCAGAAGAGAAATCAAGGTTTAAATTTCATCATGTTTCTACCGATGAGGTTTACGGTGATTTAGAAGGCACAGAAGACTTGTTTACCGAGTCGACTCCTTATGCACCTAGTAGCCCATATTCTGCGAGCAAAGCTGGCTCAGACCACTTAGTCAGGGCTTGGGGAAGGACTTATGGTTTACCTATTCTACTGACTAATTGTAGTAACAATTATGGACCATATCACTTCCCGGAAAAATTGATCCCACATGTTATTTTAAATGCGCTGCATGGCAAGGCGTTACCTGTCTATGGAGATGGTACTCAGGTGCGTGATTGGCTCTATGTTGAAGATCATGCAAGAGCACTGTATACGGTTCTGCTCAATGGCGTAGACGGTGAAACATACAATATTGGTGGCCACAACGAAAGACAAAACATAGATGTTGTTAAAGTTATCTGTCAGCTGCTCGAGGAGTTAGCCCCTGAAAAGCCGGAAAATGTGGCAAGGTACGAAGATCTTATCACGTTTGTAAAGGATCGCCCTGGTCACGATGTTCGCTATGCAATAGATGCGAGTAAGATCGAGAAAGAACTGGGATGGACCCCCAGGGAGACATTCGAATCTGGCATTCGTAAAACAGTAGAGTGGTATCTAAACAACACACCTTGGTGGCAGCATGTGCTTGATGGCAGTTATCAACAAAGTAAAGGTGTTGAAGATAAATGATTAAGCGTAAAGGTATAATATTGGCTGGCGGAACGGGTTCTCGTCTTTTTCCGATTACTCATGGTATATCAAAGCAGTTGTTGCCTGTGTATGACAAGCCAATGATCTATTATCCACTGTCTGTACTAATGCTTGCAGGGATCAAAGAAGTATTGATCATTACAACACCAGAAGATCTGGATAGCTTTAAGCGCCTTTTAGGTGACGGCAGTTGTTTCGGTATCGCGCTGAGTTATGCAGTTCAACCTGAGCCTGAAGGACTTGCACAGGCTTTTATCATCGGAGAAGAGTTTATTGGGGATGACCCAGTATGTCTGGTGCTTGGTGACAATATTTTTTATGGTCAGGGCTTTACACCAAAGTTGAGTGCCGCGATGTCGCAGAAGACTGGCGCTACAGTATTTGGATATCAAGTGAAGGATCCAAACCGTTTTGGGGTTGTTGAGTTTGATAAAGATCGAAATGTGATTTCAATCGAAGAGAAACCAAGTGTAGCGAAGTCAAACTTTGCGGTCACTGGATTGTATTTCTATGACTCAAATGTTGTAGAAATGGCTAAAAAAGTTAAGCCTTCTGCCCGAGGTGAGCTGGAGATTACGACGCTCAACCAAATGTATCTGGAGAAAGGTGAACTTAATGTTGAGCTGTTAGGGCGAGGGTTTGCTTGGCTTGATACCGGTACGCATGACAGCCTGCTAGAGGCGGCTCAGTTTGTTGAAACAATCGAAAAGCGCCAGGGGTTTAAGATTGCCTGTCTCGAAGAGATTGCGTTTTACAACAAGTGGCTGAGTAAGGAACAGATACAAAGCATCGCAGAAAAGTACGGTAAGAACTCTTATGGAGATTATTTGAAGGAAATATCAAATAAATGAAACACCTTCATCTAATGAAGTGCGAAAAGTTTGTACCAGCAGTGATTGAAACGATTAATGATGCTTTTCCGGAAGGAGAGCATCATTTCTTGGTTTTTGAGGGGGGGGCGGATAAAACCTACCCAGAAAATGTGACTCAACTCAGCTCAAAAAACCTAAAACAACTCATTGCAACAGTAAAACATGCGCAGAAGGCCGACAGGGTTTATTTTCATGGTTTATTTGTCCATATTCTGGTTGTACTGTTTTCACTCATGACAGGCGTGCTTAGTAAGTCTGTCTGGATACTTTGGGGAAACGACCTTTATGCTTATAACGAGAGAAAGCGCTCCATTGCAAAAAGGTGTTATGAGTATTTTCGCAGAAGGCTAATTAAAAACATTTCAACCATAGCCACTTCTATGGACGGGGAGTTTGCGCTAGCAAGACAGTGGTACCAAACTCAAGCCAGGCATTATAAAGGGTTTACCTATCCAAGTGTTACCATTAAGCCTGATTCAATTGCTGTGACAACAAATCCTTCGCCAAATAATGCGAGAGTTAGGATTTTAGTTGGAAACTCGGCTACTGCCGTGAATAACCATGCTGAGGTGTTGCTGCGCATCAAAGAACAAGTGCAGTTTGACTTTGAAGTTGTCTGCCCTCTCAATTACGGAGATTCCGCGTATGGAGATGAGGTGGAATCTTTGGGCTTGACGTTATTTGGTGACAGGTTTACCGCATTAAGAAAAATGCTGCCTCTGGACGAATACAATCGACTGCTGGCTTCGATAGATGTAGCCGTATTTGATATGAACAGACAGCAAGCTATGGGCAATATCATACAGTTACTTGCCATGGGTAAGGTCGTATGTATGCGCGAAGGCACTTCAAGCTACAATCACTTAACTCAGCTTGGTATTAAACTATATTCTAAAGAGCAAATTTTTAGCAGTCCATTACTGCCTGATGTTGAAGATAATATCGCTATTGTTAGAACTGAATATAGTCAAGCACAGCTACTTAAAAATTTGAACGGTTTATTTTCTGATGAGTGAAAAAATAATGATCTTAGGAGCTGGTGTTTATCAAGTTCCTCTTATCAAAAAGGCTAAAGAGTTAAACTTTACTACCATCGTTGTGTCCCCTAATGGTAATTATCCAGGGTTGCTGATCGCAGACGAGTGTGTTTTTTGTGATATTAAGGATGAAGTAGAGGTATTAAAACACGCAAAGAAACATGATATATCCGGTATCGTTACGACGGGTAGCGATGTGGGCGTGCCTACAATTGGCTACGTAACCGAACACTTGGGCCTGAGTGGTATAGGCTATGAAAATGCCAAAGCGTGTACGAACAAAGTAAGTATGAAACGAAAGCTACTGGAATCTAACGTCAACACTGCCAAGTTTGCTGTCATACAATCAAAAGCCGAGATGCAACAAGCCTTAGAGTCCTTTACATACCCTGTTATGGTCAAAGCGCCGAATCTGTCTGGCAGTCGCGGTATTACCAAAATATACAACCTTGATGAGGCGTTGAATGCCTTTGAACTGGCCACAGAGATCAGCAAGAGCAATGAAATTATTGTTGAAGAGTTCCTCGAAGGCGAAGAGTTGGGGGCAGAAGTCATCATCGACCGCAATGGCAATGCGAAAGTCATCATTCACGATAGAATAAATTTTAGTGGGAAAACCGACGTGCCAATCGGTCATGCCATTCCATCACAATGCAGTGACATTGTGAAAAAGAACATCGAAACTGAGCTCTTGAAGGCCGTTAAAGCTTTGAATATCACATGTACGGTTTCTAACTCTGATATTATGGTCGTTGGTGAGCAGGCTTTTATCATTGAAATTGGTGGAAGAATGGGAGCGACGTGTATACCAGAGAATATAGCCTCCTTTTACAATGTGGATATGTACGAGCTGATCATTGACTTATGCTTAGGTAGAAATATAGACATGAGCTTTTCAGGTTCGGGAAAAGCCAATGTATCTAGACTATTAATTAGTGATAAGGCCGGCGTTATTGAAAGTATAGAGGTGCCTGATGTTAGCTCAATGGAAAGCGTGGAAGCATTTCAACTGGACTATGATATTTCTGAAAATGTACGTAAGTTCGCAGTCGGTCCCGATCGAATAGGTCATATCGTTGTAAGTGGTTCTTCTGTTGCGGAAGCTAGATCAGAACTCGATCGCTTACTTTCTGATATTAATATCGTCATTCGGGACTAATGTGTATGAACAAGGTTATATTTGTCGGTGAAGGTAACTCCCTCAAAGCACAGTATATTATGGAGCTAGCCCATCAAAGCTTGAAAAATCATTACCAACTGATGTTCTTCTCTTCGTGTTCTGAGGGCTGCGCCGTCACCACTGCAAAGAACCTGGATATCGAGCACCATGTTACTGGAAAAGCAATTTGCTCAACGGAAGTTAAATCTTTCATTGCTGACTGTGATGACTATATCCTAGTACTGCTAGGGTGGCCCTACATAATAAAAGCAAGAGAAATAAATGCACTAGATGGAAAGTTAATCAATTGTCATGGTTCGTACTTGCCAGATTACAAGGGGTCAAGGGCTTATATGCATTACTGGGCGAATATTGAAGAGTATTATGGTATTACGATTCATTATGTCAGTGAAAAAGTGGATGCCGGCAATATCTTGGCACAAAGTAAACTCAAGCTTTTCCCTGAAGAAACGCCAAAGATCTTGCACTACAGAATGTGTGAGCTAATAGCACATGAGCTACCGAAATCGCTGAAAATGGTATTTCTCGGAGATAAGGGCAAACCACAAACTGGCTCCGGGCGATATTTCTTAAAACAAGATCGAGAGTTTTTTCATAGTATACGCGAGCACAACGAAAAGAACCCTTCTGATAAAGTTCTTACACCATATAAATAGATTTCAATATCGCCTCAATAAGTAAAGGTCTAATCATGAATAATATTCCATTTAATAAACCGCCTGTTGTTGGCAATGAAATTGACTATATAAAACAAGCTTTAAAAAATAATAAGTTATGCGGTGATGGCCCATACACGAAAAAGTGTCAACAATGGTTTGAAAATGAATTTTCTGTAAAGAAAACACTGCTTACACCTTCCTGCACACATGCATTGGAGCTGAGTGCAATACTGCTTGATGTAAAAGAGGGCGATGAAGTTATCATGCCCAGCTACACTTTTGTGTCAACAGCAAATGCGTTTGTACTACGAGGAGCCAAAATAGTGTTTGTTGATGTTCGAAAGGACACAATGAACATTGATGAAACTAAGATTGAAGCTGCAATTACAGAAAAGACCAAAGTAATAGTTCCTGTTCACTATGCTGGCGTTGCTTGTGAAATGGATACGATTATGAGTATCGCACAAAAGTATAAGCTATTTGTGGTTGAAGATGCCGCACAAGGGGTGATGAGTACTTATAAAGGGAAGCCACTAGGAACCATTGGTCATTTAGGTGCATTCTCGTTTCATGAAACGAAGAATTATACGAGTGCAGGAGAAGGTGGTTTATTATTGATCAACGATGAAACTTTGATTGAGCGAGCAGAAATCATTCGTGAAAAAGGGACAGATCGAAGCCAATTTTTAAGAGGCCAGGTCGATAAGTACTCTTGGGTTGACATAGGCAGCAGTTTACTGATGAATGACATTAGTGCTGCTTACCTTTTGGCGCAAATGGAAGGCGGCAATGCTCAGTTAATCAACCGGGATCGTTTGAACAGTTGGAAACAGTATTATGACGGTCTGGTCGAGATTGCAAGTCAAGGCCATGTGGAGCTGCCATCAATCCCTGAAGGATGTGAGCATAATGCTCATATGTTTTACGTAAAGCTGGATTCCCTTGAAACGCGGACGCAGCTAATTCAGTTTTTACGCCAGTCTAATATCCAAACTGCTTTTCACTATGTACCACTTCACTCTTCCGCTGCAGGTAAAGTGTTTTCAAGACTCAGTGGACAGGACGAATTTACAACTTCAGAGAGCAACAGGCTGCTTAGATTACCTCTGTGGTACGGTTTGAACGAGCAAGACATCGAGCAAGTATGTAATGAAATAAAGCGATTTTTTCAGGGCTCTTAATAGAAAGTCTTTTTGCTTAAAACCGTTCGACAAGCTTCATGCTGGTTTATTTGTTCTATGAAGCTTATTAATGGAAGTATATTTTCTTTGGCGTAGAGTATCGCAGAAATTTGTAGGAGCATCCAAGCTTATAAGTGTGCACAGCAGATGTTCATGTTCAATAAGCCTTTTTGCAAGTAGCCCCACAGGAAAGACTTATAGATAGTTAAAAGCACCCATAACAGCTTTTATTTACTGGGCCTTAATATTGATATGTTAACTTGAGTTATAATGAGTTTTAAGAAAATATTACATTTCTCACTTGGGCCAGTCTTCACTGCTTTAGTGGGGTTAATTACCTTACCTGTTATGTCTTGGCTGTTCTCTAGTGAAGATATCGGTAGATACGCACTTATACAAG
Source organism: Pseudoalteromonas sp. AWH4_217 (assembly GCF_056161105.1). NCBI lineage: Bacteria > Pseudomonadati > Pseudomonadota > Gammaproteobacteria > Alteromonadales > Pseudoalteromonadaceae > Pseudoalteromonas > Pseudoalteromonas sp. AWH4_217. The sequence goes on along the minus strand of NZ_JBSWYM010000001.1, from coordinate 163,638 downwards.
TGTTAGTTTCTTTTACTCTGCTGTTTTTTACACTTGGCCTGGATCAGGCCTATGTTCGTGAATACCATGATGCTAAAGATAGGTCTGCATTTTTAGTGTCATTTGCTCTCCCAGGACTTATTCTACTGCTGATTGCGAGTGCATTCTTTGGGTTTTATTCCAGCGAATTTATTGAGTTGTGGTTTAACTTCGAGTGGAGTTTGGCTTATACGCTTGTTTTTATTGTATTAGTCACTAATTACCTAATACGATTTTTGCAAATTGAATCCAGAATGAGTGAGCGTGCACTGTTATATTCTGTTGTTCAGGTCCTACCGAGGTTTTTGTTTTTAGTAAGTATTGTAGCTGCTAGTTTATACGGTTTTAGTAATTTTAAGTATATCTTAGTTGGTTTTACAGTATCATATGTTATTACGTTTTTCTTTGTCGCATGGAAAGTCATCCCTTCAATCTCTTCTGTCTATTTAAGCAATTTTGATAAGGCACTTGTTGGAAAAGTACTGCCTTATGCATCACCACTTGTGATTTCTAGCCTGGCGTACTGGGGGGTAGTCTCGATTGACAGGTTATTACTCAAAGAGTACGCGGGGTTAGGGGAGCTAGCAAACTACGCTTTGGCGGTAAATCTTGCTGGTGTTGCAGTGATATTTCAACAAATATTTTCCACTATTTGGACACCATATGTATATAAAGTAAAATCACATGGAGGAGATACAAGCGTATTCAATACGTTTGTAAAATTGGTAAGAGATTCAGTGGTTGTTATTTTTGCTTTGGTATTGTTATTCAAACCTCTAGTTAGTTACTTTTTGCCAGATTCGTATATCAGTGTTCAATATTTACTTGCCAGCTGTATCATAGCTCCACTGATGTACATGCTTTCAGAATGTACAAAGGTTGGAATAGGAATAACAAAGAAGACAAAGTATTCAGTCGCATCAGCGATTTTAAGCCTGATTGTTGCACTTGGTTTGAATATGCTCTTAATACCTCACTTGGGTGCCCCAGGCGCAGCAATTGCCACTATGGGCGCCTTTATGGTGTTTTATGTGCTTAGGAGTGAGTTTTCAAGAAAAGTCTGGAAGCCGGTTTACCAAAGAAGAGACTACCTTGTGGTCAGCTCTTTGCTGATATGCGCTTCAATTGACGCGTTATTGCAAGAAAGAGCCAAATTGTGGGTCGGCTTATATGCTATCTGCTTACTATTCTTTGCTCTGTCTCGTGTTCGAGTGAGAGCCAATCAATATCTCATTGTTTTGAGAAAACCAAAATGAATCAGGATAATTATGTAATGCACCTATTGCGGATACCTTGTCAATACAGCTCTGTTTTACGTGCTTCTTTGATGCTACTCATTGCGTGTATTTCGGTACTTCTTATTGCAAGTGAGCCACTGGCACTGTTGGCGTTTGCGATCTTTATGTCAGGCATTTCTTTTTACTCTAGAGCAGCTGCTATTCTCACTTTGACAGTTACTAGCCTATTGTCGGTTTTCTACTGGTTGTATTTAAGCTATGTTTTGAATTTGGACTTTTACATGTCAAGCAGCTATTGGGCAATAATCAAAGCTGCTTTGGTGTTTCCAATTATTATCTCTATTTTGGCTTGTTCTAATTTTAAACTGTTGAGCACAGATGCAAGTTATAAGTATTTTTTCTTTTTCGTTTTAATTCTTCTTGCTTCCTTAATAAAAGGGCTGAAGACGGATGCATTTGTTTCAGTTGCTTACTTTGTTAATGTCTATTTTCCTTTGTTGCTACAGTTTTTACTGATTTCATGGTGTTGTAGCTATTTGATCAAAGCAAAGCACCAGCCTCAAGTTAGGTATCAAGGAAGCCCACTTTTTAAGCTGATAATTACTGTCGTTTTATTTATCTCGTTGTTCTTTATGTCGCTTCAAATTGTATTTGATTTTAGTTTGAATGAGGTCTTTCTGGACATTGGAAAAACGTTGGGACGAGGAGGGGCTGAAGGGAACAACAGAACGATTCTTTTTGGCATGTTTTTTATGCGCTTTCCTGGTGTGTTTGCTGATCCTATATTAGCAGCTTACTCGTTTTTCTTGTTCTTTTCGTATATTTACTACTTTGTTTCAAATCCAGCTCTGAAGCTTTCTGGGTTGGTTATATGTATCTTGCTTGCCGCAGCAACATTAAGTAAGGCATTTTTCTTTCTGTTAGCATGCTTTCTGGCAATCAACGTCTGTTTAAGACTAAAAGTTTCAGCTACCACAAAATATAGGTTGTCTTTGTTCGCCGTAGGGTGTGCTGTTATAATTATCTCTATTCGAGCATTACAAAGTGGCGTGACAGATAGCTCCGCAATTCATGTACAAGGGTTGGTTCTTCCGTTTATATCCTTTGACTCTTGGTTAAACTTTTTTATTGGTCATGACCTTGGTACGGGTGGCAATATGGGTGGCTGGGTCACTCAGGGGGCTGAAAGCTTCGTTGGGCTCGTAATGTATAATACCGGGATCCTTGGCCTGTTTTTTCTTGTCATGTTTTGCCTCACTATCTTAAAGAGAGCAGTGTTAAGTAGAACTAGAATTGGTTACTTTTTGTTTGCGACCAGTTTGTCAATTTTGTCCGCTTCTTTTCTACAAGAGAACTCGTTTAATTTGAGTTTCTCTGTTCTCAGAATATGTTGCTATGCTCTCGTGCTGTACTTTTTAATTGGGGTTTCTAAATCAAATGAACATTAAGTTGCTGGAAGTTTTTGGCCTGCAAGTCCACTGCTTTCAAGATATTAAGAAAGCTGTTAGTCATATCATGGATATGGATATAAGAGACAAAGGCGTTATACTGACAGCTCTGAACCCTGAAAAGGTGTTAAAAGGCCAAGAGTCAAAAGAGATAGGCAGTATTTTAAAGAAGAGTGATGTCCTTTACGCTGACGGAATGGGCATTGTAAAAGCCGTTAAGTTAAAACACGGTGAATCGATCAAGCGTGTGCCAGGGTGTGAACTTTGGGAAGCATTGGTTGCGGAAGCTGGTAAAACTGGCATGCCCGTTTTTTTTGTAGGCGCCTCCAAAGAAGTCAATCAGGCTACTGCTGAGAAAGCAGCTCGGCTTTATGGAGTGAACATCGTAGGACACGAGGATGGTTTTTTCGAGCACGAAGATGCGCTTATTGAGCAAATAAAAGCCTCCAAAGCTGAGTTCGTATCTGTGGCCTTAGGATCGCCGAGGCAAGAGCAGTTTATGTTCAAATGCAAGGACAACGGGGTTAAGGCTGTTATGATGGGAGTGGGCGGAACCTACGATGTTTTTACAGGGCATGTCAAAAGAGCCCCACGCATTTTTTGTAATCTCGGTTTAGAGTGGTTGTACCGTTTACTTGCGCAGCCAAGCAGAATTGGAAGACAAATTAAATTGTTTAGGTTTGTCGCTATGCTGTTTAGACAGAAATAAAACAATTTCTCTTTATCCCCGCGGTACATTATATGTGGGTTTGAATAATTTATAACTCACTGACAAAAAGCTTTTTCGAAATGATGTCTTCATTCATGCCTGGTTTTTGCTTTGCAGGAATGCTGACATCCAATCCACATCACAAGCTGTTTTTATTTTATCAGTATTGAAATACGGTATTTGCTGGTTGTTGAAACTCATGGATTCAGCTAAGTACCAAAGTGAAGAAGCCTACCTGAAGACCGGTTAGCGTATGTTTGATAAACTAAAGTCGGTTTATTCTGAATTGCTCTCGTCGTTTTAATATCAATAAAATATGCTTCAAGATCGTATCAGCTCCCTAGCCGGACCTCACTATCTCCCTTCAAATTTCTTCGCAGTATCAGTGTCATTCTTTGGTATTGAAATAGTCATAAAATAGTCTTCTAAGCGACTTATCCTGTGAGCAGCTCACTGTTACAACATGAGTCGTGACCAAAAAACAATGCAGTGGTAGCCGGAAGCGACATTATTGCGATCACGCAACTCGATAGGGCTATTACACACAATTGATGTGTCGGTTTATCTTGGGAGACAGAGTTATAGATGAATATTACGATAGTCGGAACTGGTTACGTTGGTTTATCAATCGCCATGCTGCTCGCACAACACCATGCCGTTATTGCTCTTGATATATCACAAGAGCGGGTAGAGTTGCTGAATCAACAGCGCTCTCCAATAGTAGACTCTGAAATTTCAGACTTTCTAAGAAATAAGGCGCTAAATTTTAAAGCAACGTTGGACAAAAATCTGGCGTATAGAGATGCTGACTATGTCGTCATTGCAACACCTACCGATTACGATCCTGAAACAAACTACTTTAATACAAAGTCCGTTGAGTTGGTGGTCAGTGATATTTTAGCCTTTAATGACAGTGCGACAATCGTTATCAAATCTACGGTGCCTGTTGGTTACACTGAGCGGATAAAGGAACAGTTTGGTACTGAAAACATAATATTTTCCCCTGAATTTTTGCGTGAAGGGAGGGCATTGCAAGATAATTTACACCCTTCCCGTATCATAGTGGGGGAGCACTCTGAACGTGCCCGTACATTTGCAGAATTGTTATCAGAGGGAGCATATAAAGCTCAAATTGATGTTCTGTTCACTAACTCAACCGAGGCAGAAGCCATTAAGCTTTTTTCAAATACCTACCTGGCGATGCGGGTCGCGTATTTCAATGAACTTGACACTTATGCAGAAAAGCACCGATTAGATACAAAGCAAATCATTGAAGGTGTGGGGTTAGACCCCAGGATCGGATTGCATTATAACAACCCGTCGTTCGGTTACGGCGGTTACTGTTTACCAAAAGACACTAAGCAGTTGTTAGCCAATTATCAAGACGTACCGAATAACCTCATCCGCGCTATTGTTGACGCAAATGACACACGTAAGGACTATGTTGCAGAGTCTATTTTGAATCGCAAGCCAGAGGTTGTGGGGATTTATCGTCTGATAATGAAAAGTGGCTCTGATAACTTCAGAGCTTCTGCGATTCAAGGGGTTATGAAGCGCATTAAGGCGAAAGGAATCGAAGTTGTTATCTATGAGCCGGTTTTAAATGAAAACGAGTTCTTTCACTCCCGTGTAGTTAACGAGTTGGATGAATTTAAGAAAGTGTCCGATGTTATCGTAGCCAACCGTATGGTGGATGACATTCGTGACGTGGCAGATAAAGTATATACTAGAGACCTATTCGGAAATGATTAAGCTTTTGATTTTGTTTTCTTAATTTTGTGGTTGATGCTCTTGAAGTTTTTCTGATATTGAGAGCTAAGTTACTTCAGGCGCTAGACTCACGTAACAAAAGTAGTATAATGAACCTCAATGGAATATTCGATTGAGAAGTCGGTGCACGGAGCGCAGATTTTTGCCAAAAGAAAACTTCGTGAAGCCGAAGTTTACTCATTAGTTTCTGCTTTTTCTTCCACCTTAATCAAAATGATGTTTCATGCAAAGAGCCTCATGTAATTGCTGGAGTTTATTTTTTATTAGAACTAACTTAACAGTACTTACAGAGCCTGAGACGCCGTTTAGATAAACGCCAATGTTTACACTAAGTTGGTCTCCCGCTCCATTTAGGCTCGAATATGGTCTGCCAGGGCATCAAGGCTGAAATGGACTTGTTTTACATTACTCAGTGAGTGTGGATTCTGTATTGTTGCTATTTTCTCATTGTTCTTTTTTTTTGGGGTTATTCACTTCAAATTCTTAGTAGCAGTATGGTAAATGAAAGCGGAGGCGTAACGAGATTGTGAATAATGAAGCAACTGGGCATCTTGAAACAACTTTGAAAAAAACGGACTCTATGTGGTTAGAGTTAGGGAAGATTAGTTTCAGCTTAAAGGCTCTCTTTTCCAGCTGAATTTGGCTTAAAAATCTCTGTAACTTTGGTAAGTCACAATGTCTGAAGTTTAAAGAGGCTTTTGGCGGAGAAAGTTCTAAGCTTCTCACAGGGGAAGCTGAGCTGGGTGGGAGTAAGTGCCCACAAAGAAGGGCATTATTGATGATTTGAGTATGGAAAGAATTGTCACTTGCGATTAACAACAGTGCATGCTTTAATTGGCTGCTCGTAATATCAAACTATCAAAGAACTGAAAAAAAATTACATATTTTGGGAAAAAATAATGGCGCTTAGCTGTAAAACTATCATTGCTTCTACCGTCCTTCTCGCAATGACTGGCTGTTCGATTATCCCCGGCGGCCATTTTGAAGGGATAAACTCAAGTGAGCAAGCTGCGAGCTTGGAGAAAGATCTAGAAAAAATAAACATTCATTTGATCGATGCTCAGTTGATTCAAGATTATAAAGCGCGAAAGCCTCAGCCACTCGTACATGCAAATTCAAAAGGTATAGCCACTTCGGATTACCAGTATCGCTTGGGAGTTGGTGATGTTGTTACAATCGGTGTTTGGGATCATCCTGAGTTAACCATTCCTGCTGCGGTTCAACGCTCCGCAGAGTTTGATGGATTCAAAGTCCAGCCGGACGGCACAATCACATTCGCGTATGCACCAAAAGTGCCTGCTGCTGGTAAAACCATTGCTGAAATACGTGAAGAATTAGCTAGCAGACTAAGCCGTGTTATTGAAGATCCACAGATAGATGTAAAAGTTGTTGCTTTTAAAAGCCAAAAAGCATACGTAACCGGCGAAGTTAAAGTGCCTGGTGTCTATCAGATTACCGATATACCTTTGACTCTAATTGATGCGTTAAACCAAGCCGGGGGTCTAAATGACCGTGCTGATTGGAATTCAGTGAGCTTCACTAGAGGTGATCGGACGGAGTCGATTAAGCTAGACGACTTTTATCTAAAAGGAGATATCTCTCAAAATCGCTTGCTTAAAAATGGCGATATTGTTCATGTACATCGCAATGACAAACGAAATGTTTATGTGATGGGCGACGTGATGAGAGCTGGCACTGTAGAACTTAACCGCTACGGTCTAAACCTAGCAGAGGCACTTAGTGAAGCCGGCGGGATCGATGAGCGAAGTGCGAATGCCAACGGGATTTTTGTACTTCGTAAAAGAAATTTAGCAAAAGACGGTGTCCTTGCCGATGTCTATCAACTACATGCCCAAAATGTCGCGTCACTTGTGCTTGCAGAGCAGTTTGAATTGGCCCCACAGGACATTGTGTATGTAACAAGTGCACCTCTTGCGCGTTGGAATAAAGTAATTAGCTTACTTTTACCAGCACTGACTACAGTCGACAGATTACAAGATATAGACAATCAGTAATAGGTAATTTCGTAATGTTTGACAGCGTTTTAATGGTGTGTGCTGGCAATATTTGCCGTAGCCCAACTGCCGAGTATGTACTAAAAAGTAAGCTGGCTGGAAAAGCTGTTACAGTTAGCTCAGCGGGTCTAACGGCTCTTGAGGGGAAACCTGCTGATAGCTTTGCTCAAGAGCTTGCTTTACTACACGGTATTGACATGTCTGCGCACAAGGGACAGCAAGTTAGTTCCAATTTGATCATGCACAATAGCGTGATTTTAGTCATGGAAAAACGTCACTTAGAAGATTTATGTATGCGTTACCCACAAGCACGCGGAAAAACTTTCTTACTAGGTAAGTGGTTGGGCGAAAAAGAGATTCCTGATCCCTACCGCCAAAGTCGTGAAGCCTTTGAGCATGTATATGAGTTAATCGATAGCGCGTGCAGCGCTTGGCAGAAGTATTTATAAGGATGAAAGAGTCAATGAATGCTCAATCAAACCTACTAACGGGTGCTCAAAAAAGGCAACCAGAGCAACAAGCGCGAGAAATCGATTTAATGGCATTGCTCGGCGAGCTACTAGACCGAAAGTTGTTCATAGCAGTTGTCATCACACTTTTTATGATTGCCGGACTATTAATAGCAACCTTTAGCACTCCCATTTACCAAGCAACAGCAATGATACAGGTTGAGGAAAAAGGGGGCTCGGTTCCTGGGTTTGATGAACTGGGTGGCATGTTTGAAAGTACATCCGCAGCAGTAACAGAAATTGAGTTGTTGAAATCACGTAGCATTATCGGCGAAACGGTGGACAGTCTAAAGTTAGATGTTGTGGCTGTACCTAACCTGTTTCCAATCATTGGGGGAAGAGCATTTCGTAATTTCACCCCGACATTTGAAGGTGATACTGCTGAGCCTCGATTTGGAACTGAAAGCTATGCATGGGGAGGGGAACAAATTGATGTTTTTGAATTCAATGTTCCGAAAAGCGCAATTCAAGTTCCGTTCACGCTTGTGGCGTTGGCAGACGATCAATTTGAACTAATTAGTCAGAGTGGAGAAAGCATTCTTAAAGGTAAGGTGGGAGAAGAAGTTACAAATGGCAGGCTATCTTTGACACTTAGAACTTTGACTGCACGTCCCGGTACTGAATTCTTAATAATTAAGAAAGATCGTTTGAACACCATTTTGGACTTACAAGCCGCGATAGAAGCGAAAGAGAAAGGGAAAGACTCTGGAATTATAAATCTGAGCTTACAGCATGCAAGTCCTGATTATGCAGAGAAAGTGCTTGATAAAGTTGCTGATATCTATGTCCGTCGTAATGTAGAGCGCAATAGTGCTGAGGCACAAAAGTCACTTGAATTTCTGGAATACCAGTTACCGATAGTTAAGAAACAACTTGAAGCCGCAGAGCAACGTTTTAACAACTATCAAGTTAAACACCAGTCAGTTGATATTACGTTAGAAACAGAAGGTGTGCTTAAACAGCTAGTTAAGCTTGAAACGCAACTTCAAGAACTAGAGCTTAAGAAGCTGGAAATTTCTCGAAAGTTTAAAGACAGTCACCCGAGTTACGTTGCAGCGATAGAGCAAATTGAAGCTGTAGAAAACCAAAAGCGTCGTTTGTCAGCGCAGGTGCAGGTGTTACCTGAAACGCAGCAGGAGCTTTTACGCTTAACCCGTGATGTAGAGGTTAATAATGAAATTTATACACTTCTTCTTGCAAAGACCCAAGAGCTTGACATTGTTCGGGCTGGAACAGTTGGAAATGTTAGAGTCATAGATAGAGCTGAAGTTAATACTTCTAAACCAGTAAAGCCGCAAAAAGCGTTGATTGTGGTAATGGCAACTATGCTCGGTGGCTTACTTGCGGTCGCAATTGTCCTGATCCAAAAAGCTATTCATAAAGGGATCGAAGACCCCAGTGAAATTGAGGCAATTGGTTTACCTGTTTATGCGAGTGTTCCCTATTCTGAATATCAATTAAAACTTACTGGTTTTGCAAAGGCTCGTAAGGGTAAAGCTGCAGCAAAGGCTAAGTCAATATTGGCATTAGACAACCCGGCTGACCTGTCAATTGAAGCATTACGTAGCCTACGAACCAGCCTGCATTTTGCAATGATGGATGCTAAAAACAATGTGATTGCAATTTCAGGACCTAGTCCTGGTGTAGGTAAATCTTTCATTTCAGTAAACTTGGCAACGGTATTGGCGCAAAGTGACAAGAAGGTATTGATCATCGACGCGGATATGCGCAAAGGTTACCTGCAAACTCAATTCGGTATGAATTGGGCTGATGGTCTAAGTGATTATCTTTCCGGTCGTATAAATTTGGAACAAGCAACAAAGTCTAGCCAGGTAGAAGGTTTGGATGTGATCACTAGGGGTCATATTCCTCCAAATCCATCAGAGCTATTGATGCATGAAAATTTCTCCAGACTTATTGAACAGACCAGTAGCAAGTATGACCTCGTAATCATCGATACGCCGCCGATTCTTGCTGTAACGGATCCGGCAATCGTTAGTGCTCATGCAGGCTCAACTTTGTTAGTTACACGATTTGGACAAAATCATGTCAAAGAGTTGGAGTTGACTCGTAATAGGTTCGAGCAGAACGGAATTGATGTAAAGGGAGTTGTATTTAATGGGGTCATGAAGAAAGCTAGTAATACTTACGGTTATTATGGATATTACAGCTATGAGTATAAGTCAGATAAATAACTTTTCACAGTTTATAAGCTAGTCTACTTGGTTTTAATTACAATTTATTCGGGAAGCTTAAATGAAAGTTCTAACGGTGTTTGGCACCCGCCCTGAGGCAATAAAAATGGCTCCACTAGTGCGAGCTTTGGAATGTGACGAGCGCTTTGAAGAAAAAGTATGTGTAACTGCACAACATAGAGAAATGCTTGATCAGGTGCTAGAGCTATTCCAAATTGTGCCTGATTATGACTTGGATTTGATGAGAGTTGGGCAGACACTTCCTGAGTTGACAAGTCGCATTTTACTGGAGTTAACACCAGTATTGAAGGAGTTTAAACCGGACATTGTATTAGTTCATGGTGATACTGCGACAACATTTGCGGCCAGCTTAGCTGCTTATTATGAACAAATACCAGTCGGGCATGTTGAGGCTGGATTACGTACCGGAAATATATATTCTCCTTGGCCTGAAGAGGCTAATAGAAAGCTCACTGGTGCTCTAGCTAAATTACACTTTACGCCTACAGAAACATCAAAAAGAAACTTGTTAAATGAGAATTTTACTCCTGAACAAGTATTTGTAACGGGTAATACGGTTATTGATGCCCTGTTAATGGTTAAAGAGCAGATCGAACAGGATAAGGATTTGTCAGCGAGTTTGCAGGCGCAATTTCCTTTTCTAGACGAGTCCAAAAAACTGATTCTTGTGACAGGGCACCGGCGAGAAAGTTTTGGTGGTGGGTTCGAGAGAATCTGTGAAGCGTTAGCCAAAACTGCTGAATCAAATCCGGATGTGCAGATATTATATCCAGTTCACCTTAATCCAAATGTTCAAGAACCAGTCAATCGTATATTGAAAAATATCGACAATATATATCTGATTGAACCGCAGAAATATTTGCCTTTTGTTTACTTAATGAATCGCTCTGACATTATTTTAACTGATTCGGGAGGTATACAAGAGGAAGCACCAAGCTTAGGTAAGCCTGTACTTGTTATGCGAGATACAACTGAACGCCCTGAAGCTGTTGAGGCTGGAACTGTTAAGTTGGTGGGGACAGATGTTGAACTAATCTCCTCATCATTAACTGAGTTGTTGACTAATGAGCAAAGTTACACAGAAATGAGCAGAGCCCACAATCCCTACGGAGACGGTAAAGCTTGTCAAAGAATTTGCAATATTTTAGTTAGTTAGTGGTTATATTATTGTTGCAAGTCAGCGTTGTGGCTTGCAATGCTTTCTTTTGAAAAAGGGATTCTATGTCTTTCAATACAGTATCTGTTATCGGCCTTGGTTATATCGGCCTGCCTACAGCAGCAATGTTTGCATCTCGAAAGAAGATGGTTATCGGTGTCGACGTAAATCAACAGGTAGTTGATACGATTAACCGTGGAGCAATTCATATAGTAGAACCTGAACTAGACATGATTGTTCACGCTGCCGTAACTGAAGGATATTTAAAAGCTACTACAATACCAGAGCCAGCTGATGCATTTTTAATTGCTGTTCCAACGCCATTTAGAAACTCAGCTGATCAAGCCTATGTGGAAGCACCAGAGCCTGACCTCACTTATATTGAGGCTGCTTGTACGGCAATTGCACCTGTTCTCAAAAAAGGTGACTTGGTCATTCTTGAATCAACCTCTCCTGTAGGAGCTACTGAGCAGGTATCGAAGTGGCTTGCTGCTGCAAGGGAAGATCTAACGTTCCCGCAGCAATGTGGTGAAAATTCTGACATCCGCGTAGCTCATTGCCCTGAACGCGTATTACCTGGTCATGTAGTTCGAGAGCTCGTTGAAAATGATCGAGTAATAGGTGGGATGACTGACAAATGTTCAAACGCTGCGATTGAACTGTACAAAACGTTTGTTACAGGTGATTGTGTAACGACTAATGCGCGTACTGCTGAGATGGCAAAGCTCACTGAAAACTCTTGTCGGGATGTTCAAATTGCCTTTGCTAACGAACTATCGGTTATTTGCGATAAACTAGACATCAATGTTTGGGAGCTAATTGCTTTAGCAAATCGCCATCCTCGTATAAACATATTACAACCTGGCCCGGGTGTTGGTGGACACTGCATTGCTGTAGATCCTTGGTTTATAGTGAATAGCTGTCCGGATGAAGCTAAGCTTATCAAGCAAGCCCGTCTGATTAATGATGCAAAGCCGTTTTTTGTCATTGAACAAATCACCAAATCAGCTGATGAGTTTAAGGAACCTGTTATTGCTTGCCTGGGCTTAACATTTAAGGCTGATATTGACGATTTGAGAGAAAGTCCAGCTTTGCAAATCGTCGATGAAATTGCATCTCGAAAAGTTGGGCGTGTGATTGCTGTAGAGCCAAACATTAGCAATTTACCAAGTGGTTTGGAAAAGAAGAATGTTGAGTTACTCGATCTAGAGGATGCACTTAACGTTGCGAATATTGTCGTAGTCTTAGTTGACCACAAAGAGTTTAAAGTTATGGATAAAAGTGAGCTATTAAAGAAAGTTGTAGTTGATAGCCGCGGAATTATTAAGGGGGTAGTGTGAATATTGCCAAAAATAAAATTGCCGTGATAGGCCTTGGCTATGTCGGTCTACCTCTAGCAGTAGAGTTCGGTAAGAAGTACTCCACAATAGGTTTCGATATTAACCAAAGTCGAGTATCAGAGTTAATTGAAGGCTATGACTCGACGCTAGAAGTTAATAAAGAAGATTTAAGAAGCGCGAACCTACTTAGTTACTCATACAATGTTGACGATCTCAAAAGCTGTAATATTTATATAGTTACAGTTCCAACTCCTATCGATCAACATAAAAGGCCAGACTTAACCCCCTTGATCAAGGCCAGTGAATTATTAGGCCAAGTTGTGAATGCTGGCGACATAATTATTTATGAGTCGACAGTATACCCAGGAGCGACAGAAGAAGACTGTATCCCCGTCGTGGAAAGAGTCTCTGGTCTTAAATTTAACAAAGACTTTTTTGCTGGATATTCTCCCGAACGCATAAATCCAGGCGACAAAGAGCATCGCGTGACTAATATTTTGAAAGTAACTTCTGGGTCTACGCCCGAAGTTGCAGATATCATTGATGAGTTATATAAATCGATCATAACCGCCGGCACTCATAAAGCGTCAAGTATAAAAGTTGCTGAAGCAGCGAAGGTTATTGAAAATACACAGCGAGATGTAAATATAGCCTTGATAAATGAGCTTTCAATTATTTTTAATAAATTAGGAATAGATACGCTTGAAGTTCTCGAAGCAGCGGGGACCAAATGGAATTTTCTACCATTTAGACCTGGGTTGGTTGGAGGGCATTGTATTGGTGTTGATCCTTACTACCTCACATACAAGGCTCAAAGTGTAGGTTACCATCCAGAAATGATATTGGCGGGAAGACGCTTAAACGATGGTATGGGTAACTATGTTGTCTCCCAACTAGTCAAAAAGATGCTGAAGCAAAGAATTCACGTTGAAGGTGCTAATGTATTAGTAATGGGGTTAACGTTTAAAGAAAACTGCCCTGATCTGCGCAACACACGAGTAATTGATATTGTAGAAGAGTTGCGAGAGTACAATATCAATGTGGATGTTTTAGACCCTTGGTGTTCAGATAAAGAAGCTGAGCAAGCATATGACATAAAGCTAATATCCGAACCAAAGCATAATTTTTATGACGCGATAGTACTAGCTGTAGGTCATAACGAATTTAGGGAGCTGGGAAGCCAGGAAATTCGCAGTTTTGGTAGGGAAGGGCATGTTCTATACGATCTAAAATATGTGTTGGATAAATCAACTGTTGATATGAGACTTTAGTTATCAGGTTATTTAGAACAGCAAGTTTATAATAGGGTTACAAATGAATAGCTTTGATAGCATAAAAGCAAAATTAATTAGTGCACCAAAAACATGGATGATTACTGGTGTGGCCGGTTTCATCGGGTCTAACTTATTGGAAACGTTGTTAAAACTTAATCAGAAAGTAGTGGGTCTTGACAACTTTGCCACCGGACACCAGCAAAATCTGGATGAAGTTGAACGCTCGGTAACTGCTGAGCAATGGCATAATTTTCGTTTTATCGAAGGCGATATTAGAGAGATAGACACGTGTACCAAAGCTGTTGAGGGAGTCGACTTTGTTTTACATCAGGCTGCGTTAGGTTCTGTACCCCGCTCTATTGCGGACCCGATAACGACAAATGCAACTAATATTACTGGTTTTCTAAATATGTTGAATGCGGCCAAGGAAGCTGATGTTAAGAGCTTTACTTATGCAGCAAGTAGTTCAACCTATGGTGACCATCCTGCGCTCCCTAAAGTAGAGGAGAATATTGGTAATCCTTTGTCGCCATATGCCGTTACAAAGTACGTAAACGAATTGTATGCGAGTGTATTTGCTCGTACATATGGTTTTAACTCTATCGGGCTTCGTTATTTTAATGTGTTTGGAAGGCGCCAGGATCCCAACGGAGCTTATGCTGCTGTTATTCCCAAATGGACTGCAGCAATGATAAAAGGAGAAGAGGTATTCATTAATGGTGATGGTGAGACTAGCCGTGACTTTTGCTACATTGAAAACGTTGTACAAATGAATATTCTTGCTGCGACTTCAGAAGAAAGTGCACAGAACGAAGTTTATAATGTTGCTGTAGGCGACAGGACGACATTAAACCAACTTTTCAGCAGCATTAAGAAAGCCTTGATTGATAGTTCGATTGACGTTTCTATTGAACCGATTTATAAAGACTTTCGAAAGGGGGATGTAAGACATTCTCAGGCAGATATCGGGAAAGCTATAGAAAAATTAGGTTATTGTCCGCAATTTAGAGTGGGTGAAGGCCTATCGCAAAGTATTCAGTGGTATGTGAGTAGTTTGTGCAAAAAAAGCTCTTAAATATATTTTCATTTCATCACCCTCTTTGCGAGCAGTTAAATAGTGCGCTGGCTAAGAGGGGGGTTCAAGTTGAAAGTATTTCATTATTAGATAAGTTTAAAATACAGTTTTGGCGAGCTGTTTTAGGGACGCTATTTTCTTTTAATAAGAAAATTATCTTTTTTCATGCAATGGGATTGTTTAATGTAATCTTGCTTCTTATTTTTTCGGTTTTTTCTGTCAACAAGAAAAGAGTTTCTGTTTTTTGGGGATCAGATTTTAATCTTTCAAACGACAGAATTAAGCTGCGCTTCCGTTTGGTTTCTATGCTTAGTAATAGAATCTTATTCGCAAATGAAGATATGGCTGCTAGGTTTGTTAGCAGTTACGGAGGCTCAGAAAAAGTAAGAATTATTAGATTTGGATTAAAAACGCTAGAAGATATTGATCAGGCTCGCGGTAAGCTCAATCACAGACGTGAAAAAAAAATATCTGTTCATGTGTGCAGCAACTCCTCACCAAATCAACAAACTCTGGAGGTAATTAAAAGCCTCGAAGCTGCTCAGGAACATTTTAGCCCTGCTATGGAGATAGTCTTTAACCTGGCTTATGGTAACCAAGAGTACAAGACTAAAGTTCTAGAAGCTCTACAACATTCCAACCTCCAGAATGTCAGCATTGATACTGAATTTAGGGGGGGCTCTGAATTAGCAATGCACAGGATCGACTCTGATATTTTAATCAATGTACAAAAGGCTGATATGCTATCCGGCGCAATGCAGGAAGTTTTGTATAGTGGGAACAAGGTTATTGTCGGAAGTTGGTTAAATTACGACTGCTTAACTGAAAAAGGTTGTCATCTATATAAAGTTGATCAGGTGAAAAATGTAGGGCTTAAAGTTGCTGAAGTGTTTAAGTCGCTTCCGGAAGAAGCTGAAAAAGTTAGTAGTAACCGAGCCGTGATAGGCTCAATGAGCTTGTGGGACAATGCAAGCGGTACTTGGCTTGGAGTAATTGATGAGCTTTATTCGTAGATTTGTACATTCTCCAATGGCAGTGACTGCGTCTGCTGCTGTTGGGAAAGTACTTATTTTCTTTTCTATCTCAACTTTGTCTCATGCTCTAGACAAATCCGAATACGGTACTTTCAGTTTGATTTTTATGCTTGTAAGTATTGGACAGTTTTTCTCCGGAGTTTCTTTACATGAGGCTTCTCTGCGATTTTCTTTAATGCACGAAAGTTATAAAGATAGGTTGGAAATATATAACAATAGCTTCTCTACTAGTATAGCTATATCAGTGCTTTTTTTCGTCGTTGCATTTATAATTTCTATTTTAATTATCGGTTATAGCAATGTTTTTTTAATATTGCTTTTTATGTTGGTTTTTAATCAAGTTTACTTATATTGCATTAGTTATGTTCGCCTTGTTGAAAATAATGTTGATTATCAGTTTTTGTTATTTACTCCAAGTTTTCTGGCTTTGATTTTTTCATGTATGCTAATGTTTGACTTGATAAATGTAACCGCATTTATTCTAATGTATACATTGGTTTATTTTTTGCCTGCTGTTTTGTATTTAAATAAGAAAGATGCTCATTCATTGAAGTTGAGTTTCGGTAAGTTTTATTTTGACAAGGAAAAGCTGAAATTTGGAGCTACTGTATCATTTACAAATTTAGTTTCTCAACTGACATTGGTCTCTGACTCCTTTATAGTTAGTTCATTTAGAAGTATCGAGAGCTTTTCGGATTATAGGAATGCCACATTAATTGCAATTAGCGTTCTATTTATTCCGTCTGTTTTTTGTAGTGCATATTACGCAAAAATTGCAAGGGCTACATCCAAGAAAGATATTTTTCATATTTATTTAGGGATTGTTAAGTTTACTTTTCCGATTGCTATATTAATTTCCCTTCCTATTATTTTCTATTCTGAATTTATAGTTGGTTTTGTGTTTGGTGATAAATATGTAAAATCAGTGTCTCCAATTATGGAAGTGACTTCATATATAATTTTGATCTCATTTTTAATCAGGACTCCTGTTGGTAATATTTTACAGGCGAGAGGGTTGGTCTCTTTTAATTTTAAACTGAGTGTGTTTGGTTTGGCTTTCAACTTTGTTTTTAGTGTTTTGGCGCTGATTTATTTTAGTATGGTATATGTAGTTTGGGTTTCATTCTTTACAAGCCTTTTTATTAGTGTCGTTGCCGTGCTGTATCTATTTATGGGCAAAGGTGTAGTTGAACAGTCACAGTTGTCGACTATGAGTGAAAGAGGAAGTGCTTGATTATGTCTTTTTTGATAGAAATGAGCTCGAAGGGAGTTAGGAATAGTTTCAGCGGACAATCTACTCTTGTTGATAATGAAGATATCTGCATATTTTTATGGGGCTATATATTGCCCGTACATGAATCCGAACTTCTTAATGTCTCATTAAATAATTATAAGAATGTTTTAGCGGGTATAGATGGCGAGTTTTCACTTTCTATACACTTTAAAAGTGTAGATAGATTAATTATAGCAAACGGGTTTACAGGGCAACTACCTGTTTACTATACGCAGGACAAAAATGGTTATGTTGTGTCAAATTCAATCGAAGCATTACGAAGCTGCGTAGGTGGAGCTAAGTTGTCAGTTGAAGCCTCGTTCCAGATGATACAGTATGGCTATTTATTAGAGAATATGACGCCGCTAGAAGGTGTTTTTAAGTTATTCAAAAGAGAATATTTAGAACTTGATTTAACCCAAAGAAAACTTACAGTTTCAGAATTTAGCGAAGTTGAAACCCCTACCGTGACTTGTGAAAATAGCGCAATAGAATTGGTACAGTCAAGTTTCATGAATTCGCTAGATAATTTGGCAGAATTAATAAATAAAAAGGAGTTTTCGCCTGTATTTACCTTAAGTGGTGGATTGGACTCAAGAGTGGTCACACTGGAAATGAACAACCTACTCCCTTATAGCTTAAAAACATTATGTTTTGGAAAGAAAGGTTGTTTAGATATGAAGATTGCTGATGAAATCGCCAGTAAATTTGGGTTTGAACATACATTTTACGAGCTTGAGGCAGGTGACTATTTATACAACTTTGAGCGCTCATGGAGTGAGAATAATGGGTTTGTTTACTTTAGTGGAGCATCTCATACATCATCTGCTATAAATAGCATTAATATGGATAAAAATCATATATTGGTAACTGGACAGTTAGGAGATGCTGTACTTGGGAGCTATTTAGGTAGTGTTAAAGAAGCCCCAGCTGTTGATAATGGTTTAGGTCGATTTGCATACTCCAAAGAACCAACTTTTTATTCTTATAAGCCGAAGTACAGCTATAAGAGTATGGAAGACTACCTAATATTTAACAGAGGCTTTAATGGTATTAATAACGGTGTTGTTACAATCAATAATTACGCTCATCACTTTTCACCATTCTTAACAAAAGATTTTTTGAATAGTGTATTGAGTATAGCGCCTCATATTAGAACTAAACTGTCTTTTTACCTTAAGTGGATAGAAAAGTATCACGAGCCTTCAACCAGATTTAAGTGGGAGAGGTATGAACTTTTTCCAGTTCTAAGAAACAAGTTTTTAATAGAAAGTAAGTACTACACTATGTTCCTGTCAGCTAAAAGAAAGCTTGTTAATTCAGGAATGATTAGTTTTGACAATGAATTTAAATCGGAGCAGGCAAGCACAGTGTTCAACTGGGAAGCAGCGTTAGAGTGTTTAAATGATCCAGAGTTAAAAAGTACGATTACCGCACTTAAAGGTAAACATGGTATGCTCATGGATTTGAAAATTTATACTGTTTTATTTAACTCTATAAAATATGGAAGTTAGATGAGAATTTTATATGTGAGCTATTATGCGCCTCCATACAACTGTATGGGTTCCGTTAGAATGGCAAAAATAGTCGAAGAGCTTGCGGAATTGGGCCATGAAGTAGTCATTGTTGCTGGCTGCCCTGATGATCTGAATAAAGACTTACGTGAATTACCTAAATCTGTGTTCATTCCTCACTTTAATTTACGAAATGTCGCGAGAGGGAGCAAAAATAGAACGTCTTCGAATGTTGAGCACGCAAATAATCGTAAAGGTCGCTCTTTTGGTCTGTTTAAATCGATGATTGGTCCAGGGGTAAAGCTCGCCACATATTTCCTGCACAATTTAGTTTTCCCCGATATTGAAGTTTTTTGGAGTCGTTCTGGGGAAAAAAATATTGAACGTGTTGTAGAAGAAATTAGCAGTTACGATAATTTTGTTCCTGATATTGTGTATGCGTCTTGTTTACCTATCTCCTCAGGTAAGATGGGGAGTGTGTTAGCGAGTTACTTTGAAGTCCCACTGGTGTTCGAGTTTCGAGATAAATGGCACCTATCACCTTATAGGGACGTTCCATGGATCAGACGTTATTTCGAGGGGCGCTATGAAGAACGCTTGTTTAAGCAGGCTCAAGGTGTCGTTGGCGTAACAAACTGGCTCAGCAGCTTAGGTGACAAGTATCAAATACCAAGTGCTGCGGTGCTAACAGGGATTTCCCATGAAAAGTTATACAATGATGTTAGTGAAGGCGATATCTCAGAGTTTCCATTTTTATTTAAAAATAAAAAAACGATTGTATATACGGGAATGGTATATCCTGGCAAAAGAGATCCATCTGTTTTAATTGAGGCTTTCAACGCAAATGAAATGGGAATATCTGAAAACTATCAGTTGGTGTTTGCTGGTAAGAACTTTGCTGAATTTGAAAAGTTGAACCGTTCCGATAGTGTGTTCTTTTTAGGCCAGATCAATAGAGATGTAGCCCTGCGACTTCAAAACGTTGCCGATATTTTGTTGTTATTGTCCTGGGATAATGAAAAAGAAAAAGGTGTGGTCAGTGGTAAGGTTTTTGAATATCTAGAGCAAAAAAAACCAATTCTCCATATAGGTTGTGTAGATGGTGAAGTAGCAGAGTTGGTTTCTGTTAGCGGAAAATCTGTATCTAATGACATATCAACCCATGCGTTAGTTGATGTGATCGATAGACTGAGTTCATTATGCATAGATTTAAAGTCTTTGGAATTACTGAGTACAAGAAATCAGGTTTTGAAGTTAGATAGTTTTTTACACAAGGTACAAGGCAATCTGAATGGGCGTTCATAGTATTAGTATATCGGCACTGTTGTTGGGGCTTGCACTGGCAACTGGCGTTATGACGAAAGTGCGTTTTGGACTAGTTGGTATATCTGAAATCCTGTTTTTGATATTTATAGTGCACTCTTTTTCTAAATTCGGTCGGAGAATTTTTTCATTCGAACGTTCAATGCAAGGGAGTTTTCTACTCTATCTGAAGTTGTTTACTTTCTTGTTTTTTCCGATTGTCACAATGTCTGTGTTCTTTCTAAGTGACTATAATAGTATGCCTGTTTATGTAATATCATACATGATGGGGGTTTTGATACTTAGTCTTTTAGTCGAGGAAATAAAGGCTGGTTTGAATTTGAAACAGGTCTCGATTGTTTTTGCTTTAGGGTTCATGGTTGTGAATTTTATAGCTATTATAATCTTTCCTAAGTCAGTTCGGTTTGAAGGTTTCGCTGCTAACCCTAACCAATTAACCTTTTATGCTATGTCTCTTTTTCTTATGTTAAGTATTTACTTAGGTAAGCGAGCGGTCTTCTTTTTTGTACCGCTGGTATTTATCATGTTAATGACCGGAAGTGACACATTTTTACTCTCTTGTTTTGTTGTTGTTGCAACGTACTTTTCTTTTAATTTTTTAAGGTTTAATCAATACAGTTTTGCTTCTCGTATATTCTTGTTTATGTTTCCGGTTGTTATTATTCTCTACTATGTGATAAGTAATTATTCAGATGTGCTGATTAGTTTGTGGAATAATGCTGATGAAGGAGGCACACGCCTGACATTATTCGAGAATGCTTTTATAGTCTCATTGACATCTCCATTTTTTGGGTATGGCGCAGGGTCATTTTCTGGTTTGAATGGCCCATTCGAGCAGTCAGAAGCACATAATACGTTCTTAGATTTTGCGATGCAATTTGGATTTTTATATCCTACTTTGCTTTATCTTTGCTTTTTTATTGCTCTTTTTAAGGTGCTTATCGATAGGCAATATTTGGTAGCAGCTTTTATGGTTTCTTATATTGTGTCCGGCTTTTTTCACTTCGCTGGACGTCACTTCGTTTTTTGGGTTGAAGCTGCGGTGTTCATGAGCATAGCGTTTGGTAATTATAAAGTTGGGGAAGAGACTTAATGTGCGGTATATTTGGATATGCAGAAACTCGAGGGATTTACGATAAAGAGTTTTTGATAAAGGCATTGGATACTATTTCTCATCGCGGTCCAGATCAGGACGGACATTTTATTAATAAGAATAGAAATTTGTTTCTTGGTCATAAGAGGCTATCTATCCATGATTTGTCTGATGCCGGAATACAGCCGATGCATAGTGGTCATGGTACGATTGTATTTAATGGAGAAATATATAATTATAAGGAAATTAAACGCACGCTCGAGCAGCAATTTTCCATCTCTTGGAAAGGGACCTCTGACACAGAAATCCTTTTAGAGGCTATCGCTAGATTTGGTATTGAGAAAACACTACCTATGCTTAATGGCATGTTCGCATTTGCATATTATTGTAGTGAGAAAGATGAAATATATGTCGCTAGAGATCGGTTTGGCGAAAAACCGCTTTATTTTTATTTTGATAATAGCAAATTTGTATTTTCTTCTGAATTAAGACCGTTAGAAAAGGTCTGTAGTGGCTTGACGCTCAATGATAGCGCAATATCTAGTTTAATTTCAAATAGCTATATTCCTGCTCCCGCTAGTATATACAACGAAGTTAAAAAGCTTCGAGCAGCTCATTATATAACTATTAAAATTTCTGATGATGTTCGCGTTTCGGAAGAGGTTTGTTACTGGCATTATCTAGATGCTGTAGAAAGTGCTAGGCAGGACCAACATAAGAGCTTGGAAGAATCTTTGCTGGATATTGAAGACAAGCTTGAGCAAAGTGTAAAGTTGAGAATGGATTCAGATGTTCCTTTTGGTGCATTTTTAAGCGGTGGAATTGATTCGACTTGCATAGTTTCCCTTATGCAGCGCATTTCTTCAAAACCTATAGATACCTTCAGTATCGGTTTTTACGAAGAAGAGTATAACGAGGCATGTCATGCAAAGAAGGTTGCAAAAGTTCTTGGAACAAATCATCACGAGCTATATTTGACGCCTAAAGATGTAATAGATAGAGTCTCGGATCTCCCATTGGTATACGATGAACCATTTGCTGATTCATCACAGCTGCCCACTTTGATTGTATCTGAGTTCGCGAGAAAGAATGTCACTGTTGCCTTGTCCGGAGATTCCGGAGATGAACTGTTTGCTGGTTATAATCGACATCAACTGGCACAGAGTTTGGAGCAAGTTATTGGTTCCTCTTTAGCTGGAAGAAAGGCGCTCTCTAAGCTTATTCAATCGATTAGCCCCACAAGATTAGATAAACTATTTGGGTTGGTGAGGCCAATTGTTGGTAAAAAAGTTGATCGTATCGGCGATAAGTTGCACAAACTGTCAAAGTTATTGTGTGCCAGTGATGAGGTGGACCTTTACCAAAGATTAATTGAGACTTCAAATAGATCCAGCGTAATGCGCTCCGGTGCGGCAGCTATTAACACACTTGATACTGAGATATTTGGCAATGCTTCTTTGTCCCTTAGTGAGAAAATTATGTTGCAGGACACCCAAGGCTATATGCAGCATGATATTCTTACTAAAGTAGATCGTGCTGCGATGCATTGTAGTTTGGAAACAAGAGTGCCTTTTTTGGATAATGAAGTATTTGAAGCTGCTTGGCGCACTCCAATAGAATATAAACTTTTCAACAAAAAAACTAAGTACCCACTCAGGCAGATTATCTCAAAGTATGTCCCAAATGAGTTAATAGAACGTCCAAAAGCAGGGTTTGGTGTCCCCATAAACCACTGGCTTCGCGGGGAGTTAAAGGAATGGGCTGGCGATCTTTTGTCTGAAACCTCCCTTAGAAGAGCTGGAGTTTTCAATGAGCAGGTTGTTTTGGATGCTTGGAACGAGCATGTTAGTGGCGCTAAGAACAATCAGTACGAGTTATGGAATATCTTAATGTTTCTTCAGTGGCTTGAGGTTAGAAAATGAAGGTTTTGATTATTGGGACTTTACCTTCATCCCTGACAAATTTTAGGGGTGAGTTTCTGAAGAAGTTAGTACGTGCTGGTCATGAGGTTCATGCCATGGCTTCTGGTGCTAGTGAACTGGAAGTTCAGGAAATAACTAGTCTCGGTGTGGTCTATCACGATTATTCAATTGAACGCAGTGGTTTAAACCCATTTAATGACCTGAAGACGTTGAAACAATTTTATGATTTGTTCCAGAAGCTTAAGCCAGAACTGGTGTTAGCTTATACTATAAAGCCAGTAATATGGGGAGGAATTGCTTCGAGAATTGCTAAAGTGCCGCAATTTCATGCTTTAGTCACCGGGTTAGGTTATGCATTCAATGGCAGTAGCTTTAAGCGGAGGGTGTTGAAAAAAATGGTAAGCTATTTATATAGCGTGGCTCTCAAGGGAGCTAGTAGTACCATTTTCCAAAACTCAGACAACAGAGCTACTTTTTTAGCTAATGGCATCGTCGATGAAGTAAAAACTTATGTAGTAGATGGATCTGGAGTTGACCTCAGTCATTTTATGCCCACTGCTTTGCCTGAAAAGAATCGATTTTTGTTAATTGCTCGATTACTCGGTAACAAGGGGGTAAGGGAATACGTAGAGGCGGCTAAAATTGTCAAAAGCAGGTATTGCAATGTTGAATTTGAGCTGGTTGGCCCCACCGACCCTTCTCCTGATGGAATTTCGCTAAACGAAGTCCAACAATGGCAAGAGAGTGGTGTTATCATTTATAGGGGCGCTCAGAATGACGTAAGACCTTTTATTGAGCAATGCAGGGTGTTTGTATTACCGTCTTATCATGAAGGTGTACCAAGAACTGTGCTTGAAGCCATGTCAATGAAGAGGCCTATTATCACAACAAGGGCGTCTGGTTGTAAAGAAACGGTTAAGGAAGGAGAGAATGGCTGGCTGGTTGATGTGGCAAACTTCGAGCAACTAGCTGATAGGATGATTTGGTTCATTAATAATGAGCAAGAAGCCGAAATAATGGCAGAAAAAAGCCTTGATTATGTCAAAGAGCGATTTGATGTAAGAAAAATTAACCGAGACTTGTTTGAAATATTGGAGCTTCAAGATGAAAAGAGCATTTGATTTAGTATTTTCAATAATCACATTGTTTGTCTTTTCGCCTATCTTGATAATCGTGATGGGCCTTGTATATTTTAAGCTAGGATCACCAGTTTTCTTTACGCAAGAGCGACCTGGGTTGAATGGGAAGGTTTTTAAGCTGTTGAAATTTAGGACAATGTTGGATGCCAGGAATAGTGCCGGGGAGTTGCTTCCTGATCACCAGAGAATGACTCGTTTTGGCTCGTTCTTGCGAGCTACTAGCCTGGACGAATTGCCCAGTTTGTTTAATGTTTTGAAAGGCGATTTAAGTCTGGTGGGTCCTCGCCCGCTATTAGTTCAGTATCTGCCTTTATATAATGAAGAGCAGGCAAGACGGCACAACGTGCGCCCTGGTATTACGGGGTGGGCGCAGGTGAACGGACGAAATGCAATTAGCTGGGAGGACAAGTTTAAGCTCGATGTTTGGTATGTAGACAACAGAACTTTTTTGCTAGACCTTAGAATCTTGCTTTTAACAGTCAAGAAAGTGTTTGTTCGAGAAGGTATCAGTGCTGAAGGTCACGTGACAATAGAACCGTTTAAGGGCTCAAACTCTAATGAATGAAAAGAAACTGGCGATACTGGGGGCTAGTGGCCATGGCAAGGTTGTCGCTGACATAGCTGAGCTCAATGGATATAAAGTCGAGTTCTTTGATGATGCTTACCCAACTAAAACGTCCTTAGAGCACTGGCCTGTCCTCGGTGATACGAGAGCTTTGTTAGAATCTGCGTCAAATTACCTGGGAGTTAGCGTTGGTATAGGTAACAATGAGATTCGAAAAACCAAACTACAAATGTTATTAGCAAATAACATTAACAGTCCTGCATTGGTTCACCCAACAGCTGTAATCAGCAAATATTCCAGCCTCTCAAGTGGCGTTTTAGTTATGGCTGGGGCTGTTATAAACCCTTTTACCAAGGTGGGCATAGGAGCCATTATTAATACTAAGGCAGTTGTTGAGCATGATTGTAAAATAGGTAATTATGTGCATATTTGCCCAAGTGTTAGCATAGCTGGCGGTTGTGAAATTGACGACTATGCATGGGTTGGAATTGGCTCTTCAACTAAGCAATGTATCAAGATCGGTAAGAGTAGCATTTTAGGTGCGGGCTCTGTGATAGTTAAAAATATTCCTGCAGACGTAATCGCTTATGGTAACCCTGCAAAAGAAATTAAGGATTAACATGTTAAATACTCCTTTTTCCCCTTGGCCGAGTTTTACCCAGGAGGAAGCTGATTCAGTAAGTCGTGTAATTTTGTCTAATAAAGTAAATTACTGGACTGGTAACGAAGGCAGAGAATTCGAAAAAGAGTTTGCCTCTTGGGTTGGATGCGAATATGCGGTGGCATTGGGCAATGGCACACTAGCTCTTGATATCGCGCTGAAAGCGTTAGGTGTTGGCAATGGTGATGAAGTTATTACAACGTCTCGTACCTTTTTGGCTTCCGCTTCTTCAATTGTGACCGCTGGGGCTGTGCCGGTGTTTGCCGATGTTGACCTGAATAGTCAAAACATCACTGCTGAATCTATTGAAGCTGTGTTAACAGAACGAACAAAAGCTGTGATAGTGGTGCATCTTGCAGGAATGCCTGCCGAGATGGATGATATTATGGCGCTCTCTGAAAGGCATGGTTTTAAGGTAATAGAGGACTGTGCTCAAGCCCATGGCGCAAAGTACAAAGGTAAGAGTGTTGGTAGTATTGGTCACATTGGTGCCTGGTCGTTCTGCCAAGACAAGATCATGACAACCGGTGGTGAAGGTGGCATGGTGACAACGAACGACAAAGAACTCTGGTCGTATATGTGGTCATACAAAGATCACGGTAAGAGCTTCGATGCAATCTACAATAGAGAACATCCTCCTGGCTTCAGATGGCTTCATGAGAGTTTTGGTACAAACTGGCGAATGACTGAGATGCAAGCTACTATTGGTCGCATACAGTTAACCAAAATGACTGAGTGGACATCTAAGCGCCAGCAAAATGCTCGTCTGATAGATCAGTCCGTTGCGGATCTTGATGTTGTTAGGCCTGTTCAAGTTCCAAGTTACATTGAGCATGCAGAATATAAACACTACCTTTTCATTTGCCCTGACAAGCTCGCCGATGGGTGGAGCAGGGACAAGATCGTAGATAAAATAAATGCTTTGGGTGTACCTTGCTACCAGGGAAGTTGTTCGGAAGTTTACTTAGAAAAAGCGTTCGATGGAACCCCGTGGAGGCCTGCTGAGCGTCTGAAGAATGCTCGGGAGCTGGGTGAGACATCTTTGATGTTTTTAGTACATCCAACTCTTACTGAGAGTGAAGTAAAGAAGACTGCGGCAGTGATTAAGGATGTACTGTCTCAGGCGAGTATTTAATTAAGGATCTATGAAGCGCGGTCCCGTTGGTTGGCGAATCGCGCTTTTTTGTATATCATTTGTGATACTCGGAAACAAATAATACATTTGTCTTTGTGCCAAAAGACTCAGTTTTAGGATTTTACATGGATAGCTTGTTCCGTGCTATTTTAAGTACTTCTCGTGCTAGAAAGCGCATCATTACCCTTTTTATTGACTCATTGTTTATCGTAAGTGCTTTTTGGCTCGCACTGATAGTACGATTGGATAGCTTTGAACCACTAACAATTATGAGTAACTGGTTGCTACTCAGTCTTGTTGTACCTATTAGCTTATTTGGTTTCATTAACCTAGGTCTTTATCGAGCTGTACTGCGCTATGTTGGTGCCCACGCTGTGGGAGCGATCGTTACAGGTACTGTGATTAGCACAGTCGCGTTAGTGATTATTGCGTTTTTTCTACAAGTTAATATTCCCAGAACTATGCCATTGATCTATGCATGGTTGGTGATCTTATCAGTAGGAGGATCCAGAATCATGGTTCGAGCTATGGTCGGTCGATTGGCCTCTGTAAATAAGACGCCTGTCGTGATATATGGGGCAGGTGACGCGGGGAGGCAATTGGCTACCGCACTGGGAGCAGGGCCTGATTATTTTGTTACGGCCTTTATCGATGATGACGAACATAAACATCATTCTATTATCCAAGGGGTTCCAGTCGTTGCATTTGATTCCTTATACAACTTAATTGACCGCGGCAAAGTGGAAAAGATACTACTTGCTTTACCTAGCACTTCCAGAGCTCGCAGGAAAGAAGTGCTGGCTAAGTTAGAAAAACTGCCTGTAGAGGTACTTACTATCCCTGGTATGGTTGATGTTGTAGAGGGCAAGGCTAATTTAGACGAAATTAAGGATGTTGAGATCGAAGATTTGCTTGGTCGCGATTCGGTATCTCCAAAACTGGATTTAATGGCTGCCAATATAAAGCACAAATGTGTAATGGTAACTGGTGCTGGAGGGTCAATCGGTTCAGAGCTATGTCGTCAAATTATTAATCACGAACCAAGCAAACTTGTTTTATTTGAGATTTCTGAATTCGCCTTATACTCAATTGAAAAAGAGCTTTCCGAGGCTGTGAGGAAAAAAGGCTTGGGAATTGAGATCATTCCAATAGTGGGCTCTGTTCAACGGGTGAACCGTGTAGAAACCTGCATGAAAGCGTTCGCTGTTGAAACTGTTTACCATGCTGCAGCATATAAACATGTCCCTTTGGTGGAGCACAATGTGGTCGAGGGTGTTCGCAATAATGTGTTTGGTACATATTATACGGCGAAGGCTGCAATTAACTCTAATGTTGAAACATTCGTGCTGATTTCGACGGATAAAGCTGTTAGACCCACAAATGTGATGGGGGCAACAAAGCGTATGGCTGAACTGGTGCTGCAAGGATTAGCAAAAGGACAAAATAAAACACGCTTCTGTATGGTGCGTTTCGGCAATGTACTTGGCTCTTCAGGCTCAGTGGTACCTTTGTTTAGAAAACAAATTAAGCAAGGTGGTCCTATCACGCTTACTCACCCAGAAATCACCCGATTCTTTATGACTATACCTGAGGCGGCGCAGCTGGTTATTCAGGCTGGAGCAATGGGAAGAGGGGGCGATGTATTTGTCCTGGATATGGGCGAGTCTGTAAAAATCAAAGATCTTGCAACAAAAATGGTGCACTTGTCTGGTCTTGAGGTAAAAAGTGAGGCAAATCCGCATGGAGATATTGAGATTAAGTGTACAGGATTGCGACCAGGTGAAAAGCTATATGAAGAGCTGCTTATCGGTGATAATGTTGAACAAACCTCACATGAAAGGATTATGACAGCAAAAGAAGTTATGTTGCCTTTGCGAGAGTTAGAAGAGATCCTAGAGACTCTAGATAAGGCGTGCCATGACTTTGACCATCAAGTTATCCGACAGCTGTTGCTTGAAGCCCCTACCGGATTTAACCCGACTGATGGTATTTGTGACTTAGTGTGGAACGCCAGGCAGCAACTTGAAGAGTTACCTGAAACAAATATTGTTAACCTAAAATAAGTAATTAGCTTGTTAAGTGAGAGAACGATTGGTGTTCTTTCACCAAGCTAGTGGACTTTAAAATCAAAATCAGACTCGTACCGTTGGAATTTTTATTGATCTGTCTCTTCTGTACTGGCAGCTAAAAGTCTTTTGAAAATTTTCGACTCAAGTGATCGTTTCATGCACAACCGTAATCACCCTGATGATATAGTGCGGAGAAATTTTTGGTCATTATAATATCTTAACCGAGCAGAGGACTATGTCTAAACTAACCCCTATTTTAGCAAGTGGCTTATTGACTTGCTCTTTTATCGCTGTTGCACAAGAACCCCCCCAACACTACCAGAGCTTTACCGGTTTTACCGGTTTAGTGAATACCCCTTCAGCGGAGGTCCTTGACTCCGGAGTGATTGATATTGGTTATAATAACCAGCTGGATTTTGGTGCCTCAGGCTTTGTTGACGGCCATAATTACATCTTTTCAGTAGGGTTGTGGCAAGGGTTGGAAGTGAGTGGCCAAATTGCAGCCAGCAGTATGCATGATAACCTATTCGAATCAAAGGCCCTTGGTGAAAACCAGATAAGGGATTTGTCATTCAACGCGAAATATCAAATACCTTTTGTTCCTGAGGACTGGTTTGATTTGGCTATTGGAGGGAAAGATATCGGTGGGGCAGCGAACCATTATGAATCTTATTTTGCAGTGGCCTCAAAAGACTGGCTGGATTTTCGTTTTTCGGCTGGGTTAAGCACCAGCAAAAGCGAAATTGGTATGATGGATGGGGTGTTTGCAGGTATCGAGTGGCAACCACTGGATTGGTTTGCCTTGCAAGTTGAGCATGATGCAGAAGCGGTAAATGCGGCTGCTCGCTTGACCGTGCCTAAAGCTTGGTTGTTTGATCTTGGTACTCTGACTCTGACGAGTCGCTTTTATAGCAACACAGATCACAGCGATAAAGATACCTATTATGGTATTAATTTCT
Organism: Pseudoalteromonas sp. AWH4_217; assembly: GCF_056161105.1. Classification (NCBI taxonomy): domain Bacteria; kingdom Pseudomonadati; phylum Pseudomonadota; class Gammaproteobacteria; order Alteromonadales; family Pseudoalteromonadaceae; genus Pseudoalteromonas; species Pseudoalteromonas sp. AWH4_217. Next base: position 134,183 of record NZ_JBSWYM010000001.1, on the reverse strand, counting down.
CTATGCCTTTGTCGGAACAGTCCCAAGCTGACTATCAGGAAATACAACCCGCGCCCGATAATGCAGGTGTGATAGCACATTTGTCTGAGCAAGGCGTGCAAACCACCAAGTCAGTTATTGTTGATGTGCCAAAACCGGATAGCTTTGCTCATAAAGCTCAAAGTAGCGAGCCAAACTCAACTCAGGAAGTAAATATCAGCGAATTGAACACTGAGATACGGGCGCTTAAACACGCACTTGTTGCTGATGGGTTTGAAAACGTACAAGTTGGTGTAAACCGTGAGCCTGTCGTTGTGGTGAAATTCGAAAACTCAGTATTCAACCGAAATGATATTGACGCGATAGGGGTTGTCTTAGGCCGGGTTGCGCAATATATCAGTGATGATAACGCGAGCTTTACTGTTCAACTGGGTAAACATGACATTCCATTGTTGTCGTTGTCAGGACAGGTCAGCAATTATCGGCAGTTTATTACTGACGGTATCTCACCTGGATTGATTATTCGTCAGGGAATGATGGATGTCCCCGGTGGAGTCGCATGGATTGGTGATGGTGCAGTTAACAGCCCTTACTTTAAACCTCGACTGACACTTGGGCCGTCACTCAGTTCAACTTATGCAACAGAGATGGGAGTCTATGATTTCTCGTTAGCGCTCAGGGCTGATTTAGAGATCCCAGTATGGCGTGGTGCGGGTGTCAATATCACAGCGCAAACGGTGGTTGCTGATACAGAAGAATTTGAAGCCGGTGATATTTTTGAGGCGCGTCGTGAACGTAATGGCCTGGAAAGAGCTGTTTTTTATCAGACATTTGATTTGCCGTTTGGTTTCTATAACCAGACTCAGATCGGACTCTTCCGTGAGTTTTATGAGTATACCGGGTTAATTAATGAAACGGCCTGGGTAAGCCCATCAGGACGCCACAAGCTCTACAACACCTACGGTTTCTTCGACTATAGAGATTACGATGAAGACCGTGACTATCATGTAATGGGCTATCAATACCACTGGGTTGAGCAAGATATCTCATTCCATATCTCAGGTGGAGAATTCTGGCGAAGAGATAAAGGGATGAAGGTTGAAACCAAGTTTTGGTTTGGTGATAGCTATGTGTCGCTATTTGCCTACGATACAGATGTTCAGGTAGCGGGTATTTCATTTAGTATTCCACTTACACCAAGAAAAGATATGAATGTAACTAAGTATGGTCAGGTGAAAGGGAACCACGCATGGCGTCACGGTGTGAGCACACGCATAGGCGATGACCAGAATACATTAGTTTATAAAAAGGGCTATGTGCCCGAAACTTCAATTAGCTTGGACCGTACTTATCTGAATCAGGGACGTTTGTCTGGCAGCTATGTCTACGCAAACCTTGCAAGGCTGCGTGAGGCGTACCTAACATTCAAGTAAGCCGACCGACACAGTGCCAGGTTGTTTGTATCAGCAACCTGGCCTGTTCAGTGAAAAACCTGCCTCCTTGAACACTTTCTCTCCAACTCATACGCGACCCTGATCTATCACAAATAAATTCAGTTTGATGACAAAAATCTTAATTTTATGCTTGAGAATTGTGTCTTTCGCTCCAATACTTAGTAATAGGTAAACAACAAAAGGGAGCGCTTATGAAAATTAACCTTTCAGGCCACCATGTAGATATGACAGAAGCCGTAAAGCAACACGTTGATGAAAAGTTTGCCAAAGTAGCTAACCACTTCCCGTCGCTGTTGTCGATAGATGTCATAGTCAGTAAGGAACACAAGAAATTTTATACTGAGATCAACACCAATTATTCAGGCGCCCGGATATCTGTAAGAGGAGAGGACGACGTCATGTATCCGGCCATTGCTAATGCAGCTAAAAAGTTAGATGCGGCACTAAAACACAGAAAAGGTCAGCTCAAGGCCAACAAACATGAAAAACCTGTGAGTACGACTCCGCCTATTGCCCACGAGATTATTCAGGAAATGAACCTGAATTAGAGATAAGTTAAAAGAAGCCACCATCCGGTGGCTTCATTCATTAAACCGCCCCATCAAACCCCATTTGACGCCACGATTCATAGACAAAAACGGATACCGCGTTTGACAGGTTCATGCTCCTGCTGTCTGGTCGCATTGGGATCCGCAGACGTTGTTCTGCCGGTAGAGAGAAAATCAAGTCTTCTGGCAAGCCTCTGGTTTCAGGTCCAAAGAGCAGGCAGTCACCGCTCTGATAGTCTGGTTCGTGATGGTATCGGGTGCCTTTAGTAGTACAGGCAAAGACTCTATTTGGTTTGCGCTCTTGCAGATATGCATCCAAAGAGGGGTAACGTTTTACTTCGCTGAATTCATGGTAATCCAAACCGGCGCGCCTGACGCGTTTGTCGTCCCAGTCAAAACCCAGAGGTTCAATCAGGTGTAACGAAAACCCTGTGTTTGCACACAGGCGAATAATGTTGCCTGTATTAGGGGGAATTTCAGGCTGATACAATACGATGTCTAACATGGATAACCTCAAAATAATATTGCCCGCAGTATAGCGCATCTGGTGGGGAGGCTAAAAGTCAGTGTATAACCTTTGTGCTGTACGAAGACAAATACCTGACCAAAATTTGAAGTAGGCGTCACTAATTTTTCATTTTCATGACTTACACTATAAGATAAGCCTAGACAGGAGTTTTATGAGGTTGTTGAGGTAATAAGTGTCCCACAATTATGACTTTTTAGTCCGATTTTCCAGTATTTTTACACTCGCAATGGCGGCATTAATGATCACGGCTAAGGCCTGGGCCTGGCTGGCGTCTGGCAGTGCAGCTATGCTGGGGTCGCTGACGGATTCCTTACTGGATGTCAGTGCTTCTATGATGAGTTTTTTGGTGCTCAGTTATGCGCTCCGCCCTGCAGATGACGATCATCGTTTTGGTCATGGTAAAGCAGAAGCTTTGGCAGGTCTTGGCCAGGCTGCATTTATTGCAGGCTCAGCGTGTTTACTAACTTTCCATGGTATTGAACGCCTGTTTAACCCGGTTGCAATTCAGCATAGTCTGTTGGGGGGGTGGGTTAGCCTGTTTGCTGTGGGGTGCACATTGGCTGTTGTCATTGTGCAGCATCATGTGGTTAAGCGAACCCAGTCAATTGCGATAAAAGCAGACTCTTTGCATTATAAAGGGGACATTCTGCTTAACCTGGCCGTGTTGACGGCGTTACTGTTGAGTCATTGGCAGGTAGAGCATGCCGATGCCCTGTTTGCGATAGGTGTTGCTTCTTATCTGCTATACAATTGTTGGGAAATAGCTCGAGAAAGTGCGGATCATTTGATGGATAAAGAGCTGCCTGACGAAGAAAAAACGGAAATTATCCTGTTAGCGTCCAGTCATGAAGAGGTGTATGGGGTGCATGATCTGCGCACCCGGCAAAGTGGTAAAGTGAAGTTTGTACAGTTGCATCTGGAGCTGGATGACCATATTCCATTGGCTCGTGCGCATGAGATCAGCGATGAAGTCGTGGCACATATTAAAGCTGCTTTTGAGTCGGAAATGGATATCCTGATCCATCAGGACCCAGTGTCACTGTCAGTGTCACCAAACTCATCCGCAGTGTAATTGGTGATGTTTTTGAGAGACGGCTGATAGCCAAGGAGTTGTTCGGCAAACGTATAAAACTGGTCCAGCACAGCACGTCGTATGGTGTCTGTTTCGCAGAGTAATTCGTGTTTACCTGGATAGGACTGTATCTGACAATGCGTTTGACGTTGTGCAAACTGTTCTTGCGCTGTTGAGCAGACAATACTGTCATACTCAGCACTGGCGATGCTCAGCGGCAGTGCTATCTGTAACTGCTCGATGTTTCGAGTAAATTGCAGTGCCTGCTGAAGCCAGCGGAAACTGACACCGCCCAGCTGTAATCCCGGGTTATCTCTGTAGAGTTGCCTGAATAATGCGTAACGGTGCTTACACTGAGTTAATTCATTGTCTTCGAAGGCTTTTGGCAAGTAGTCAGCCTGACCAATCGCATAGCACTTCCCCAATCCCAGCAGGCAGGCTGTAGACGCAACGCCATGCGCAAACCAGGCAGGGTAAGGGGCTGTGTTAATCGCAAGCATGGGGGCGCTGAGAAATGCACCTTTAACAGAAGTTGTGAAGCGGGACAAATAATCACATGCAATTGCTCCCCCCATTGAATGTGCCAATATCATCGTGTCACCCTGCCACTGTGAGGTGACCACTTCTTGCATAAATGCATCGAGGCAATCGCCATATTGTGTAAAAGTGTCAATATAGCCAATATGCAAATTGGCAAGGAAGCGCCCGGATAGGCCCTGACCTGGGTGATCAAAGGTAAAAACGGCGATTTGGTTGCGGGCGAGCTCCCACATTAACTCCTGATACTTATGCGCCGATTCAATACGGCCATTGACCAGAACAACCGCAAATTTTGCCCTGTCCGGAATATGGCTGGCGTAAAAGAGTGGTCCTACCCCACTGGAAAATGTACCTTTTTGGCAGCGTTCCCAGTGCGCCTGGATATGAACCAGATTGTCCGTTAAGTGTGTGCTTTCGCTATAATACATGATCGCCTGTTGGCAGCGTTACGGTAACACGCAGGCCACTGTGGTTGCTAAACTGAATGTGGCCATGATGCACTTTTACAGCGTGCTGCGCAATTGCCAACCCCAGTCCGAATCCACCGGGTTCTGCTGCACCATCAGGGGTGCGTGCTTGTGAGGCTCTGAAAAAGGGGATACACAGTTTTTCCAGCATAGTGTCACTGACACCAGGGCCATCGTCGCTGATCGTGACAGTGAGTTGATCGTCACTGCGTTGTATCGTCAAGCTTACTTGTTTATTGGCGTATTTGATGGCGTTACGCAGGATGTTCTCAAAAGCACGGTTGAGTAACGCTGCATCGACTGTCAGGGTGATGTCGGGCAATGGTTGCCATTCAATCTGTTTACCCAGTTGCTGGCCCTCAAATTTGGCATCATCCAGGATAGGTTCTAATAACTCTGTCAGTGAAATTGGATGAGGGGTGAGCACCAGTTGCTGAGATTCGAGTCGGGACAGCTGCAAAATATCACTCAACATGTGCTCAAGTAAGTGTGCCTCTTTTTCAACGCGTTGCAAGTACGGTAGCAAAGGGGCAGGGGCTTTATCACTGGCAATGCCGTTTGCCATCTGTAATCTGGTTAAGGGGGAGCGCAGTTCGTGAGAAATATCAGCCAGTAACCGTTTTTGTTGTGTCACATGAGCCTGCAGGCGGCTCGCCATTTGATCAAAATCTTTACCCAGCTGGCCTAATTCGTCCTGGCGCGAAACGTTAATCCCTGCTCGTGCATCCAGCTTCCCCTGAGCGAGGGAAGCGGCAGCCTGTTGAAGTTGACGCACAGGTTTGAGCAGTCCGCGTGCAAACCAAAGACTAAATGCAAAGCTTGCCAGTATTAATACCAAGAGCTTAGCCCAGTTAGGTAGCATTCGTATCTTAGTCAGAATATGTGGGTCTCGGTGGTCCATCAGCTGAAACAGCTGATATGTTTCTCCATGCAATTGGATATCCAGTGGACCATAGGCCCGATAACGCTCGGTATCAACAACTTGTGGTTGCGCACTGGTGGTAAAATTCAGCAAAGATAAGTCCCACTCCTGAAGTGCCGCATGGCTTAAAACACTGAGCTGTTCATTACTGTGACGTAAGTAAATTTTCGGACCGTGGTTGCGATGACGCCCAGGTAACAAGGTATTCAGTTCCTGCCCTGGCCGGCTCTGTGCACGCCGTTCTATGCTACGTTTCAAGTGATGCAGGTTTTTCATCATAGCAGGACTGATTTGGCGTGTTTCCAGTATGTCTGGCTGCAACAGACTGATACTCATCAGCATAAACAGCGTGGCAGCAATTGTGCCCCAGAACCATAGGAAAATTTTTACTAGTAAGTACTTCCTCATCTCAAGCCTTAAGAAAAATATAGCCAGAACCTCGTAAGGTTTTGATATAGGTATGTGCACTATGTACGGCGATTTTTTTCCGCACATTACTGACATGCATATCCACAGATCTGTCATAGGGTGCTAGAGGGCGACCCAGCACAGCTTGAGACAAAGTTTGTTTAGTCACGGTCTGACCCGCAGATTTCATAAGCTGGTGGAGCATCTCGTACTCAGTACCTGTCAATGGCAGTGGTATACCCTTAATACTCGCGGTGCGTGAGGATAAATCCAGAGCAAGCTCATGGCATTCGAAACGGGGACTGGTCGTGGTATGAAGTAAATGGGCGACGCGGCGAGTAATGGCTTTGATCCTTGCCAGTAATTCTCTGTGATTGAATGGTTTTGGGATGTAATCATCAGCACCAAGTTCAAGCCCGAAGATCCGGTCAAAATCATCGCCTTTGGCGGTCAACATAATCACGGGCGTCATTTTTCTTGCACGTAATGCTTTGAGCACTTCAAAGCCGTCCAACTGGGGAAGCATCACATCCAGCAGGATGACATCAAACTCCCTGTCTAACGCCATATCCAGTCCCACAGGGCCCGTATGGGCGGTGTCAACATAAAACCCTTCGCCTTGCAGATAGTCTTGCAGAAGCTCACACAGGCCTCTATCGTCGTCTATTATCAGTACTTTCGCACTCATACTGTTACTCAATCACTCTTCTCACGCCTATCTTACCTTACTATTTACTATATAAGTAAGGTGACTGACTTTACACTTCTTTACGCTCTGGGAATGATGTCGAAACGCTGGATGTGTGAGGGCTGCAACAGCTCTTGACAAAACTTTACACAGCCTTGACGTTGCTTTGCTCTGGCGTTGCTAAAGTTGAACCTAACTTAACAGGAGACGCTATTATGAACACACCCACCAAGATGAAAATTCGTCACACACTAAAAGCATTATTGCTGGCTTCGGTTATGGCTGGCAGTGGCACGGTTTTAGCTGATACCGATAAGGTTGAGGCGCATGCTAAGGCAAAGCACATGAAACCGATGCAAACAATGGGGCGCATGTTGTTATCAAAACGTGCGATAAAGCATCTGGCACTGACTGAAAGCCAGCAAGCTGAGCTAAAAAGTATTTTCGATGCTCAGAAGGAGCAAGTTAAGTCACTGCGTGGTGACAGAGACAAAGGAGAGCACCACACAGCATTTAAGGCATTGATCGAGGCCGAGCAGTTCGACAAAGCACAGGCACAGGTATTATTGGAGCAATTTCAGCCTCAAAAGCGTGACATGATGCTGATCAGACTGGAAACCCAGCATAAGGTCTATCATATTCTGACCGAAGAGCAGCGTGATAAGCTCAAGGAGTTGCGCCATAAACGGATGGGGAAAAAACACCACCAACATCAGTCATCCTGAACCACTGAACAAAGCCCGAACTATTTATTCGGGCTTTGTGGTTGTATAAGTTAGTCTTTAAAAAAACTATCGTCGTTTTTGGCCAGTAAGGCTTCCAGATCTTCCACCATATCCCGTGCTGCTTCAGGCGATAAATCCGCACTGTTAAGTGGCGTTGAGATTTTATTGTTCTCTTCTGACCACTCTCCTAAATCAATGAGTTGGCAGCGCTTCGAGCAAAAAGGGCGATGTGGGCTTTGCGCCGACCAGACGACGGCGGCCTGGCAGGTAGGACATTTTACAGATACAGGCATAAGCACCTCAGCATAACTATTTTACTCTATTGTACTGTGCAGCTCTCACACAGTCACGGGGGAGCCGGGATTTAGTAGTTGGTTACCCGGTTCACTTCCGCCAGTGAGGTGATCCCATCTGCTGCTTTTTTAAGTCCGGATTGTCTTAGGTTCGCAAAGCCCTGCTTGGCAGCCAGCTCCGCGATTTCCAGAGAGTTTCCGCCATCCATGATAGCGTGAGAGATCTCTGGTGTAATTTTCATCACTTCGTAAATGCCCACCCGGCCTTTATAGCCATCAGTACAGTGATCGCACCCTTTGGGTGAATAGACTGTCATATTTTTTATCTGCTCCTCGCTAAAACCCTGGCGTTGCAATTCTTCTGCTGGCAGATCTTCTGGCTCCTTGCATTTAGGGCAAAGACGCCGGGCCAGACGCTGTGCAATGATAAGGCTCACTGAGCTTGCCACGTTATAGGCGGGGACACCCATGTTGAGCAGTCGGGTCAGGGTTTCAGAAGCCGAATTGGTGTGTAGAGTACTCATCACCAGGTGACCTGTTTGTGCAGCTTTGATGGCAATCTCGGCCGTTTCCAGATCCCGGATCTCACCAACCATAACGACATCGGGGTCCTGACGCAGGAATGCCCGCAGTGCGTTGGCAAAGGTCATATCGGCTTTGGTATTAATTTGAACCTGGTTGATCCCTTCGAGGTTGATTTCCACAGGATCTTCCGCGGTGCTGATATTGCGCTCTGGTTTATTAAGTATATTCAGACCAGTATAAAGAGAAACCGTTTTACCCGAACCGGTTGGGCCCGTGACCAGTATCATCCCTTGCGGTTGTTCCAGGGCATTGAGATACATGTCTTTTTGGTCAGCTTCATACCCCAGGGCATCGATCCCCAGTTTTGCTGCGGATGAGTCCAGGATCCGCATTACAATCTTTTCGCCCCACATGGTTGGCAGTGTACTGACACGAAAATCAATACTCTTGCGCTCCGAGATTTTCAGTTTAATACGGCCATCCTGTGGCTTGCGCTTCTCTGCAATATCCAGATGCGACATAACTTTGATACGAGCTGATAAGCGGCTGGATAATGCGTGAGGGGGACTGGCCATTTCATGTAGCAAGCCATCGATACGAAAACGTACCCGATACTTTTTTTCATAGGGTTCAAAGTGGAGATCCGAGGCCCCTTTTTTTATCGCATCCATCAAAATCTTATTGATATAGACAATGATTGGAGCATCATCTTTTTCTTCGTCTGTGTTCTGTGTCTTGGGTTCATCTTCGACATCCAGGCTGGCGAATTCCTTAAACTCGTCTTCACTCAGGCTCAGGCTACTATTGTCATCAAAGAGCTGATCGATTTTTTGATCGAGCAGTTTGTAATCTACGACGACAACCTCGCACTGCAAACCTGTGCTGAACTCAAAGTTTTCAAATGCCCCGTAGTCTGTTGGATCTGACGTGGCAATGAAGAGCTTTCTGTCCTTTTTAACCAGCGGCAGCAGGTGGTGCTGGCGGATCAGCTTTTCCTTAACCAGCTCTTTTGGTACCTGAGTAATATCAAAACCGCTCAGATCGAAGTAGGGGACTCTGAAAAGATCCAGGCATTGTTCGGCCATTTCCTGACTACTCATGCCGCTGCACAGACAAATAAGTTCAGCGGTGGAATGGGCATCGGCTTGTTTGGCTTTAACCTGCTCAGCAGTGAGTTTGCCAAGGGTAATAAACTTTCTCAGTAATGGCGAGTGATGTTCCATAATGCTCTTAAGACTTCAACGAGTTACACTAAATGTAGCAAAAATGCATAGATGCGGGTAGAGAATTGATGACGATCCGGGCTATGCCAGAGTCTGTTCAACGCATATCAAGCATGATTTGCCGCAGCCTGTTGTAAAAAGGTTTGATGCAATGCGCTCAGTTGTTTGTGCATTGCTTCGATAGGTTGGTGGTTGTCGAGAATAAAATCGGCCTTGTCGCGTTTGTCGGCTCTGCTCATTTGTGCCTCTATGATGCGCTCAACCTGCTGCTGCGGACTATTGTCTCTTTTACAGGTTCGCGCAATCTGGACTTCGACAGGCACATCGACAAGCAGCGTTTTGTCGCAGTATTGTTCAAGCCCGTTTTCAAATAATAAGGGAGCAGACAGAATGACATAGTCGCTCTGGGCGCGGTTTAACTGGGCTAATAATTGCTCCCTGATCATCGGGTGCAATAGGCTATTCAGCCAGAGTTTTTCCTTTTCATCGCTAAAAATGGTATTGCGTAAGGCCTGGCGGTCTAGCGTGCCTTCTGCTGTCAGTATCTGCTCTCCAAAATGCTCAACAATAGCCGCCAACCCGTCGCTACCAGGCTCAACAACTTCTCTTGCGACAATATCTGCATCCACAACGACAATTCCTAACCGGTTCAGAAAATCGGATACCGTTGTTTTACCGGCGCCAATTCCGCCTGTTAAGCCTAAGATCCATTTAGCCATCGCATCAAGCTCCTAATAGCGAAAAGTACCAGCGACTGATCTGCTCACCATATAACAAGGTCAGCCAGCCGGCAATGGCGAGGTAAGGGCCAAATGGGATAGGTGTGGCTTTGTCTTTTCCTTGCATGGCAAGCTGAGTGGCACCGATCACGGCACCGACGACACTGGACAACAACACAATCAGCAATAAGGACTGCCATCCCATGAGCGCGCCAAATACCGCCAGCAGTTTAAAATCACCAAACCCCATCCCTTCTTTTCCTGTTAGTAACTTAAAAGCCCAGTAAATACTCCACAGGCTCAAATAGCCGACAGCCGCGCCAATGATAGCTTGGGAAGGCGTGACGGTTATACCAAATACGGCGGCCAGCAGCGCAAACCAGAGTAAGGGCAAGGTCAGCTGATCGGGTAGTAACATATGGTCAATGTCGATAAAAATCAGGGCGATGAGTACCCAAGTCACAAGTAAGTAGACAAGTGCCTGTGGTGTTGCGGAAAAATGCCAGGCCAGCCAGACTGACGCAACCCCTGTGAGTAATTCGATAAGTGGATAACGTTTGGCAATAGGTGTATCGCAGTATGCGCATTTCCCTTTCAAGAATAACCAGCTGAGTAGGGGGATATTGTGATGAACTTTAATTTTATTCTCACACTTAGGACAGGTGGAGCCCGGCGTCATCAGGTTAAAGCGTGCAGGCTCAGGCTGCTCAGGCTCCTGGGATAAAATCACTCTGCATTCTGCCTGCCAGCCGCGTTGCATCATGATGGGTAAACGATAAATTACGACGTTCAGAAAGCTGCCTATACATAGGCTGGTCAGAGCGACGGTCAGCAACCAAAACCAGGTTTGCTGCTCCATGAGGTGCCAAACTTCTTGCATAATAGAGTCTTTTTTATTGTTAAATGACGGTGCCGAGCTGGAATATAGGCAAATACATAGCAACAATCAAGCCGCCAACCAGTACGCCCAGGATCACCATGATCATAGGTTCAAGCAGTGATGATAACCCATCGACGGCGTCATCTACTTCCTGCTCATAAATACTGGCGACTTTTGCCAGCATGCTGTCAAGTGCACCGGACTCTTCACCAATGGCCACCATCTGTACGACCATGTCGGGAAAAATTCTGGAGTTGCGCATTGCCCAGTTCATCTGATTACCCGAGCTGACTTCGCCTTTGATGTCTAAAATAGCGTTCTTATAGATAATGTTGCCGGATGCACCTGCGGCAGATTCCAACGCATTTACCAGGGGAACACCCGCGGCAAAGGTGGTCGACAAAGTTCTGGCATAGCGAGCAACCGCTGCTTTTTTCAGGATCTCACCAATTGCCGGGATCTGCAGCACCATGCGGTCGTTAAAGTGGCGCACGGCGGCACTGCGTTGTAGTGCTTCTTTATAGGCGTAGCCACTTCCGCCCAGCCCAATGAGGAACAGCCACCAGTATTCCTGCATAAATTCAGAAATACCTAACACCATCAGGGTAAAGCCGGGTAATTCAGCCCCAAAGCCGGTAAAAATCTCTTCAAACTGAGGCACAACAAAAATCAATAAAATGGAGGTCACGATCAGGGCAACTGACAACACCGCTATGGGGTAAAACATGGCTTTTTTGATCTTTGACTTCAGTGCTTCGGCTTTTTCTTTGTATAACGCCACCCGGTCGAAAATACGATCTAATGCACCGGACTGTTCGCCCGATTCAACCAGGTCACAATATAATTCATCAAAATACTTTGGGTGGCTGCGCAGCGATTTTGCCAGCGGCTGACCTGCTTTGACTTCGTCTGCGATGTGAGTGATCAGCTTACTGACACTTTTATTTTTCGCCCCGGACGCAATCATATCTAGTGCCTGTACCAAAGCCACACCTGCGGTCAGCATAGTTGCAATTTGTCGGGTGACAACAGCAATGTCTTTCGGGGTGATTTTTTGGGTACTGCTCAAACCAAACAAAGGCTTTGGTTTGCGTTTAACTTTAGAGGGGGTGATACCCTGTTTGCGAAGTTGCGCTTTTACTAGCGCTACACTGGTCCCGGTGAGTTCGCCCTGCAGGCGTTTGCCACGGGCGCTGACGCCGACCCAGATAAAGGTATCGACTTTGGCAGAATTTTTGTCGGGTTGATTCATATGCGATGAGTCTGCAAGAGGGAGAACCCCTCTTGCATAATTGAGCGCTAACTATTAGTTAGTCGTACAGCTTGCAGGTAACCAGCTCGCTTGTGCGTTACCACTTACAGAGCCGTTACATTGCCAGCTGGCAATCTGGAAACCAGCGGTGAAGTCACCGGCTTCTGCAGCTTCACTGTCTGCACCATTGATTGGCGTTAGAGTCACAACCAGACCTGCCATGTCAGCCTGACCTGTGATAGTGATCAGGCCCGCAGCGCTTACTGTCAGGGCGGATACATACTGAGTGCCGTCGAAGTCGTCGTCACAGACAGCCGGGTTGCCGCCGATTTGAGCAGTTTCTGTCGCACAGGCTTTAGGCATAGTCGATGCGGCTAACAGCTCTGATGCTTTTGAGCGGTTGATGTAATCCTGGTATGCCGGCAGTGCAACGGCAGCAAGAATACCAATGATTGCGATTACAATCATTAATTCGATAAGGGTAAAACCACCCTGTTGTCTTTGCGTCATGATGTGTCTCCTAAGGGATGTTAGACCCGATGCCAGCAACCACTCACACCAGGGGTTTATTAAATCTGTGCTCTCAGAGTTTAGACCCAGTATAGGTCGTTCTTCTTATCGCCAATTTGTTGTAAATCAAAGTAGATTGTCATTACTTTGGCCTAGTCAATGATAATGAATAGTCCTTTATAGTCTACTACATTACTATGACAGTTTAGGTCTTTTTCTGTTCGCCTGCGATCATCCGTGGTGTCTACACCTATATATAACAGCTGTTAATACGGTGCGCTGGCATTAAATCAAGAACACAAATAATTTATATGCTAATTATTTGTTCGTATTAAAAAGAGTTTTCTTGACCTTGTCAACGAACCGGCTCTGTATTTTCTTACAAAGCCGTTACACCTGTTACTCAAAGCGCATAGATAAGTCTATACTCTGGAGGTGTTTCGTCAATGCGCCGCTGGAAATGTAGTCAACTCCCGCTTGCGCATACGTCGCCAGTTTATCTAAGGTCATATTACCCGACACCTCCAGCTTAGCTCTACCAGCAGTATGTTTAACGGCAATTTGAATGTCTTCAACGGTAAAGTTATCAAGCATGATGATATCGGCACCGGCTGCAAGCGCTTGCTGCAGCTCATCCAGGTTCTCAACCTCAACCTCTACCGGTTTGTCCGGATGGTTATGTCTGGCTTGTGCAACGGCTTTGTCAATTCCGCCGCAGGCGGCAATGTGGTTTTCTTTGATCAGGAAAGCATCAAACAGCCCGATACGATGGTTTTTGCCTCCACCACAGGTAACGGCATATTTTTGCAAAGCGCGCAGACCCGGGATGGTTTTACGAGTGTCCAGCAGCTGAGTGTTAGTATTCGCTAATGCCGCGACATAATGTGCTGTAGAAGTGGCCGTGCCAGAGAGGGTCTGAACAAAATTCAGTGCGGTGCGTTCTGCTGTGAGGATAGCGCGCGCGCTGCCTGTTGCTTCAAAAATACGTTGATTTGGCTGCAACCTGTCTCCGTCAGCGACCAGTACATTTACCTGAACACTGGGATCAACTTGTCTGAACACCTCAAGGATCAGGTCTTTGCCGCAAAAAATGCACTCTTCACGTGTGATCACGTAAGCTTGAGCCTGCTGTGAGGCTGGGATCAGGGCGGCGGTAATATCGCCCTCTGTGGCGTTTTGGTTATTCAGGTCTTCATCAAGTGCCAGCTTAACAAGCTGGGTGAGCTGTTCATTTAACATGGGCTATCTTGGCTTTGTTATTCAATAACCTAATTCTACTGCGTTAAGTCCGTTAATGACAACGTCGTTTATCAGGGTCAGCTTCCAGCTACTCAGGTTTGGCTGTCAAAATAACATAGTGAAAGCATGGCAAACTTGCTAAGGTAATAACAATATTGATTAGCTAAGTGGTTCTATTCATGCAGTTAAATTGGCTTTGTGGTGCACTGCAACGGCATTCACCACATTACAATGAGCGTCCGGCAGCGTGTCAGCCTTCGCTACTGGTGATCCATTGCATTTCATTGCCTGAAGGTGAATATGGTGGTGATCATATAGACAATTTATTTATGGGGACACTGGACTGCCAGGCACACCCTAGTTTCGAGTCACTGCGTGGTGTAAGGGTGTCCGCACATTGTGTGATCCGTCGTGATGGCACAGTTGTTCAGTATGTTCCATTTGATAAACGGGCCTGGCATGCAGGTGTTTCTGAATTTGCCGGGCAAGAGAACTGCAATGATTTTAGCATCGGTGTTGAGCTGGAGGGCACAGACACTTCCGCTTATACCGAGGCGCAATATCAGGCGTTGGCTAAGCTCACTGTGTGGTTACAACAGAGGCTCCCAGAGCTGACCAAAGAGCGTATTGTAGGCCACAGTGATATCGCACCTGGCAGAAAGAGCGATCCCGGAGTGGCGTTCGATTGGGATAAATATTTTGCGTTGATAACATAAGAGTAGCGGACATGATGTTAATTTCTATCATAATTGCTTTAGTGATCGAGCGTTTAGGCGCCCGCTCAGAACATTGGCAGATTGACTTCTATATAGCGAAGTACCTGACCTGGAGTAAAAAACAGCTAAGCAACAAGGGCGTTTTGGGCTCTGATCTGGGTGTGATGATCTGGTTTGTCATACCGGCAGTGCTGACTGCTGTGGTATTCCATCTCTCTGATTTTGTCTTATTTCAGTTAGTGTTGAACGTACTGATATTGCTGGTGTGCTTTGGGTGCGGACGCTATCGCAGGCTGTACAAAGGCTACCTCAACGCATTGACTCGGGGTGATTCCGAGGCGGTTACGCTCTATGCATTACAAATGGGACAAGAGCGTACGGAAACTGAACGCAATGGCGAAACGTTCGGACAAACCTTAGTGTGGATTAATTTTCAGCATTACTGCGCGGTCATGTTCTGGTTTGTTGTATTGGGCGCACCGGGTGCCGTGTTATATGCAACAGCGCGCTCTTTGGTCAGCACACTGACTGAGCGTCAGGAAGAGGATATGCCCGCTCAGGTGGCACTGGTACGCAGTACACTGGACACGCATACACAGCGCTTCTCCCAGTTACTATTTTGGCTTGACTGGTTGCCTGCCAGAATAGCCAGTTTTGGCTACCTGATCATAGGCAACTTTACCCAGGGCACCGGGTGTTGGCTCAAATACCTGCTCGACTTTGAGACGTCTAACCGGCGAGTGGTGAGTGACATTGCACTGGCTGCTGAACAGATAGAGCAGCAGTTTTTTGGCTGTACTTACGAAGCAACCTGTATGATGCGTTTGGTTAAACGTAACATCCTTTTCTTTTTAGTACTGACTGCCTTACTGACTTTGTTTGGCGGCTTGAGCTAGGCATATACAGTACCTGACAGTGCAGGTCTGTCAGGTACCTGGTTGATTAGCTAACCAGGCTTTTTTGCGCTCTGACATCACATCCAGCTGGTTTTGATCTACATCCAGGGTCGGCAAGATTTGTTCTGTGATGTCTATCAGGTCACAGACTCCAGCCACATTCCATAATGCTTCTTCGAGCCCCTTTGCTTTATGTATCGCATAATGGCTGACATATCTTAGCTCGTTGGCCAGATAGTCCATATCAGGGCGTCCTGTTTTGGATATATACAAATGAAACACAAACAGCAGCTCTTTTTTCAATGCACGCTTGATGAATAAGAACAAGGGCTCAAGCGACTCACCAGCTGCCACACATTGGCTTTTCAGCGCGTCTTTCAGTTCTTTAGCGTGTGGGTCAAAACGTAAAAATACTGTGTATTGCAGAGGTTTGTCCTGACGTGATTGCTTGCGTAGCCGTTCACTCAGATATTCACCAGTGAAGTCACTGGGTAACAGGCCATGGGTCTGGACATATTCCTGATGGTTATGATGGATCACTTCAGAGAGCAAAATTGTATGAAGTGCCGTCGGGTAGAGCCCCTGGCCTATTGCGCCAATTCTAAAATGGGCCGCCGCTTTGTGTAGATACAAAGGGAACTGACAAATACTCTTGGTCACCATATTGCGCAGTGCATGGGACAGACCGGGGATCCTTGGTGCTTCTTCACAGGGCTGAAGCTTATTTTTATTGCTTTCAATCAGGATCTTGAAAAACGTGATGGCCGTGTGTTGCACATTGCTGAGAATATTCACCTTGAGGTTAATGATGGTTTTTGCCTTATTGACAGCCATCACCTCATATCTGAGTTTTGTCAGATTGTGTTGCTTGGTGATTTTCTGCAACTCAGGTAAGTCGAGGTGTACAATATCCCCTTTCTGTAACGTTGTGGCTTCTTCCAGCGCGACCTGTAAACCCATTACGGAAAAATCTCGGGTGTAGCCGTGTAAAGCTTGTCCGTCGTCTGGCACAACCGTGGCTGCGGTTTTATATAAATAGCGTTTGTGCGAACGCAGATTAACATACTCAAGGGCCACCACTTCGAGCGGGGGCGGCACTTTAGCCTTGCCGTGACCAAACTGCTTGATTTGGTTGACCTGCTCTTTGGGGTATTGCAATGCCTGATAGTAAGCGGTTTGCTGCTCAGTGGTAATATCACTGAGAGTCATCAGATACTTAACGTTCTCAATTAGTCCCTGCACACGGGGGGTGGGGCGCTTATTGAGCTTTTCTACATTCTTCCCGGCACTGGATGGCAGGGACAGAGGAATAAAAGCATCCTCATGATGACTGGGCATGAGCTGCACTTTAAAAATCCGCCAGCTGTCTTTTTGGCTACCAAAGCCCATAAACAAATCACGCAACTCCGCAGACTTTTTCAGCTCCCAGTCAAAGGCAGAGTAAAAGTAGATCTTACCGTTCTTTCCATGCGTGAAGGTGTAGCAAAAAGCTTCTTTTACGGGTTCCGGGCGCTGCAGTAACATATCCAGACGTTGCTGATTAAACACGCTATAAAGGGAAGACGTCTTGCGTTCATCCTCAAAGTAGTAGTTGATATGTGCATTGTTTTCATTTGTCAGGACCAGGCTCGGGTAGAGCATGGTATTGGCCTGGCTGAAGAATATGAACAGGGAATTGACGCGTGGAAGGTAGTATTGTTCATACCCCTTGCACACGACGGCATCCATTGTATTATCCAGATTGATTTTATAGCGTCGTTTGTTGCCATGAATAAAGCTTTGCAGGAAGTCATCAAAGCCGCTGTTGTTCTCCACAAACGTACGCTTGAGGCGAACATGATTATACTCATTGGATACTGGTTCAACGGCGACGACCTCGTATTGGATCCCGCTTTTCAGGCCCAACTCAAAATCTTGCTCCAGCCCCACCAGTCTTAGTGACACCAGATCGCCTTTATGCAGGTGATAGTTTGGTGCCAATTTGATTTTGGCACCGCTGAGAGAGATGTCCGATGTACTGGCATTGGCCAGCCGTTGGTTACCAAACTCGACGGTGATTTTGATTGAGTAGTTCATCCGCTCTTCGATACGGCTTTCATAAGAAGCAAAGCGAATATATTGGGTTGCCTGAGAGACGTCCAGCCCGGTGACATCTTCATCCTGCTGCTGGGCAGCCTGCTTCTGCATCACCTTAAAATTATTGTCGGTGTTCATGACCGCTTCGTATACGGCTAAGGTGTAGCCGCCATATCGGGCGACCTCCTGTTCGAACACCCGAATAGCAACATCGTCCATAAAATGCTGCTTACCTTCGTACTCGTAGGGTTTTACTTGACCGGAAACCTGACCGCGCAGATCAATAAAGCGGGCAACGGGTTGTGACAGCCGGGTCATTTCCATTTTCAGCAAGAACTGATCAGGCTTACTGAGTTGCGCCGTTTTTTGCTTGAAGATAAAGTCAAAATTAGGATCGCCGAGATCAATCTTTAATTCATCTATTAAGTCTTGGTATTGTTGTAATTTATCTTCAGCCATAGGTACACATTTTAAATCAGCAGATCTTACCCGGTTATTGTTTTAGCCTTTGCCAAATTTATGTCAGTATTAACGCTTACTGTTGAACTAAGCTTAATTGAGTTTTAATTTAAGCAATAACTATGCCTTGATTTTTATGGGAAAAAAGAAAACCGCATTTGTCTGTAGTGATTGTGGAGCGGAATTTGCTCGATGGCAAGGGCAATGTTCTGAATGTAAAGCCTGGAATACAATTACTGAGTTCAGAGTCCCTTCTGTGAAAGCTGCACCACGAGCCGGTACTATGGCCGGCTATGCCGGTGTCGTTGAAGCTAAGGTTCAGACGCTGGACGAAGTTAATCTCGAATCTCTGCCTAGATTTACCACTGGATTCAAAGAGTTCGATCGCGTACTGGGCGGCGGTGTCGTGCCTGGCAGCGCCATTTTGATTGGTGGTGAACCAGGTGCTGGTAAGAGTACCTTGCTGTTGCAGACCATGTGTTTGCTTGCCGAGACCATGTCGACCTTATATGTAACGGGCGAAGAATCTCTGCAACAAGTTGCCATGCGTGCAAAGCGACTGGGCCTGCCAACCAATAAATTACGTACACTCGCTGAAACAAATGTTGAGAGTATCTGCCAACTGGCATTACGCGAAAAGCCGGCCATTATGGTCATTGACTCGATTCAGGTCATGCACATGAGCGACGTACAGTCTGCGCCTGGCAGCGTTTCTCAGGTACGAGAGAGTGCAGCCTATCTGACTCGCTTTGCAAAGCAAAATCAGGTTGCCATTATTATGGTAGGCCATGTGACCAAAGACGGGTCACTGGCCGGACCTAAAGTATTGGAACACTGTATAGACTGCTCCATTTTGCTTGAAGGCAGTAGTGACAGTCGTTTCAGAACTCTGCGTGGCAACAAGAACCGATTCGGTGCCGTGAATGAGCTCGGGGTCTTTGCGATGACAGGGCAGGGCCTAAAAGAAGTCAGTAACCCTTCTGCTATTTTCCTCAATCGCGGAGAAGAACAAACACCTGGCTCTCTGGTGATGGTGATCTGGGAAGGCACCCGGCCATTGTTGGTGGAAGTGCAGGCTCTGGTGGATTACTCTCAACTGGCCAATCCGCGGCGTGTGACGGTCGGTCTGGAGCAAAACCGATTGGCTATGCTACTGGCGGTGTTGCATCGTCATGGTGGTCTGCAGGTAGCGGATCAGGATGTGTTTGTGAACGTGGTGGGCGGGGTTAAGGTGTCTGAAACCAGTGCCGACCTTGCGCTAATCGCCGCGCTGGTGTCCAGCTTTAAGAATCATGCGCTGGAGCGCCAGATGGTGGTATTCGGTGAAGTCGGTTTAGGTGGTGAGATCCGTCCGGTACCCAGTGGTCAGGAAAGACTGCGCGAAGCCGCGAAACATGGCTTCAAACGTGCTATTGTACCCATCGCAAATAAACCAAAGGATGCCATTGAGGGTATGGAGGTCGTTGCCGTTGCCAGCCTCAGTGATGCACTTGAAGCCTTGTTTTAAAGGAAACTCAAAAAAATGAAAAAATCTACGATCATGCTGGCACTCGGTGGTGTAATGTCAGCTGCTGTTGTTGGTGCTCATCTCTATGCCAATCAGCAGGCTGAACTTGTTATTGAGCAGCAGATCAGCCAATTTGCAGAGCAGTCAGACATGCTAATCGAGTATCAGGGGTCTTCGTACAACCTGTTTACTGATACTGTCAAAGTGCAGTCCCTGGTGGTCAAAGATGCGATAGATCAGCAGGCGCTGCTGAACATAGGTGAATTCAGTTTGCAGGGCTATGAAGCAGACACAGTGAGTGACTTTACCGAAGTGAAGCTGACTAATGTGACCTTAAGCCCGGCGATTGCGGCAGAACTTGAGCAGCAATCCACAGCTTTGGCTGGGACTCACTTCGCACTCACTTCATCCATGCGTTACGATGAGCAAACTGGCAACAGTCAGTTTAAATCGGCGGTTGAGGCTGCGGGTGTTGTTGGTCTTGAATTTAACTTTGATCTTGGCAATAGTGCTGAGTTGATGAGTACATCGCTTGAGATGCAGCAACAGGGGTCAGAGATGACCCTGGAGCAGGAATTGCAAATGCAAAGTAAGCTACTTTCTGCAATACAATCCCTGGAGCCACAGAAGCTGACCTTTGCCGTTGACGGGCAACCAAAGCTGGAACTATTAGTTACAGAATTACTCACCAGCAAAGGACTGACGAAAGAGCAATTTCAGCAAATGCTGACAATGCAACTTGCTCAGGTGCCGGTTTCTGATGCCGTCAAACAAGGGATCACTGGCTTTGCCACTGGGCTAAATGCTTTGAAGGTAGAGGTGTTTGTGGATGAAGCCATGAACTTTAACGCTTTTTCTCAGCAAGTTCAGATGCTGGCAGCGGATCCTGAGGGCCTCGAAAAATTCTTAAACCTGAAAGTAAGTGGCTCTTAGTCTGACTTTCAGTCAATAAAAAAGCCACCTGACGGTGGCTTTTTTGTTTAGCTGTTTGGTATTAGTCATTCAGTGCCAGCATCAGTTCGCGATTACGCTCCAGCTTTGCCAGCATTTGCTGCGCCAGAGGCTTAAACGTTGCCAGTTCAGCAGCTGGTAAAGGCTGTGACTTTGGCAGTTTAACCGTACGTGGATTGCGATGTACGCCATTCACCAAAAACTCATAGTGAAGGTGAGCACCAGTCACCCGGCCGGTAGCACCGACGGTACCTATCTTCTGGCCCTGTTTGACCTTCTGACCCTGCTTAACGTGACGCTTATGCAAGTGCAAGTACTTAGTCACATACTGGCTGCCATGCTGAATAAACACATAATTACCATTCAGGCGGTTGTAGCCCGATTTAATGACTTTACCATTACCAGCCGACACTACTGGGGTGCCTGTTCTGGCTGCATAATCAATTCCGCGGTGTGCCGACACGCGACCGGTTACCGGATGCAAGCGGCGAGGGTTGAAATTAGAACTAATATACTTGAAATCAACCGGGGCACGCAGGAAGGCTTTCTTCATGCTGCGCCCTTCAGGGGTATAAAAGTCACCGTCAGAGTGACGAACTGCTGTATATCGCTCTCCCTGATTGATGAATTCAGCAGCGATAATTTTACCCGTGCCAATTTCTTCACCGTCAACAAAGTGTGATTCATATATCAATGTAAAACGGTCGCCCTTGCGGATGTCATTGGCGAAGTCGACATCCCAGCCGAAAATATGAGCAAAGTTCATGATCTGGCGCTCCGATAAGCCAGCGGTAATACCGGCTGTCCAGAAACTGGACTTGATCTCACCACCGGCTGATTTTTCAACCGTTTCAATTTCTTTGCTTTCTATGCGTGTAGCGTAATTACCTTCATCGGTCCGACTTACCAACAGAGTATCTGTTTTTGAGAGCACATATTTAAGCTGCAGCAATTCACCTTGCTCATCGCTGGCAAAACTGAGTACCTCACCAGGGTGTATCTTGGTCAGTTTACGTGTTTCAGCGTTGGTATTGACGAGGTTATGAAGCGTCTGTGCCGAATAGCCGGCACGTTTGAAAATTACTGCCAGACTATCGCCGTTGCGGACCTGATGATCTTTGAAGTCGTACTGGATAGTTTCAGGGACAATCGGCTCTGCTATGTCGGCAGGCGCTTCACTGAGTTCGGTGAGTTCAGGTTGTTGCTCACCGACGTTGAGTGGCAGTTCGTATCTTTTGCCAACTTCGAGCGCGCTTTTGTCGTGATCACGGGAGGCTGTTGCCTTCTCAGATGGGATGAGTGCAATAGCGACCATTGCTGACAGCAAGCCCAGGATCAGCAACTTGTGTTTTTTTGGGAGTTTGTGCACTGCATGTACCATAACGTGCCTTTTCCGCTGTCAAGAATTATTGCAAATAATAGTGCAGCATATACGTAATAATGCGCAAATACCAGTCTTTTATACATTTAAACTGCCCCGAATATAAGCTAAAATCGGGCGATTAACTGATTAAATTGTTGGAGTGAGGTTGGCGTGACAACTGTGGACATAGAAACGGCACTAGCAGAGATAAAGCGTGGTGCTGAAGAGATTCTGATTGAAGAAGATTTAAAAGAAAGACTGAAGTCTGGTAAAAAGTTGCGGATCAAAGCCGGTTTTGATCCAACAGCGCCAGATCTGCACCTGGGCCATACTGTCCTTATCAACAAGCTAAAAACTTTCCAAGACTTAGGCCATGAGGTCATTTTCCTGATCGGTGATTTCACTGGCATGATTGGCGATCCGACTGGCAAAAATGTCACGCGTAAGCCACTTACACGTGACGATGTTCTGGCCAATGCTGAAACCTATAAAGAGCAAGTGTTTAAGATCCTGGATCCAGCTAAAACCACTGTGGCGTTCAATTCCGAGTGGATGGAGAAATTAGGCAGTGCGGGCATGATCAAGCTTGCAGCACGTCAAACAGTTGCCCGTATGCTGGAACGTGATGATTTCAAAAAGCGTTACGCCGGCGGTCAGTCAATCGCCATCCATGAATTTCTTTACCCTCTGGTTCAGGGGTGGGACTCGGTAGCGCTTGAAGCGGATGTTGAGTTGGGTGGTACCGATCAACGCTTTAACCTGCTGATGGGCAGGGAGTTACAAAAAGAAGAAGGCCAGAAGCCGCAGACTGTGCTGATGATGCCGTTGCTTGAAGGTACCGATGGTGTGCAGAAGATGTCTAAGTCTTTGGGTAACTACATTGGTATCACAGATGCACCAAACGATATGTTTGGTAAAGTGATGTCGATTTCTGATGAGCTGATGTGGCGCTACTATGAGTTGCTCAGTGCTAAATCTCTGGAAGAGATTGCAGGCTTGAAAGAAGAAGTAGCTGGTGGTCGCAACCCACGAGACATTAAAATCGAGTTTGCCAAAGAAATGATTGCACGTTTCCACAGTGAAGCGGATGCCGAGGCAGCGCATCAGGACTTTATCAAGCGCTTCCAGAAAAATGCACTGCCAGATGATATTCCTGAAGTGACCATTACCATCGCGGAATCAGCGACTTTCATTACCAATGTACTGAAAGAAGCAGGCCTGGTAGCCAGTACCTCAGAAGCAATGCGGATGATCAAACAAGGCGCGGTTAAACTTAATGGTGAAGAGAAAGTCACCGACTCTAAACTGAGTGTGGAAAAAGGCTCCACGGCGATTTATCAGGTTGGTAAACGCAAATTCGCTAAAATCAGCGTTGAATAATTCGACGAGCTGAACAAGCGAATATGAACATGAAAAAGGCGAACCATCTGGTCGCCTTTTTTTAATGAGTCAGAATATTAACGGTTAGCCAGCATAAACACAGGGCGCAAAGGAAAAACCAGCGCATGGTCGCCAGTAACTTCAGCATCAGTGCAATGGTCTCGGGTTCAGGAGGGGTATCGCTGCCAATGCGCATATTGTCAAAGCGCTGTTGCTGATAAAAGCGCGGCCCCGCCAGTTGTGTGTTCAGACTCGCCGAGAATAACGTCAAAATCCAGCCCGAGTTACCGGGTCGATAAAACTGGCCATAATGCCTGAGGTAATGGAGTGTTTTATTGAGGTTTTGTGTCAGCGCCATCATTAGGACTAACGCCCTTACGGGTAACCATTCAAATACCGTCAGACACACTTGCAGAGGCTTCATAAACGACGCATCTGGTCTCATCTTGCTGCGCCAGGCCTGATCACACAGTAGCATCAGTTTATAGCTCAGGGCCAGCAAAGGTCCACCAATAAGATAGAAGATAATCACCACATAAAAGTGTCTGATCCCCCGCAGTGCCAGACTATCCAGGCAAGCCTTGCAAATGCCCATGGCAGAGAGCTGCTCGACATCCCGTTTGACCATGGCACTCAGCAACTGACGCGCGGCGGCCTTTTGTTGTTGTTTTACTAAGATGGCAATACGCTTTGCACGGCGCTCATGTTGGATATCAAGACAAAGAAACAGTACCAGGCCACCAAGCCACTGGGGGTAGAAAGACAAATAGCCGAGTGTGGCGAGTAATATCAACATGGTCAGGATTGGCAGTACAAATGCGAGACTTCCGGATAGCAATTGATAACCCGCAGAGGCTTTTGGTCGGCAGACTTTCTGTGCGAGATTCGCAAACAACAAGGTCATAAGCACATTGGGGTGATACAGGCTGGAGGTTCTGAATCCTATTGCGCTGAGTGTAGCCAGTAGAAATATCAGCAAGCCCGTATGGGCTTGCAATTGTTCAGTTAACACCTTAGAGCGAAACCTGATCCAGCTTAGCCAGCAGGGCTGTTACCAGCTTTGAGGAGTTCACTGAGGCAATTTCCAGGTAAGCCTCGAACGATTGTGGCGACTCTTTGCCCGCGATATCAGACAATGAACGGATCACAACAAAAGGGGTGTTTAACACATGGCAAGCTTGCGCGATTGCTGCACCTTCCATTTCAACGGCAAGCATTTCAGGGAAATCCTGACGCGTCTTATCGATACGTACGGGATCGCACATGAAGGAATCACCAGTACAGATAAGACCAACTTTCGTCTGAATATCTGCCAATTCGCCAACACTTTGCTGAGCTGCATCAACCAGAGCCGAATGCGCGCTGTAACCTGCCGGCATTTGAGGAACCTGACCCAGTTCATAGCCAAATGCGGTAACGTCTACATCGTGGTGTTTTACTTCTGAAGAGATCACCACATCGCCGACATTGAGTTCGGGATCGAAACCGCCGGCAGAGCCTGTGTTGATCACACAATCCGGCGTATAGTTGTCGATAAGCAAAGTGGTAGCAACGGTTGCAGCGACTTTACCGATACCAGACTGAACCAGCGTGACTTCATGACCACCCAGTTCACCATGGTAAAAAGTAAACCCACCCTTGGTTGCGGTTTGCGTGTTTTTCATTGCGCCACGCAGGATAGTGACTTCCTGTTCCATGGCGCCAATAATGCCTACTTTCATAGTCTTCTCTTATTTTTTAACAGTGCTGCTCATTATATATCATAAATGGGTGCTGAGAATATGGAGTTAGGTGGGGAAAGGGTTTTGCTGTCAGCCCATATAATGGGTGACAGCAAATAGGCTTGGCTATATCTCGGCTAACTGAGTGGCGGCGGCTTTGGCCTGAGAGGGTGAGAGTACCGCAGGCTTGTAATTACGATTACGCGGCTTGCTTTGTGGTTCTGGCTTTTTACCCAGTTTGAACAGGATTGCAGCACGCACTTCTGCACTTTTATAACCACTTTTGACCTTCATACGAATGTGTGGAATACCGGCGGATTCCAGAGCCCCGCTAACAAACCAGTCTTTCTGCGCTTTGTGGCCGTTTTTGTTGGCGTTATTAACCAGATCAACTGCGGCAACAATATTCAGGGTTTCTTTATCAACCAATACATAATCAAGCTGTTTGTTTTGCGCTTTGGTGATGGCTGAGCGACGCGCCTTTTTAGACAAGCCAGGTTTGCACTCGATGATCTCGATCAGCTTGACCCGGCTCACAACTTTAAACTTGTCACCCACTGAACGCTCTAACAGCTGCAGGAACGAGGCCTCTACTGTTGTAAATACAGACTCTTTTCGATTAAACGGATAGGGGTTACCGCCGGTATCCGTATACTTTGAAATAACAATGGAAGCAATAACGACCAGCGCCAGAATAGATAGTAATGTTAGTTCCATAAATCACTCCACGACAACAATTTGACTTGGTGATTATTAAGCAAAGAGTGTGCCTAAAGTGATTTTTGATGAAGATAATGAGGTGGTGTGCTCGGCGGCTGGTTGTCACCGAGCTTAAATGATGCCAAAAGCATCTCGAAGGATTAGATGCGATAACCGTCCTTCAACCCTTTTACTGCATAAGCGACCGCATCGTGTGCATGCAGCGACTCATAATGGTTTATTTTTATATAGTAGTCCTGATAGTTTTCTTGCTCAAACAAGGCCTTAAGTTTTCTGGCAGCATCTTCACAGAACATCAGGTTTTGGCCATTAAGGCGGGCAAACTCCTGCTCATCTTCACGTTTAACCGCTGCCTGAACTGGCGTTTTCAATTCATCTTCCACCAGGTCCACTAAACCCAGTATGTCAAACTCCTGACAGTGCTCATCCAGTTTTACTTTGATGTTAGTCACTGAGCGTTGTGAGTGTGGTGTGGCTAAAATTCCCTCGGTTGTACCTAACCAGGCATGTACACTGGCATGGTCGAGAGACTGACCGGCAAATTTTTGCTCAAAAGCGTTTTGGATTAGCTGGCGAGCCAGAGCGGCCGAGCAGGGGCAGGTGGATGAATACGTAACATCAACGGCTAACTCCAGGTTAAACTGGCCGTCCTGCAGGGTAGCTGTGATAATAACCGGGTAATTTTTCCAACCTTGCTTACCACTCAGTAATGAAGCACGACGCAAAGGTAATTCGAAATTAAAGGTGACTTTGGCGCTTTGGCTCAGGCCTTCGTGGCTGGTGATAAAACTGTCCAGCACCGCACGAATAGAGCTCGGAGAAAGTCTCTGTTCACACGACAATTCGTCGAGTGCCAAAAATAGTCGTGACATATGAATGCCTTTGGCATCTTTCCTGTCCAGGCTGACAAATGCGTCTGCTTTGGCAGTCACAGGTGTGTCATTCAACCCTTTGCTGGATAACAATAAAGGCAGCTCGATATTTCCCATTCCTACCCAGTCCAGCTTACCTTCTTGTAAGGCGTCAGCAGAATGTGCAATGTCAGGCATTGAAGTTGGCATTTGAACTCTCTTAATCACGACTATAAGGGGGAGGCATGTTACACCAAAATGTCACAACTTGCCGAGCCCATTGGAAATTATCTGGTAAAAAAATCGCCCAAGTGTGCAAAAAATCATACGCTTAAGTCGACTTTCTAAACACCGATGAAAGACCCTGAATACGGGAGCTGGCGGGGTTATTTTGGTTTGTGCAATGTCGCTTGCGACTTTTGGTCACTCGCTTCTGTGTTTGGGTCAGGTATAATGTAGAAGTTAACTAGGTGATTTTATTATGCTTGATTCTTCATTTGGGACCTGGGCCCGAATTTTATCAAATTTGATTAGGAACTACGGGGACCGTTGGGCGGGTATTGTCGCCTATGCATTTGTGCTGATCGTGTCTCTGGTGTTGGCGTGCATGTTTTATTACGTCGCACTTGGTGAAGTGACACTGGTCAATGTGCTGTCCGTTGTATTGTTTGCGGCCTTGACCTCGCCATTGCTGCTTTCTGTTGCCATCTATGCAATGCGCCAGCTTGATGCTTCAAAGGAGTATCTCGAATCAGCCACGCAGCAGGAAAAGTTGCTCAATCAGACCCTCAAAGACAATATCAACCGGCTAAATAATGAAATCGATGAGCGGAAAATGGCGTTGCATGCCAAGCACAGGGCGATTGCAGAGCTACGTAAAGAGATTTCGGAGCGCCGTAAAGCTGAGCAAGAGCTGGCGCAGCAAAGTATGCTGTTGCGCAGTATTGTGGATTCTTCCCCCGATTTGTTTTACTACCGTGACGAGCGCGGGGTGTTTGCCGGGTGCAACAAGAAATTCGAACAAGTCATTGGTAAAACCAGCGAAGAACTCATCGGACATACGGTACAGCAGGTGTTTGGTGAGCAAGACATTCCTGAGGTGCTGCAAACCGATGAGCACGTTATTGAGACCCAGCAATCTATCAATGTCGATGTCGAGTATCCTGTCGCCAATGAAAACTGTTGGTTTGAGATGCGTAAGCTGCCCTTCATAAATGACGATGGGCAATATATCGGGCTGCTGGCGTTTGGACGTGATATCACCAGCCGTAAAGAAGCGGAGCAGGCGCTTGAAACAGCGTACAAAGACAAAGGGAAATTTATTGCCACATTGAGCCATGAGCTTCGTACACCGCTCAATGGTATTGTCGGACTGACCCGTATGTTGCTCGATACCGAGTTGACAAAGCAGCAAAAGAGCTGGTGCAACACCGTTTTTTCCAGTGCTGAAACTTTGGGTAATATCTTCAATGATATTATTGACCTGGACAAGATAGACAGGGAACAACTGGATATTGCGACAGACAGCATTAATGTCTCGGACTTTATCAATGATGTAGTGAACTTTGCGGGTCTTATTGCAGAGCAAAAGGGCCTTGAGTTCAACATTAAACGTACAGGCTTGCTGGATATTCATGCTTTATTGGATCCAACCCGGCTGCGTCAGGTGTTGTGGAACCTGATCAACAATGCAGTAAAATTTACGCACCGGGGTGGCGTGACGCTTGAGTGTCGCCGTGAGAACCGTGAAGACGGTCCCTGGTTGTCGATCAGTGTGATTGATACGGGCATGGGGATCCCATCTGATCAGCAGGAACGGATTTTCGATATGTACTATAAAGCGCCTGATGCCAGTGGCAATAATGCCATAGGTTCGGGCATAGGTTTGGCTGTGACAAAAGCTCTGGTGCACGCCATGAGAGGGACAATTCATGTAAGCAGTATGCAAGGAGAGGGAAGTCGCTTTGATGTTGAGTTGCCGTTGGAGCTGTGTGCTGCACCGAATGAGCAAAGCTATGCAGGGCGCAGCCTTTATATCCTGTTGGTTGAGGATGTGCCGCTCAACGCCGAGATAGCGACAAACTTGCTGGAGCAACGTGGGCATGAAGTCATCTGGGCAGAAACCGGAGAAGATGCGCTGTCCATGGTCGAAACTGAAGACGAACTAGACCTTATCCTGCTAGACATGCAGTTGCCAGATATTAATGGTGATGAAGTAGCAAGGCAGGTTCGCTCCGATAGCCACTTTGACGAGCTGCCTATTGTCGCTCTGACAGCGAATGTGCGCAGCGCAGAGCAGGAATTACAGGGCATTAATATTCAGGGGGCGCTGGCCAAGCCCATCAATACGACCAAACTGGACAAAATGCTTGCAGAGTTGTTTGGTATTGAAGCAAGCAAGGATAAACAATCCTCACCAGAAGCTGAGCCACTGCAATTGAGTGAGCAGGAGCAAGCCCTGCTCGATGTTGAAACCATCACCGACTTTGTTTCATCTATGGGCATTGAAGCATTTAAGCGCAGTTGTGACTTGTTTGCGCGACTTAACCCGACATACTGTAATGAGCTTGATGAAGCGAATCAGGGAGATGATACCGAGACTTATGTCTCTGTCGCTCACAAATTAAAAGGCGCTGCAGGCTCAGTTGGGCTGCAAAATGTTCAGCTACATGCAAAGACAATGGAGCTTGAGGGTGAAGAAGCAAGTATGGCACAACGTGCGGACTGGCTGGCAGAGCTGGAAATGAAAATAAGAGAAGGGCAAACTGCCCTTCACTCATTAATTGCAAAACTCGCTGAAAACTCGTAACGCAAACTTACTGGCTATCGATCTTCCCAATGAAGCGGTAGCCCTCACCATGAATGGTGCTGATCAGTTCAGGAGTGTTGTTGTCGGTTTCAAAGTGCTTACGAATACGACGAATAGTCACGTCAACTGTTCTGTCGTTTGCACGCAACTCACGACCTGTCATATGCTTAATAAGCTGCTCACGGCTAAAGATACGACCTGGTGAGTCAAGCATCAGGCGCAACGCGCGATACTCGCCTTTAGGTAAGCGTTTTGACTCACCTGTTGGAGAAGTCAGACAGCGGCTATTCTCATCCAGCTCCCAACCGTTAAAGGTGATGACGCCATTGCTATCAATGCTGGACTCTTCCGGGTTTGAGCCGGTACGAGAGATCAGGTTACGCACGCGAATTGTAAGCTCTCGTGGATTGAAAGGCTTAGTTACGTAGTCGTCGGCACCGATTTCAAGACCAAGAATACGGTCGACATCGTTGTCACGGCCGGTTAAGAAAATTAGGCCGATGTTTTTCTTCTGGCGTAACTCACGGGCCAGGATAAGGCCATTTTTGCCTGGCAGGTTAATATCCATGATTACACAGTTGACATCATCGTTAGATGTCAATTTTTCATGCATATCATCGCCATCTATGGCTTCAATTACCTTATAACCTTCGGCTTCAAATAAACTAACGAGGTTCAGTCGAGTTACGTCTTCATCCTCAACAATTAGAATGACTGGCGTTTGCATTATTAATTAACCTTTTCGGAATATTGTATTTACAAAATCTTCGGCGTTATATAATAAAACCGAATGTTAACGATTATAGGAGTATATTCAATTGTTAACAAGTAAAATCAGTTAGGATAAAACTTGGAGACGGCAAGCAACCGAGAAAGCACTTTAAAGTTGTGCTGAGTGACTTCTTGCTTGTTTATATACAGCCTTATCTTACTCCCTTCCTGGACCAAGGACGCAATCCCACCCCCTTCCAAAAATTCGATACTTTCGCCCACAGTTACCATACTTAGGGCCATTGTATCGGTCCAAGCGGAGAGTATATCATCTTCCATTGTTTCATCAATGTATGTGATATCACATCGCTGGGAAAGTTCCCGCAACGACTCAGACTTTTTCACTTCGATTATTTCTATCGGCTTTAAGCGTATTTTTAAGGTACGATTACTATATAAAACAGCACCTGGACCTTTTTTGATATCGTAAAAACAAAAACGAGTTGTTTTCTTATTTTTTTGCTCTGGAAAATCAATGAACTTTGCCATCTGATATAAAAAAGCTGAGCGGATTTCCTCGGGCGATTTGGCGTAGCTAAATGTAGAAAACAACGCAAGTGAACACAAAATAAATAGGTACATTAATCTCACTGTGTACCTCCTTTCAGAGGCAGACTAATCACAAATTGAGTACCTGATTTATAGTCTTCTTGCAGCGTAATGCTTCCCCCTAGTGCCTGAGTGACCAAATTATACACCAGGTGCATACCTAAACCACTGCCACCTTCTCCCCGCCTTGTTGTAACAAATGGATCAAAAATACGCTTTTTGATCGCATTGGGCACGCCTACACCATTGTCGCTGTATACAATCGTTAATTGCGGGTCTTCACGGTTCACTTTTATAGCAATTTCGTTATTTTCGTTACTTACAAATCCATGGAGCAGAGAGTTTGAAAACAATTGTTCAAACACCTGTTGCAGCAAGCCAGATTTGCTTCTGATGGTGAGGTCTTCAGGGCAGTCAATATGGATCTGGGGCGCTTTGAGTTCCAGCTCAGTGCGCATCGCGCCCATAACGGCGTTAAGCAATTTAGTGATATTGACGTCTGAATTGATCTCAATATCCTGGCTTACAGCCACTTTCTTAAAGCTGGAAATAAGGTCGGCCGCTCTGTTGAGATTACGATAAATGAGATCCAGGTTCTCGATCCCTTCTTTTATAAACCGTTCCAGCTGTTTGGAGGTCAGCGTTTTTTGCTGGAAGGCAACTTCTATGTCGCTGAGTTTATCACGCAGCAATGTTGAGCCGGTTACTCCCAGCCCAATGGGGGTATTTACTTCATGCGCAACGCCTGCAACCATTTGGCCAAGTGAGGCCATTTTTTCATTTTCAACAATCTGATTTTGATACTGGTGCATACGCTCCAGGGTGTTAAGCAGCTCCTGATTTGCTTCTCTAAGCGCTATCGTACGCTGGTTTACTTTTTCTTCCAGGCTTTGGTTGAGTTGCTTTATTTCCTGCTTGTCGGCCTGATGGCGTTCAAGCTGGTTTTGCGTCCTGGTAAGCATGATGTTGAGGTTGTTCGCCAGAATATTGATTTCTTCTATGTCACTTTTCTCAGCCCGAGTGGCGTAGTTGTGATTCTTGGAAACGTCCTGCAACAGGGTTGAGAGAGATTCGATGGGGCTGGCGATCCGTTTTTGGATCCCCCGGGCGACAAACATCACCAACACAAGAACAAACAGGGTCAAGGCGATATCAACCAAAATTTTTCTGTTTATATATTCTGCCAGGTGCTCAAGGCCGCCACGCAGATAAACATATCCTTCTATATTACCTTCGTATTCTACGGGCAGGATAAGCTCAATGTAGTCTTCAGATATCTTAGGTGTTCGGAGTTCCTCTATTTGATTGACCTTGAGCGGCACTGGGGGCGTTTTACTGGCATTGTAGCTGGTGAAAAACACGGGCCTGTTCGTTACGTCATCAATCGCATAGATGTGAATGTTCTTGACCAAATCAACCTTATCAAACGATTTTAGACGCTTTTCTTCGGTTTTTCTGTCATCGAAAATCAGCGTTACCTGGGCATTAAACGCAATGATTTCAGCGATCATCTCCAGCTTGTTGATGATCAGTTGCTTTTGCTTTTTAACGTCGAGGTAGGTCGAAATTGAGATAGACAGGGACAAAGACAGCGCCGTAACTAGCATGACGGCACTGATCAGCACTTTTCTTATACTTGTTTTTGTTGCGTATTTACCCATTGGGAGACCACAAATCCCGCTTGCCTGCTATTCACTCACCTTAGTTTAGCAGTATAGAACACAAAAAAGCTCACATTTTACGAAACGATTCAGCACTTTGCTCTTTTAAATAGAGTATTAAGAAGGCTGGGATGGCGATAGGATAGGATTGGAGCCAGTTCAACTTTTGCATGAACTGGCTTTGCATCAGTTCAGGATTGCACGATAAACAGCAAATTTGGTGTTTTTTATCTGCGTATCGCAATGCCCAAAGCGTGCCTCAATAAGTGGTGGGTACTTTAAGAAGCTATTCGCGACAATATGCAGCTGGGCACCTTTGTTCATATGCATGGTAGCACTATTGATAAACCCTTCAGCTATATCATAATCAGTTTTTATACCGGTATGAAAAGGCGGGTTACTGATAATGGCATCAAAGCGGCCTTTCAACTGCTTGAGGCCATCACTGAGTACCAGTTCAACCTTATGGCCATTTAAGCGTACAGTTTGCTCGCAGGCGTATAAAGCCAATGCATTGACATCCAGGCAGCTGAAGCGAATTCTTGGTGACTGATTGAGTACAAAGGTGGCAATGATCCCTGCACCGCAGCCAAAGTCGAGCATGTTACCATGGGCTGGCAAATCGAGGTTTTCAAGCAGGAGTTTGGTCCCGACATCCAGCTTGCCATGATTAAACACACCGGGGACACTGACAGCGTCAAACTGTTGCCCTGCAACCGCAATGGCGAAGGTTTGCTGATAGCTGGCAATATCAAAGTGTGCCTCAGTTTGCAGTTGAGCAAATTCGTACAAAATACAATGCTTGGCGCTATCGAGTTTGTAATGTGTTTCGCATTTATCTTGCAGCTGCTTTTCCGCTGACTTAACCCCGCCTTTATTTTCACCAACCACGAGTAAACGGGTCTGTTCAGAACACAGTGCACGAATATTGTCGAACATCATCTGCGCTTCAGGCTTGGACTTTGGATAGTAGTATATGATTAAGTCTAAATCATCGAGCACAGGCAGGCTGTGTGACACATAGCTGTTGATATTTGCGACCGAGTCGGCTGCCAGGTGATCCGCAAAGTCATAACTAAATGCGCTGATGACGGCCTGCGGGTTTAATTGCTTCAGTTCAGACAGAAAACCATCACGCTGGTGATTGATCACCAAAATATGCTGGCCCGTCAACTCTTCTTCATTGCGCAGTAACAGCAAGCTAGGGTTGGTTAATTTTTGCATCTCAGATCCAGAATAGGCGGGGCGCTATGCCCCGGTAGCAATGACAAGTCAGGCCGTGCGCTCAAACATCAGATCCCAGACGCCATGACCGAGGCGGTGACCGCGTTGTTCAAACTTGGTTAATGGGCGAAAATCTGGACGAGGTACATAGTCATTAGTTTCGGACTGGTTTTTGAAACCTGGCGCGGCCTGCATCACTTCCAGCATATGCTCTGCATAGTTTTCCCAGTCTGTCGCCATATGGAAAACACCGCCAATACGCAATTTAGTACGGAGCTTCTCAACAAATTCGGTCTGAACGATGCGACGTTTATGGTGACGTTTCTTGTGCCAGGGATCTGGGAAAAACAGCTGAAGTTTTGCCAGGCTGGCATCTGGAATACAGTCTGCCAGTACTTCGACTGCATCATGTTCGAATACACGCAGGTTAGTGACACCTTGTTCATCCGCTTCCATCAGGCAGGCACCAACACCAGGGCGGTGCACTTCAATGCCAATAAAATTCTGGTCTGGTGTATTTTTCGCCATTTCTACCAGCGATTTACCCATACCAAAACCAATCTCGACCACAACATCATTGTCATTGCCAAACACCTCAGCAAAGTCCAGGCGACCCTGAGCATGCTCCAGGCCCATCGTTGCCCAGCATTTCTCAATGGCAGCAGCTTGCCCTTTGGTCAGGCGGCCTTCACGTTTTACAAAGCTACGCACTTTGCGAATGTATTTGCCTTCCTGCTCAGCTTGTTCCAGAGCTGTTTTACTCGATTCGTTCATGGTCTTCATCTTCGGTGTAAAAAATGGGCGCACATTATCGCTATTCACAGCGCCAAGTACAAGAGCTTGACCTTTGAAAATAGCTTCATACACTGGCGCGTGTATTAGCAAGTAAAAGCAGAGTCTCGCAATGACAGTAAATAATGAGCAGGCCCAGTGGTTTGCCACGCAAGTTGTCGACTGGTACCAGTTACATGGGCGTAAAACGCTGCCCTGGCAACTAGAGAAGACCCCGTATAAAGTTTGGGTATCCGAGGTAATGTTACAACAAACTCAGGTTGTGACTGTGATCCCGTATTTTGAGCGTTTTATGGCGCGATTTCCCACCATCTTAGATTTAGCGAATGCACCAGAGGACGAAGTATTACATCACTGGACAGGGCTCGGGTATTACGCTCGTGCAAGAAACTTACATAAGACCGCAAAAATTGTACGTGATGAGTATCAGGGAAAATTTCCTGAAACACTGGAGGAAGTAATGGCACTGCCTGGTATTGGTCGCTCTACGGCGGGGGCGGTACTCTCTCTTTCTCTGGGGCAGCCACACCCTATTCTGGATGGCAATGTAAAACGTGTACTGGCCCGCTTTTTTATGGTTGAAGGCTGGTATGGCGTTAAGAAGGTTGAAAATCACCTCTGGGCATTGACCGATGCGTTGACACCCAAAGACAGTGTGACTGAATATAATCAGGCAATGATGGATCTGGGGGCCAGTTTATGTAGTCGCAGCAATTTTGATTGTGAGGCTTGTCCATTGGTCAGTCGTTGCCAGGCATACCAACAGGGCAGGGTGAAGGAATTTCCAAATTCGAAGCCGAAAAAAGTCAAACCCAAAAAAGCCACTTATCACTTAATAGTACGAGCGGATGACAAAGTGCTGATGGAAAAGCGCCCCAGTAGCGGTATCTGGGGCGGTTTGTTTGGTTTCTTTGAGTTTAGCGAGCTGACAGAGCTTGAGACGTTTTTGGCGCAGCAGGGTATTTCGGGCAGCCGACAAACATTGTCGCCATTTGTCCACATATTTACCCACTTTGAATTAACTATCACTCCGGTAGTTGTTGAATTAAGCGCTGTTCCTGACTGTGTTCACGATAACCCGCTCTTGTGGTACGCGCTGGCACAGCCGGCAGAGGTGGGCTTAGCGGCACCGACTAAAAAGTTGGTTAAAGTCTTAAAGGCAATGGGGTAAACTTAACCTAAATGAATGCTTAAAGGGTAAAGAGATGGCACGTACCGTATTTTGTCAAAAGCTACAAAAAGAAGCTCCTGGACTGGATTTTCAACTGTATCCGGGTGAAGTTGGCGAACGTATCTTCAACAACATCAGTAAAGAAGCGTGGCAACAATGGCAGCACAAGCAAACTATGCTGATCAATGAGAAGCACCTGAACATGATGGATCCTGAACACCGCCAGCAACTCGAAGATCAGATGGTGGGCTTTTTGTTTGAAGGTAAAGACGTTGAGATTGAAGGTTATCGTCCAAAAGAAGGGTAATCACCTCAACTAAAAAAGGCTGCCTGAGCAGCCTTTTTTAATGTCTTTTATCCGCTTAATAGCTGCGCTCTACCGCTAGTTTTGCCAATGAAACCAGAGCTGTTTTGTGCTCTGACTCCTCGAGTACACTGAGTTGCTCAATGGCTTTTTGCGACTCTGTGCGGGCGCGCTCCATAGTGTGTTCAAGCGCGTTGGTCTGCTCAAGCGTAGCCAGAATTTCGTTCAGGTTATCGAGGCCATTACCGTTTGCTATGGCATCACGGATCTGTGCAATCTGGTGATCAGTGCCGTGACGCATTGCGTAAATTAACGGCAGCGTTGGTTTGCCTTCGGCTAAGTCATCACCAATGTTTTTTCCGAGCTGCTCAGCATTGGCACTGTAGTCGAGCACATCATCAACTAACTGAAATGCTGTGCCCAGGTGCATACCATAGAGTTTCAGAGCTTCTTTGGTTGCATCTGATTTGTTCAGGATAACTGCGGGTAGCATAGTTGCGGCTTCGAACAGTTTAGCCGTTTTACTATATATTACCTGCATATAGCTTTGCTCTGTCGTGTCCGGGTCGTTACAGTTCATCAGCTGTAAAACCTCGCCCTCTGCGATAATATTGGTCGCATCAGCCAGGATTTGCATGACTTCCATATTCTCAAGTCCAACCATCAGCTGAAAGGAACGGGTGTATATAAAGTCGCCAACTAACACGCTTGCCGCATTACCAAACTCGGCATTGGCAGTGGGTTCACCCCGACGCAGAGCTGATTCATCAACGACGTCGTCATGCAGCAAAGTGGCTGTGTGGATAAACTCGATAATGGTCGCCAGTGTAACGTGTTTATCGCCCTGATAACCCAATGCCTTAGCAACCAAAAGTGCCAGCATAGGGCGGATGCGTTTTCCACCACTATTGACTATATATAAGCCAAGTTGATTAACCAGTGCGACGTCAGATTGCATTTGGTCGCCTATAAGTTGATTAACGGCAAGCATGTCTTGCTCAATCAATCTCTGGATCGCTTTGATATCCATAACGCTCCGAGCTAAAGCCTCATTCAGGGATGTTCGAGTCGCAAGTGTACATTAAAAATTCCCGTGACTCGATAACTTGCCTTGATAGAGTTTAATAAATCGATGCTTTTGTTTGTTTTTTGTTCTTTGTGGTCATTTCCTATCAAAATTCGTGAGTAAGAAAGCAAAAAAGAGCTTGGCTTATCACACCTTTTCGTTAGAATAAATGAAAATATTATTACGCCCTCAAGTTAGCTATTTTTTATTCATTTATTTGCGATCTAGGGCTTGCGCGAAGTAGCACATTAGCGTAAACTTCGCGCCCTATTGAAGAATATTAAGTTGCGTCGATTTGAGGGCGCACAGACGGAGTTAATTATGTACGCGGTTTTCCAAAGTGGTGGTAAACAGCACCGTGTGACTGAAGGTCAAACAATTCGTCTAGAGAAACTAGACGTTGAGACTGGTGCATCAATTGAATTTGATTCAGTACTTCTTGTAGCTGATGGTGAAAAA
Source organism: Pseudoalteromonas sp. AWH4_217 (assembly GCF_056161105.1). Classification (NCBI taxonomy): domain Bacteria; kingdom Pseudomonadati; phylum Pseudomonadota; class Gammaproteobacteria; order Alteromonadales; family Pseudoalteromonadaceae; genus Pseudoalteromonas; species Pseudoalteromonas sp. AWH4_217. Next base: position 96,764 of record NZ_JBSWYM010000001.1, on the reverse strand, counting down.
ATCGAGATCGGTGCGCCGTTCGTAAACGGTGGTAAGATTACAGCTGAAGTTGTATCTCACGGTCGTGGCGAGAAAATTAAGATCGTTAAATTTAGACGTCGTAAGCATTCTCGTAAGCAGATGGGCCACCGTCAGTGGTTCACTGAAGTTAAAATCACTGGCATTAGCGCTTAATTTAGAGGTACAGAAAGATGGCACATAAGAAGGCAGCTGGTAGTACTCGTAACGGTCGCGATTCAGAAAGTAAACGCTTAGGTGTTAAGCGTTTCGGTGGTGAATCTGTACTAGCGGGTAACATCATTGTTCGTCAACGTGGTACTAAGTTCCACGCAGGTACTAACGCAGGTATCGGTAAAGACCACACAATCTTCGCAAAAGCAGACGGTAAAGTTGTTTTTGAGCAGAAAGGTCCTTTAAACCGTAAATACGTTAGCATCATTGCTGAGTAATCGGTAAAAGAATATTGAAAAACCCCGCTTAGGCGGGGTTTTTTGTTTTTATAGAGCAGAACTCTAATTTGTTCTAACCTTATTCCTGTCAGATATGAGCCACATACCGGTAGTTAGGCATTTGCCCATGCTGATCAAGCCGCTATGAACTTGCTATAATAGCAGGTGCTGAACAACCAGTAAGAGAGTAACCATGAAGTTTGTCGATGAAGTAGAGATCCGCGCGGAAGCCGGAGACGGTGGAAGCGGTGTCGTTTCATTTCGCCGCGAAAAATTTGTACCCGACGGTGGCCCGGATGGTGGCGACGGCGGAGACGGAGGTAGCGTTTACCTTGAGGCAGACGAAAACCTCAATACCCTGATTGATTACCAGTTTGAACGATTTCACCGTGCTGAGCGTGGCACCAATGGTCATGGTCGTAACATGACAGGTAAAAAAGGCGCCGACTTAATCCTGAAAGTGCCTGAAGGGACACGAGTGACGGACGTGGACACTCAAGAGTGTCTGGGCGATCTGACAAAACATGGACAAAAGCTACTGGTAGCCAAAGGTGGTTATCACGGGTTAGGTAATACTCGCTTCAAATCGAGCACAAACCGTGCGCCAAGACAAAAAACACTGGGGACACCTGGTGAGGTACGAAATTTAAAGCTTGAACTTATGCTGTTGGCCGACGTTGGTTTGCTGGGCTTGCCAAATGCAGGTAAATCTACCTTCATTCGCAGCGTATCTGCCGCAAAACCTAAAGTGGCGGATTATCCGTTTACCACCTTAGTACCTAACCTTGGAGTCGTGCGTCCAGAAGCAAACAAGTCGTTTGTCATTGCCGATATTCCTGGGTTAATTGAAGGTGCATCGGATGGCGCCGGTCTGGGTATTCGGTTCCTTAAACACCTTGAGCGTTGTCGTGTGTTGCTGCACGTTGTAGATGTCATGCCAATTGATGGCACAGATCCGGTAGACAATGCATTCGCAATCATCAATGAGTTGCATCAGTACAGCCCTAAACTAGCCAATAAACCGCGTTGGTTGGTACTGAACAAAATAGACTTGCTTGCAGATGATGAGCTGGAAGATGTGTGCCAGCGAATTGCCGAAGAGCTGGATGCAGAGCATGTGTATCGTATTTCAGCTGCGAATAAGTTCAATACCCAGCAATTGTGTTACGACATTCAGGGGCTGCTGGATAGCATGCCGCGTGATAAGTTCGAAGAGCAAGAGCAAGAAGAAGTCGAATTCAAATGGGATACCTACCATCGTCAGGCGACTCAGGACAACGATGATGACTGGGATGACTGGGACGAAGACGACTACGATGTGGAAGTCGTCTACGAAAGATAAGCGTAATTCGTATTGGAGTCTAACTAATCGGATTGGTACAAAAAGGGCCTCGGGCCCTTTTTTAGTATAAAAGTATGAGTGGAGTGTATTGTGATAATATCAATGATTGCAGCGATGGCAAACGGACGTATCATTGGCGATGATAACGCTATGCCCTGGCATTTACCGGCTGACTTGAAACATTTTAAAGCCATCACCTTGAATAAACCTGTAGTGATGGGGCGCAAAACATTCGAATCAATCGGCCGCCCTCTTCCTGGCAGACGAAATATTGTGATCAGCCGCAACTCAAATTATCGCGCTGAGGGAATTGAGGTAGTTTCATCACCACAAGAGGCGTTAGCCTTAGTGGACGGAAGTGAAGAAGTTATGATCATTGGAGGTGGAAATATTTATGAACAGTTTCTACCCTTAAGTAATCGGCTCTATCTAACTTATATAGACTTAGAAGTCTCAGGAGATACGCGCTTTCCGGACCATACTCAGGTAGGTGAATGGCACGAAGTAGCGTGCCAAGCTTTTGAGGCAGATGAGAAAAATTTGTATAGTTATAAGTTCGTAACTCTAAATAAAGGAATATAACTTTGTTGCTAACAATTGTATTGGTTGATACAATATTGAGCGTTTGTTCTTACGAAAAAAGTACTAGGTGATTGGTGATGAAAGTAATTCCTTTAGTTATTGGTGTGAGTCTTGGCGTTTCGGCATTAACAATGAGTTTTGCGAGCAAAGCAAACGATCAGCTAGCAGTTTCTCTGTGCGAGTATATTGCAGCTGATGATAAAAGACGTATCCGTAGTACGCTAAAGAGCTCACGGGTTAAAATCCGTAATGTATACGATTCAATTCAGTGTAATGGTAACAATATGCTGCGCCACGCAATTGCTAGTAATGCAGTAGATGCGGGTGAATTTATCGTCAAGAGCCTGCCAAAGAGTGCTTTGGAAGATGGTGCTGATATCGCGTGGGCAGAAAGTAATGGTCACGGTGGTTCAGCTCTGATTGCAGCTATCAAAAAGCGTGCAGGCCTGTAACACAGTACAAGCCCACTAGTTTACATAAGAAAGCCCGTAAATGGATAATTTACGGGCTTTTTTTATTAGTGAAGATTAATATCACCCTTGGTTAGTACGCTGTTTCACTGCTATGCTAGTTGAGTAAAAGTACCTAGTTACTTGGATGTTGAAATCTTACTTATCTCATTAAACCTGAATGGATGAACTATGAAAGCTGTTATACCGGTAGCCGGTTTGGGCACTCGCATGTTGCCCATGACAAAAGCTATCCCTAAGGAAATGCTACCTATTGTCGACAAGCCCCTCATTCAATATATCGTTAAAGAATGCGCATCAGCGGGCATTTCAGAAATCGTACTGGTAACGCATTCTTCGAAAAATGCAATTGAAAACCACTTTGATACTAGTTTTGAATTAGAAGCGACACTTGAAATGCGAGTCAAGCGTACCTTACTCGATGAGGTGCGCTCTATATGTCCTGATACCGTCACCATCATGAGTGTACGTCAAGGTGAAGCAAAAGGTCTGGGGCATGCTGTATTGTGTGCCAAGCCCATAGTAGGTGATGACGACTTTGTGGTGTTACTGCCTGATGTGATCCTGGATGAGTATACAGCGGATCAGAAGAGTGAGAACCTGGCGGCCATGGTACGCCGATTTAAAGACACCAAGTTAAGTCAGATCATGCTGGAACCTGTGCCCTGCAAAGACGTAAACAAATATGGTATCGCAGATATTCAGGGAGTCGATCTCAAACCGGGTGAGAGCGCACCCATCAAGCACATGGTTGAGAAACCAGCGGTTGATAAAGCGCCTTCAAACCTTGCCGTAGTTGGTCGTTACGTTTTGTCGCGTAATATCTGGCCTTTGCTGGAGCGCACACCACTTGGAGCTGGGGGCGAGATCCAGCTAACAGATGCCATTGACATGCTGATGGAAAGCGAGAGCGTAGAAGCTTTTCATATGAGTGGCCGTGCACATGATTGCGGTGACAAAATGGGCTATCTGAAAGCCATTGTTGAATATGCGATGCGTGATGATAAATTGGGCGAGGAATTTAGCAAGTTTGTGAAATCACTCTGAGCATACTTTTGCGAATAATATAGTAGCCGCCCCCGAGATGAAAAAATCTCGGCGATAGTCAGATAAAAATTTGTGACTCTATGCCTAAAATTCAGTTATTAATAGAGCAATTTTAAGCACTGTTGTCTGCAGGTTTAATCCCTCCAGTTAGTTATGTGTAATTGAGATGGGTATAACGACCCAGATAATTAAGCCCGGCCCAGAGCCGGGTTTTTTATATCCAGGTATTCTACTCTCTGATCAGCGTTTTATCAGCAAAACTTCAACCTTTGCTCAGGCATTATTGTGTCTCCTGGGTTAGCTTAAAGCACTAACAAAGGAGCCAATATGTACTATCTAAAATTTCTAACCATAATTCTTTTATTTATAATATCCAATAACTTAATGGCAGAAGATATTCAATCTGAGAAGCGTGCGGTCAGTTTTCACTCAGCTGTTTTAGAGGCGCTGGTTGAGACCGAGATCTATTTGCCAAAAGGCTATTCTGATCACCCTCAGGAGCGTTACCCAGTCATTATCACCTCATCCGGTGATAGTCGTATTGAAGCACTACGAGCCCAGATTGACTGGTTGAGTCATGTTGACTTTGGCCCCATGCCGAAAGTCATACTGCTGCGTATTCCGAATATTCAAGCGACTATACCGAAGCTGGCTCAGCAAGACAGCATGGACCAAATACTAGGTAATATCCTGGTTCAGGAACTGTTACCGTATCTGGAAGTGCATTACAGAGCTGCGCCTTTCAGAGTGTTGGAGGGGTTCTCAACTTGGGCAAATCAATCTTTATATTTGTTTAGTCATTTTCCTGAAGTATATCAGGCGGCTATTCTTATCAATCCAGCCTGGGAGCTGGAAGACAAGATTTGGTCTGAAGATATACAGAGCAAACTTATGGTTGGTCTGAAGCAGCGCTACTTATATCTCAGTTTGGGAAACTTTGCCAACAATCGCCCTTATTTTGACGCCTTGATTAGTAAGCTGAAAACTCGGGAAAACGTGTTGCTTTCAGATCTGAGTGAAGAAAATTATCTGGGCGCAGTGCAGATTGCCTTCTATCACGGGGTTGAGGCACTATTTGCGGATCGTCAAATCACTGACTTTACTCCTTTTGCAGAGCAAGGAGTCAGTGGGTTGCAGGCTTATTATCGTAAATTGAAAAGTAAGTATGGATATGACATTCCTGTGTCTGGCAGCTTGGCTGGCCTGGCACTTTACTATATGGAGCAGGGGCAGAGTAAACAAGCGCTGACTGTCTATGAAGAGCTTATCAAGCAGGCCCCTGAGGAGCTTCACTATCGTATCCGTTATGCACAAGCGCTTAACGCGAATGGAAAACGTGTATTGTCTAAAGAGGTCTTTGAGCAAGCACTTGCTAAGGCGAAAGCTCAACAGGATGAGCGTGCCATTGGCTATATTCAGGAACAGCTTAAGGCCACTTACTTCTAGTTATCTAATGATTGTTCTGGGCGAGTTTAAGCCTGAGTAACGTGCTACGGGGCGCCTGGTTTGTCAAATTCAACACTTTGAGCGGTGCACTGAAAGCATCGCTTAGCAGCTGAAAGTCAGAGTTCGGTTTGGTTAATTTTATACTTTCCATAGTTACAGGATCGTATTGCCAGATAACCCCTTGTTTGTCCGGTAGCAATAGCACGTCATGATGATAGAAAAAGCGCCACTGCAGGTGTATATGTTGTATGCCAGACACCGGCGTGCTTGCACCATTGCTCCATTGCATTAAGTGCGGATGATCAGAGGTAGCGAATAGCAAGTTGCCTTGACGAGTGTATTGTGCCCAGTGAATAGGGCCTTCGAGCAGAGTGTGGCTTGTTGACTGTTGCGGTCTGAATAAGCTGACAGAGTTGTCGTTTGCAGCTAGCAGAAAGTGGCCCTGTGCGTCTTCATCTGATTGCATGAGTATAGAAGGTAAAATATCGGTTTTTAGCGGTGTGACATAACCAGAAAGATCCACGCTAAGCAATGCGTCCTGCGTGAGAACATATAACGAATGCCCTTCGTGATGCCAGACAAAAGAGTGCACTTCCGCGCCTTTTGTGAGCTGCGTTAAAGTCCGGTCATGCCATACCCAAAGTTGTTGCTTGCCGGAGCGTAAAGATAGAAAAGCCACGGCCTCGCCATTGGGCTGAAAAAGTGCCAGGTTATGAGCCGGATTGCCAAGAGCGACAGGGGTTGAAGCCCACTTTTCACCCTGCTTGGTATATCGCATAACTTGGTTCGTTTGAACGGCACGAGACAACAGAAGGTCACCTGTGTGGGTCACGGCGCTAAGATTGAGCTGTCCACTCCCATGTAAAGTCAGTGAGTAGGGCAGGTTGCCAGGAGGGTAAAAGTAAAGTTGGTCGCGAATACTCTGTACTAAGGTCTCATCACTCAGCACTAAAGGCTGTGAAGCGTCAAAGGGGTCATAACTTAAAGCTATCTGTTTAACGAGTTCAGGATGTGTACCTTCATATCTTATGTGCCACAGCTGAGCGGTGTTATTGATGTCTCTGCCACTGATAAACAACTGATCTGCCTGGTTTGAAAAAGCGGCCACTTGTTGTATTTCATTGGGAAGTCGCAGGCGCTGTGCCGTTGCTCCTGGTACCAGCTGATGGCGCCAGAGTGTTATGTGCCGTTGATTATCCTCCTGACCATAGATAATCTCTTGACTAGTGCGCCATCCAGCAAAACGGAACCTGTTTTGCTGGCATGGGAGTATAGCCTGACTGGTCTGTGTGGTGAGATCGATACGTCGTAACTGTGCGCATTTGCTTTGCTGGTATAAAGTCTGTTCTGAAACGAGTAAAGCACGTCCATCTGGCGAAAAAGCTGGAGTATCGACAAATGAATGAGCCTGGTGCAAGACTTCTGCTGGACCATGTAATGTTGCCCGTAGCATCAGTTGTGTGGAATTTCGCTCTTCTCCATGGCGTACATACACCAACTTTTCGTCATAGATATTGCTTTGACTTTCACTGCCCGGTTCATAACTATCGGATAGTAGTTGGACGATGCGGTATGGTGGCTTTTCGCTGGGCCATATAATACCTGCAACTACGAGCATCATTAGCAATACAGCAATTGGATATAGATATTTTGCCTGCCTTGAAACTCGTGTTGTTGGTGATATTTGCAGTCTGTAACCAAGCTTGGGGAAGGTTTTAATCAGGGTTTTACGATCATCACCGAGGTGCTTCCTTAATTGCGTGATACACCTTTGTACCGCATTGGGCCCAACCACGACATCGGCCCAGACAGTATCGAGTATTTTTTCAGTGGAGAGCAATTGGCCTTCAGCATCAAGCAGGGCTTTTAGCACGGCAAGCACTTTGGGCTCCAGCACACTCACTTCACCTTGGTAGCTAATTTCACCGCTGTGTAAGTTTATCTCTCTGCGATTAATACTGACTATCATTGTCCATGGCGCTCCGTAAAGCGCTGCCAGTGAATATTGGGATTAACCACCCTCACTTGTGTGAGTATTTGTTTGAGCTGTTGAGCTTTGGGTTGCTCAAGGATCTGGCCATCACTTTTCAGGCCCAGCAAATATAGCATGGCGGCTTTGTTACCCTGCTGGATAGCTGAGATGTGTATCTGCTGCTCAAAGTTCAGTCTCAGACTACTGATAGCCGTTTTCATGCCTTGCTGGTCTACATTGGGCAGACCACACTTTTGCAAGTAACCCAGTCGTTCACCTTCTCCGGAAAACCAGATCCTGACTTTTTCACTGAAGCGGCCTGACTTAGCAGGTAAATCAAACATCAGCCGGGTGTGGCCTTGTTGTTCTAAGAAGTGCAGATAGTCCTGTAATCCGGCATGCCAGAGCGCTGGATGAATGGGCACAAATCGGGGTTGGAGCTTGCCATGAGTCGTAAACGTGAAACCGCGCACCTGGTCTTGTTTGGTGATATCTGAGCGAGTTAGATTGCCAATCTCGTCACTGTAGGCACCTGTGTAGTAAGCCAGCACCGGCAACCAGAAGTGCCAATGCTTCGGCTGCTCACGCTTTTGTTTTTCATCACCATAAATGTAGCCGTTAAACAGGGTATACAATTCCATGTTTGAAAATGCACGGCGGCCTAAATGAGATTTCATAAGATAGCGCTATACCTTGTGCCTAAAGAGTTCACACAATTCAAAGGATTACCAAGACTGAATCAGTCTCAGTGTATCGGCTTTTACTGATAAGCAAAAGCCTAATGTTAATGTAGTAGCCAGATACTACCCCTTTAGCTGCGACTACGCGTATGATTGGCCAGGTAGGTTAAGCAGGTGATACGCAGCAAAGAGGCAAGGTTTTTTACCTCGCCCTGACGTTCCAGTACTTCCTGATAAAGGGTCGAGACAAATTCAGCCACACTGAGTTGCTCTGCGACAGCTATCTCCTGCAACAGATCCCAGATCTGGCGCTCCAGTGCCAGGCTGGTTACGGCCCCCTGAATACGCATTGAGCGGCGTATGACCTCATAGCTCGCTGGATTGGCCGAGGCATATAATTCACACATAAGAGGACTCCTTGATGGCAAAACTCATTCACAGCATGGTTAGGGTAATGGACTTGCAAAAATCCCTGACATTTTATCACGATGTATTAGCACTGGGCGAGCGCAGGCGCATTGAGTTTGATGATTTTAGCCTCGTTTATCTGGGTAACGAAGAGGCTGAATTTGAATTAGAACTTACCTGGAATCATGATACGCAGCAGCCCTATGAGTTAGGTAATGGCTATGGTCATATTGCTGTGGTGGTGGATGATTTAGTCCCAGTGCATGCTAAGGCACAGGCGCTGGGTTACCAGCCCAAAGAGATGAAGTCGTTTTACAACGGCGATACGCTGGTGGCACGTTTTTTCTTTGTTGCCGATCCTGACGGCTACCAGATTGAAGTGATCGAACGTTCAGAAACGTTTAAGTAAGCCATGGCTAATCCATGGATAATCCGTGACTAAGCCATGGCAAATTCGCTGCGATTAGGCAGCCAGCGCTGGATCAATGGCTCAACGGCTTGTGGATGCTGTTGCAGCAGGGTGAAGGCCAGGCTGCGCACCTGAGGCAGTAGCACTTTGTCCCGGCTGAGATCGGCAATCTTTAGCTCGGCCAGACCGGTCTGGCGAGTACCCAGTACTTCACCCGGGCCGCGGATCTCCAGATCCCGTTCGGCAATGACAAAGCCATCATTGCTGTCGCGCAGCACGCCCAGGCGCTTTTGTGCCGTTGCCGATAAAGGCGCATGATAAAGCAGCAGGCAATGCGATGCGATATCACCACGACCAACCCGGCCACGCAACTGGTGTAGCTGTGCCAGGCCCAGACGTTCCGGGTTTTCTATAATGATCAGGCTGGCATTGGGCACATCGACACCTACCTCAATGACAGTCGTTGCAACCAGTACATGACTTTGCGCTTGCTTAAAGTCCTGCATGATCTGCTGTTTTTCCTGTGCTTTCATACGGCCATGAACCAGGGCGATATTCAGCTCCGGCAGGGCTTTGGTGAGTTGCTCTGCGGTGTCTTCGGCCGCCTGACATTGCAAGGCTTCTGATTCATCAATCAAAGTACAGACCCAGTACACCTGCCGCTGTTGCTCGATACAGGCGCGTCGCACTCGTTCAATCACTTCTTCGCGACGCGTATCAGGAACGGCAACGGTTGTGATGGGGGTGCGCCCTGGTGGCAGCTCATCGATCACTGAGGTTTCCAGATCGGCATAGGCAGTCATTGCCAGTGTCCGTGGGATTGGCGTGGCCGTCATAACCAGCTGATGCGGATAGCAGTCGTTAAACTTACCCTTTTCACGTAACGAGAGGCGCTGATGAACACCAAAGCGGTGTTGCTCATCAATGATGATCAGCGCCAGATTACTAAACTGCACCTGCTCCTGAAACAGCGCATGGGTGCCAACGACCATTTGCGCCTGACCTGAGCTGATGCGCTCAAGCACACGTTCACGCTCTTTCCCTTTGGTTTTACCTGCCAGCCAGACGACTTCAATACCCAGCGTCGCAAACCAATTCTGGAAATTGATGTTGTGCTGCTCGGATAAAATCTCCGTTGGTGCCATCAACGCCACCTGATAGCCTTTGGCAATGGCCGTGAGTGCACTCAGCGCCGCGACCAGGGTTTTACCTGAGCCTACATCACCTTGCACCAGGCGCATCATAGGGTAGGGTTGTTGCAAATCGCCTTTGATCTCGGCCACCACCCGGCTCTGTGCCGCTGTGGGTTTAAAGGGGAGCTGAGCCAGAAATTCGGTTTCTAACACGTTGTTGGGCGGCAAAGATACGGCCTTGACGGCCTGACCTTGCTGCCTGAGCTGTAGCAGGCTAAGGTTTTGTGCCAGTAACTCTTCAAACGCCAGACGCTGCTGTGCCGGGTGCTGACCGAGTTCCAGCTGGTCCAGAGCCACAGTCTGAGGTGGCTGATGGAGCGTCAGCAGGGCCTCTTTCAAGCTCAACTGATTGGGGCGGAACTGCTGCGGCAGATGATCGTCAATGTCGTATTTGTGCAGTAAAGCAACGGCCTGTTCGGCAATGGCGCGAATACTGAGTTGCTTAAGCCCTTCAGTGGTCGGGTAAACCGGGGTGAGGGTATCGGCGCCTTGAGGTGTATCACTCAGTTCATCGCGAATACTGTATTCAGGGTGAGCCATTTCCAGGCCGACCCGGCCACGGCGCACTTCACCAAAACAGCGCATGATTTTGCCGCTTTGCATGGCATTTTTTTGCGCTGCACTGAAGTTGAAAAAGCGCAGAGTAATACGACCGGTGCCATCGTTGATCTGGCACACCAGCATGCGGCGCTTGCCGAAGGTGATGTTGGCCTGTTCAATTTCGCCCTCCACACTTACATGAAGGTGTGGCATCAGCTCGGCGATGCGGTAAGTTCTGGCTCTGTCTTCATAGCGCAATGGCAGGTGAAATAGCATATCCTGAACACTGCGGATCCCCAATTTGGCCAGCCGCTCTGCGGCCTTAGGGCCGACTCCCTTGAGGTCGGTGATGGCGTACTGGGCTAAATTGGGGCGAGACATAATTATCCTTTTTGGCTGAATTTCAGTGTGTTCCAGAATGCATCGTCGGCGACGATCTCTCCAAACTCATCCAGTGCCGGGTAGGGCAGACCTTTTTCTACGCAGCGATTGGCAATGATCGGGTGACAGCCTTCAAATAACAGTTTGTGTTTAATTGCCGGGTCGAGCATATCATTGCGCTGATACAGCCCAGCTTCTTCACGCTGACGCTGTGCTTCATATAAGATCAAGGCAGCGGCCACCGAGACATTTAACGACTGTACCATACCTGCCATTGGGATCACGATATGCTGATCGGCATGCTCCAGTGCTCTGTCAGAGATCCCCAAACGCTCCTGCCCAACGATGACGGCAGTCGGTTTAGTATAATCAATCTCACGAAAATCTACGGCGGTATCACTGAGATTAGTCGCCAGCAGTTGAATCCCCGGGTTTTGCGCACGGATCGCGGCAACAGCCTGATCTATGTCGTCGTGCATATGGGTTTCTACCCAGTTTTTACTGCCACCTGAGGTGTTATTGGTCAGGCGTCTTTGTTCCTGCGGCCAAACCGCATGAACATGATGGCAGCCGACCGCATCGGCTGTGCGCACTATGGCCGACAGATTGTGGTGTTTGTGGACTTCGTCCAGGCACACAGTTAAATCAGTCTGGCGTTGATCCAAAATGCGCTTAACGCGCTGAAAACGGTTTTCTTCCATCAATTACAGCTCTTAACTACTAAATTGCCGCGATTATAACAAAAAGCGCCTCTCTAAGGCATTACTTCACGCATTATTGGTGCCTGCAAGGAGATCAGGGTCTCGGTTGACTGGATCGCCTCAATGGTCTGGATCTTGTTGATCAGTACATCCTGCAGATGGTCAATAGAACGTGCCATCACCTTGATAAAAATGCTGTAATTACCCGTGGTGTAATAGGCTTCAACAACTTCTTCAAACCCTTCCAATTGTTCAATGGTGGCCGGGTAATCCCGGGCATGTTTAAGGTTTACGCCAATAAAACAGCAGACATCATAGCCCAGCTGTTTGGCATCTATGCTGACCCGGGTGCCGACGATAATACCGGCTTGCTTCATCTTTTCGACCCGCACATGAATGGTCCCTGCACTGACGGCAAAGCGTTTGGCCAGTTCAGCATAGGGGGTTCTGGCATTGTCCATTAAGGCATGAAGGATAGAACGGTCGAGATTATCGATTTGATAATTTTCCATGGATATTTTGCACGCTAATTATTGATTCAATAATTATTAAAGCGAATTTTTAACGAAAAAAATAGTGTAAAGGTGTTTTTGTTATGGAGTATTGAATCTTTACTCATTTTTGTTGAGGATAGATTTAACGCAGCAAGCCTGCACCGTTATTCAACACCATTGGGAATGAGGAAACCGATATGTTGCAACAGTATCTGCAAACACAACAGCAAATAGCTCGTGCAAAAGCACTTTTTTCACAACAACTGACTGACAAGCTAGGCCTGATTGAAGTCCAGGCACCTATCCTGGCAAAAGTAGGTGACGGGATTCAGGACAACCTCAGCGGCACCGAAAAAGCCGTTAAGGTGAAGGTGAAAACGCTGAGTGACAGCGACTTTGAGGTCGTGCATTCACTGGCAAAGTGGAAGCGTAAAACACTTGGCGATTATGGCTTTGGCGCAGGGCAGGGACTCTATACGCATATGAAGGCGTTACGTCCGGACGAAGACAAGCTGTCACCCATCCATTCTGTGTACGTTGATCAGTGGGACTGGGAACAGGTGATCTGCGCGCAGTCAGAGCGCTCTTTGGATAAACTCAAAGAAACGGTACAGACCCTGTACAGCGCAATTCGCGAAACTGAGCAGCAACTGGCGTCTGACTACGGGCTGACCCCATTTTTACCGCAGCACATCACTTTTGTACATAGTGAAGAGCTGCGCCGTATGTATCCGGATTTTACGCCCAAGCAAAGAGAAAAAGCGATTGCTCAGGAGTATGGCGCGGTATTTCTGATTGGTATTGGCGGCGAACTGGGGGATGGCAAAATACATGATGTCAGAGCGCCGGACTACGACGATTGGTCGACGCCTACCTGCGAGCAATATCAGGGACTCAACGGAGATATCCTGGTCTGGAACCCGGTTCTTGAGGATGCCTTTGAAATTTCGTCCATGGGGATCCGGGTGTGTCCGGATAGCCTGCAACGTCAGCTCAGTCTGACTCAGGATGAACAAAGGCTAGAGCAGGACTGGCATCAGAGCCTGCTGGCCGGCGCACTGCCACAGACTATAGGCGGGGGGATTGGTCAGTCTCGTTTGGTCATGCTGTTACTGCAAAAGCAACATATTGGTCAGGTCCAGGTTGGTGTGTGGCCTGAGCAAATTAAAACTGAAGTTTCTGGGTTACTTTAGACGCGATGGCAACACACAGTAAGGGAGCCCGGTTGGGCTCCCTTACATCTTAAATTCAATTTCTATTTTTCCTTCGAGCAACCTGGCGCTGCAGGGAGGATAACTGCGGTTGGTTTTATAAACCTTATCGAAAATATGGATCTCGACGCCAGAGTGCAACGAGGTATTAACCACCAGCTGAGTGTTGTCGAGCAAGTCGTGCAAGGTATGATCTAATTCAGACAGCTGATGCTCCAGTGCTTCGGCTTGTTTGCAATAATGTTCCTGGGTTGCCCCTATCTTAGCCAGCAAGGTTTTTTTCTTTTCGGCGTCTTTAACATGATCGGCTTTTTCGACCGCTTTTTGCAGATTGTTGATCTGCTCATCAGTCTGACTTAATTCTTTCAGGCACAGATCGGTTCGCTCGGTGATTTCCATGCCACTGCGCGCCAGGTAGATGGCCATGGTTGCCCCTGAGCTGCTGCCAACTTCGCCGGCCACCAGCATTTTTGCATCAAAAATGGTACCGCCGATCAGTTTGCCCTTGGGCGACTCATCCAGGCCAACCTGCAACAGGTTTGCAGCTTTGATATCACAGTGATTGCTTTGCTTTTGGATAAAGACATTGTGGCCTTCCAGATAGGTGTACTGACCGTGAGTGATCTGGACATCACCTTTGGCTATCAGGCGACAGGTGAGTCCCTGATCGTCGTTGCTGTGATCCAGATGACCTATGACCCCACCTTTGACTTCGATATTGCCATCTGAAATCAATTCGCCCGATTCTACAGTGCCCATAACAGTAATATCGCCATGGGCCTTGATCTTCATCCCCGGCTCCACATTGCGGGTGACCAGCACGCTGCCACTGAACTCAATATGGCCGCTACGTACATTGACATCGGCTATGGTAAAGATGTCGTCTACCCGCATGCCATTTGGAACATCAGAGGGGCAACCCGCAATGGTGGCCACCAGTTGCAGCGGATTGGTAGGTGATATCTCCGTGCCCTCACCGGCAACAAGCTGAAAGGTGTCGCCAGGTTTTGGAGTAATACTTTCGCCTGTAACAGTAAAGCCCTCTTTACCAGGTGTTGCCGGACGCTGGGTAACCAGTAAGGTGCCAGGCGCAACACTGGCCAGGGCACCAAAATCTCGCATATCCACGGTGCCATCTTCACGTAACTTGGGCTGTTTCAGGCGTTCTTTCAATGTCTGAACATGGGGAATTAACTTAGCAGGGATACCATTTTCAGGTGGCCGGCCTTGTGCGACAACCCCGGTTACCTCAGTACCTGGCATGGATTCAAGCTGTTGCTTGAGTAAATTCTCGAGATAAACCTGTTTATAGCCCCGTGTTACGCCGATTTTGACGATGGCGCGTTTGGCATCCTCAAGGCTGATCATTTTACCACCCTGAGCAGTTGTCAGTTTGGCGATTGCCTGCATTTTATCTTCGCTGAGTGCCACTTCGATATGTGCATCTTTTTGCTGAGCCACAATCAGCTGAGCAGCGGGGGTATCTTGTTTAAAATAGGCTGCAATGGACTCGTGATCAATTGCGCAGTCCGCATAAGGTGAGCGTTCAAGTGCTTCAACCACAAACGCTGCACTGGGGGGCGACGCAGCTGCGACGTCCATCAATATATTGCCATTTTTTGCGAGTTTAAACACAGGCTTATCCTTATTGCTTATCACTTACTACGATAATGAGTACCTCAAATTGCCTTTGTAGACGGCCATAACAGAGTTAGGTCTTGCTATGTGCGTATGACCAGATTGCTAAATTAATAGTATGCGGTCAAGTGTTTAAGATCAAAGTTAAGGCTATGAAAAATCACCGGGCAGGTATGAAAAAGCCCGCATAAAGCGGGCTGAGTAGCAATACGAATACACTAAGGTATTAGTTGGTTGAAGGCAGCTCCATGATGCCGTCAATCTCAATTTGTACGCCTTTCGGTAACTCTTTGACACCAATGGCAGCACGCGCCGGGTAAGGCGTTTTAAAGTGCTGGCTCATGATCTCATTCACAGTGGCGAAGTTGCTCAGGTCGGTCAGGAAGATATTTACCTTTACCATATCCTGCAGCTGGCCGCCTGCTTCTTCACATACGGCAGTCAGGTTTTTAAATACCTGCTGTGTTTGCTCCGCAAAGTCTTCAGAGATGACTTCCATTGTTTCAGGCACCAAAGGGATCTGCCCCGAAAGGTAAACCGCCGTACCGACTTTAACTGCCTGACTGTAGGTGCCGATTGCCGCCGGCGCCTGATCGGTTGAAATAATGGCTTTATTCATTGTCTTTCCTTTATCGCTTCCTGGTTACGCGTTGTACATCTGGCATTACCCGGATCCGGCGCATAATATTTGCAACGTGGATCCTGTCTTTAACGGTAACACCCAGGTCAATCACGTACAGGTTGCTCTCTTTTTCTTCGGTTGCAATCTCCACAATATTGGCTTGGGTACTTGCAACCACATTGGTTAATTTGGCCAACGCACCCTGGTGGTTGATGATCTCAACCCGCAGTGCTGCGATGTATTCTTTTTCGGGGTTATCTTCCCACTTTACCACAAAGTACTTGGCACGTTCATTTCGCCAGCCTTTGATGTTTTTACATTCCTGACGGTGGACCATCAGGCCCTTACCCTGGCTGACATACGCGGTAATATCATCACCTGGTACAGGTCGGCAGCACTTGGCATAAGTGACCAGCATGCCTTCTGTGCCGATAATTGGTGCCTTTGCTTGTTGTGCCAGGCTTTCAATAGCATCATCGGCTTGTAACAGGCGTTTTGCAACCAACATACTCATGATGTTGCCATTGCCAATTTCCACCAGTAGTTCCAGTACCGTATTGAGCGAGTGCTCTTCCAGTACCCGGTCTATCTGTTCGGTTGGAATGTCATCCAGCTTGTGCTCGCCCAGCGCGGAGTCAAGTAAGCGTCTTCCCAGCAGGATAGACTCTTCCTGATGCTGGCTCTTGAGGTAGTTACGTACGCCCAGGCGCGCTTTACCTGTTACGATAAAGTTCAGCCAGGTGGCATTGGGGTGTGCGCCCGAGCTGGTAATGATCTCAACGGTCTGACCGGTATCCAGTGCTTTACTCAGCGGGTACGGTTTGCGATTGACGCGTGCGCCCACACAGGTATTACCCACGTCGGTGTGTACCGCATAAGCGAAGTCGACGGCCGTTGCGCCCATTGGCAACTCAATAATACGCCCATCCGGCGTAAAGACATAAATCTCTTCCGGGAACAGTTCTGTCTTAACGTTTTCAACAAATTCAAACGACGAGCCGGCACTTTGTTGCAGCTCTAGCAGGCTCTGCATCCACTGTCTGGCACGTTGCTGTGCGGTGTGCCCCGAGCTGTCACCGGCTTTTTTATACATCCAGTGCGCAGCAACCCCTTTGTCGGCCATATGATCCATATCATGAGTACGAATTTGGATCTCCACCGGAATACCATGAGGCCCAACCAAAGAGGTATGCAACGACTGATAGCCATTGGTTTTGGGTACGGCAATATAGTCTTTAAAACGGGTTTCTATGGGCTTGTACAGGTTGTGTGCCACACCTAACACCCGATAGCAGGTATCTATGCTGTTGACGTTGATGCGAAAAGCATAAATATCCATCACTTCGTTGAACAGCAGCTCTTTGTTAAGCATTTTTTTGTAAATGCTGTACAAGTGCTTCTCGCGGCCACTGACTGAGGCGTCAATACCAGCTTCTTCCAGGCGTGATTCAATCTCAGACTGAATATTACTGATCACTTCCTTACGGTTACCGCGTGCTTTCGCAACTTCTGATTTAAGTGCTCTGTGACGCATAGGGTACAGCGCCGCAAAGCCCAAATCTTCAAGTTCATTCTTGATGTCATGGATACCCAGACGATTCGCAATCGGCGCAAAGATCTCCAGGGTCTCGCGGGCTATCCTGCGGCGTTTTTCCGGGCGCAGGAAGCCAAGCGTACGCATGTTATGGGTACGGTCAGCCAGTTTGATCAAGATAACCCGGATGTCCTGAGTCATGGCCATGATCATCTTGCGGTAGTTTTCGGCCTGAAACTCTTTTTTATCTTTAAAGTCGAGTTTGTCCAGTTTACTGACGCCGGCAACCAGCTCGGCCACTGTATCGCCGAAGATCTCGGCCAGGTCTTTTTGGCTGAAATCGGTGTCTTCGATGACATCATGCATCAATGCCGCCATCAGGGTTTCATGGTCCAGCTTCATACTGGCCAGGATCTGCGTGACTTCAACCGGGTGGGTAATATAAGGCTCGCCGCTGGAGCGGGTCTGCCCTTCATGCGCTTCGCGGGCAACCACGTAGGCTTTTTGCACCAGTTCCACGTCTTCGGGTGGCAGATACTCTGATATTTTTTTCTTTAAGCCTTCAAACAGATACATTCACACTCCAATGTTCCAGCGAAGTTATACCAATTACGCAATAGCATATCCTGAAGAAAGGCTATGACGTTTGATTGGTATTAATAATAAGTTAAGTACTGAATATACGATGAATTGACTTCGAAGCCAATCGACTAACAAATTTATTAGTCTAATAAAGAGGTGGCGACACACAGGCTGTTGGCCCGGGGCGCAGAAACAATAACGCCAGCTAAAAAGCTGGCGTTATCTTATAACAGGTCGCAGTGGATTAGCGATTGCCACCCACAATTGCAGCAACAGCAGCAAGCTCAGCAGCTTCCTGAGTTTGTTGCTCTTCGCGATCGATCATGTCCAGTGAGTCGCTGGTGACCATGCCTTTTTCGATCTCGCGCAATGCGATTACGGTTGGCTTGTCATTTTCAGCATCAACCATAGGGTCTTTACCACCGACTGCAATCTGACGAGCGCGACGCGCTGCAACAAGAATTAGGTCGAAACGGTTACCAATTTTATCTACTGCGTCTTCTACTGTTACGCGAGCCATCGAAGCACTCCAAAAAAATTCAATACATTTAGCAAAGGGCTAGTCTACTAAAAAGCACCGGATTCGCCAAGTATATGGTTAAAAAATATCGGGTCGTTACGGCTTTAAGGTTGTATTGGTCGGTCGCAGACCTAAACTCGATACAGCCAGCCACAGGGATCGCTTATTTTAGCAGTTCAGCGATCAGTGCCTGTTGGTTCTGTTGCTGTTTTTTCAGCTCCAGGCGTGCAGCCACCACAATATGCTCCAATTCGTTCAAAGCGGTATCAAAGTCATCATTGACCAGCAGGTAGTCAAACTCATTATAGTGAGAGCACTCAGATTTGGCCTGCTCCATCCGCGAGGCAATGACTTCCTGAGAATCTTGTCCGCGATTATTCAGACGCTCTTCCAGTGCCAGCTTTGAAGGTGGCAGAATAAAGATGGTTTTTACTTCAGGCATCAGCTCACGCACCTGACGCGCACCTTGCCAGTCAATGTCAAGGAATACATCGATACCTGCAGCCAGCTGTGCTTCGATTGCCTGCTTAGAGGTACCATAGTAGTTGTCGAATACCTGCGCCCACTCAAAAAAATCATTCTGATTGATTAAGGTTTTAAACTCATCGACAGACACAAAATGATAGTGCTCGCCATTATTCTCTCCCGGACGAGGTGCACGGGTTGTATGAGACACCGATACCCGGACCTTATCTTGTCTTTCCAGCAGGGCTTTAATCAAACTTGACTTTCCGGCACCGGAAGGCGCCGAAAGAATAAACAAATTACCGCGATTTTGATGTGGCATACGTCAGACCTATAGGGTTGCAATACAGCGATGTGGGCGTGCGCGCATCGCTGGTTGTCCAAAAGCGTTATTTTAAAGCCATATCGTTTAACTTACCAGCACCGAGGTGCTTAATCCGTGCGTTGCAGCACAAACATCTGATAGCCAAACTCGCCAAGATACTGCTCATAGATGGCAATTTCGCGGGCCATATCCAGCAGTGCTGCTGACTCAGGCTGGTGGCTGAGCTGCTTTTTGACTTCGGTTTTGAGCGGTTCATAATAGTCTGCCCAGGCTTGATGACTCAGTGTAAAGTGCGCTAACACCCGAAAGCCTGCCTGCTCAATTTGCACCAGACGCGCTGCAACGGCCTGCATATCCGGATATTCCTGTTGCCAGAAGGCGCTTGCTTGTTCTGAGGGCGTATCCTGTAACCACACCAGATCACTGACCATCAGGCAACCGGCCGGGCTCAGAAGCGGGCGCCAGGCATTCAGTGCCGCTTCAAAGCCCATGATATAAGCCGAGCTTTCGGCCCAGAGCAGATCAAAACTGCCGGGCGCAAAGGGCAGTGCGGTCATACTGGCGCACAGGGGCGTGACGCGCTTATCGAGTCCCTGTTGTTTTAGTCGCTGCGCCAGACTATCGATTGCCTGTGTTTCATTATCCACCGCCGTGATCTGTGCCTGAGTTTGTGTTGCCAGCAACTCAGTCGCAAAGCCTTTACCACAGCCGATGTCCAGCACGGTTTGAGGGGCAAAGGGAACATAGGTCAACGCTTTATGCGTATCGGTATTGCTGCCCGGTCCCCAGCGTTCCAACTGATGAAAGACCGCCATAAAGTCGGCCATATAAGAATCGTGTTCATTCATGTCTTTTGATAACCATTTTAAGTACAGGGCCTGCTGTTCATCAAACCCTTGTTGTTCAAGCCAGTGTCGGTGTGCATCGGGTGCCTGCTTATCGGCCTGTGCATGCCAGTCGCGCAGCGAGCCGTGCCCAAGCAGCGCCGATAACAAGGTATGCGCCTGTTGCTTGTGTGCTATCTCGGCATCCAGCTCAGCCAGCCTGTGGCTGAGCACCGTGCGGTCTAGCTTAGCTTCCAACGCCTGCTTGCACTCGCTCAGTGTCAGCCCTCCGGCCTGTAACTGTTGCAGCAGCCGCACCTTTTGCAGATCCTGCTCGCCATATAGTCGATAGCCATTACTGGCGCGACGGCCACAGAGCAGTCCGCGCTTTTCGTAATACAATAAAGTCGATCGCGACAAACCCAGCTGCGCTGCCAGTTCAGAAATTCGATACATCAAATCCGGCCTCTCCTGTCTGCCTGACTCTGTAAAACCCAGTCAGGTGTCAATGAATGAAAACGATAAACTATGAAGTTATAGACAGGTCAATGATTGAGAGCAAAAAAATTGGGAGGTTTAAAGTACCTATTTAAGCGTGTCTGTCTTCGCTTAAATGCAAGAAAATTACCTTGCAGCACATTCGTTGAATGAACTGATTAAGATCATAAAAGTATTCATAAAGAGCAGGTTGGGTGTTAATTGTGTTTCCAAAATGTTGCGTTTTGTAATTTTGCTTGCTAGTTTAGCGACAATAATAAATAGGGAGATGCATGCGCGTGAAGAACAGTCCTGACAAGCGCAATTACAAAGTGGAGAATTTCAGGCGCTATGTACAGCGCTCAATCCGCCAGTTAAGACATCACAGAGGCTGGTCTCAGCAAGAGCTGGCCAGGCGGCTTGGTGTCGACCAGGCCACCATCAGCAACTATGAATCCGGCAAAACCGATATGAGTTACGCCCAGATGTTCGAGCTATTTCTGGTTTTTGGTAAAGACCTGACTGGTGTACTGAACTTAACCGACCTTGAAGATCAAAGTCCTTCACCCGACGAAAAACCAGAAAAGGAGTAGGTTATGAAAGAAGTATACGCCATCATGGAATATGCCCCACTTGTAGCTATTTTGCTTGGGTTAGTCGTGAGTTGGAAAGTTGCCACAGCCCGTTGGTTTTTATTAGCTTACGGTTTCTTTGAAGTGCTTGATGTCGCCACTTTGCCAATCACTATGCAATGGAATACACACTATTACATTGCTGATGTAATGATCAATGCTATGTTCCTTCTGCCGATCATATTCAGACGTAGCCTTGCTTTGAGATTATATGCTCTGTCTGGTAGTCGTTATTTCAAGCGAGTTTACAAACTGCAGACGTTATCAGCACAGGAATGTGGGATTATATTGCTTCTCGGCTTAACTTGTGTGGTAAATGTTATAACGTGGTTTGAGGTTTTAGCTTACAAATACTACATACTCGATTCAGCGCCGTTCAAGCTTTATGTGCGAGATAATCTGATGTTGCTGTTTCATTTAATGATTAGTTTTGCTTTGTTTGCGTACTCAATGACGGCAAATTCCAGAGAGGAGTTTGTAGAGCGTGAAAAGGCTTATTAGTTAGCTAGTTACTAAAAAGTTAGGCGATATCTTTGGAGCATAACATTTATGAGTGTAATCGATGTCATTATGCAGAGGGTAAGCAATCCATCTAAATAACGACAAATGGAGGATGTCAGAAAGTATGAAGCAATTACAAATCGAAAGCCTGAAAAAAGTGTATGGCTCAGGGGTTGGTAGTCCTGATTTGCCAGACAGAGTTCAGGTAGCTCAGCCAGTTCCAAAAAAGAGCTGTGGCGGCTAAAGCCAGCTTAATTGCTAAAACAAAAAGCGCGTTCAGCGCTTTTTTTATGAAGATATACATAATCGTACCTGGACCTAAGATAAGTGCTGGACAATCATCTAATAACCTGTTTTATAGACCGTTTATGAACGATTAGAAATACTTTCAGCAGTAAGCTTAAAAGCTGGCTCGGCAGGCTTTGAACAAATACGCTGGGATGAGTGAAGTATGCTAACCATCACCAACTTATCTAAACATTTCGATAGTCATTGCGCGCTTAAGCAGGTTTCTTTTTCCGTAGAGCCGGGCACGGTATTAACCATTTTAGGCCCCAATGGCGCTGGCAAAACCACGTTGTTTAAAATACTAGCCGGCTTATCTCACGACTATCATGGCAGCATCTGTTTTGGCCCGGACAAAAAGTTGCAGGCGCATGATATCGGGTTTGTATTTGACTCCTCCAGGGCGTTTTACCCCAAATTGACGGCATTTGAAAACCTTCGCTACTTTGGCGTTTTAAAAGGGTTATCACGGCGGGTTGCAAAAGACACAGCGCAGCAACTTCTTTTGAAGTTTAACTTATCAGACAAAGCCCGGCAGCAGGTGCAACTGCTATCCAGAGGTATGCAACAGCGCCTCGCATTGTGCCTTTCCCTGATCTCCAGCCCTAAAGTTTTGTTGCTTGATGAGCCCACGTTAGGGCTGGATATTGAGAGTCAGAAAGAGTTTGAAGCATGTATTGAACAAGTCAAAGAGACAGGCACTATTGTCCTGATAGCGACACACCAGATGGATACGGCGCAGCGACTCGGTAATTATTCATTGCTGCTTAATAAAGGGGAAGTGGTACGCTTTTGCAAAACACAAACCTTACTGGCTAGCACTAGCGGTGAGCAGTACACCATTACAACGCAGCATACGCTTCCTGAGGTGCTCCCTATGCAGTGTGAGCGATTGTCTGAGCAGTCACTCAGGTTTGACACCGCTGTGAGCAGTCTTAATGATATGCTGACATTGCTCACGCGATTTAACATTGTCACCGTTGAAAGACATCAGGCCAGTCTGGAAGGGTTGATCCGCAGGGAGTTAAACTTATTATGAATTTTATGACTTTACTCGGGCTGGAGCTCCATCGAAAGTGGGTGACTTCAAAGCGATACCCGCTGAACTTTTATGCCAGTATTGTCTTTGCTGCTGTCATTCTCATCCTGGTTATTTCGGGCGCCTCTTATCTGTCTGGCGGGGCATTATCATTGCAGCGGATGGAATCTTTGGTATTGGGGTATTACCTGTGGACACTGACGGTTGGTATTTCATCTGCCGCCGCTGAAGAGATTGTTGAGGACGCCAAGCTAGGCACGCTGCCACATATTTTAACGTCAGCGACAACCTTATTTAGTGTATTGCTGGCACGCAAAGTGGTGCTGGTGCTGTATCAGTTGCTGGTTGTGGGTGTTGGGTTTGTATTTATCAATTGGTATTTTGACCTGCAAGTGCGCTTTCATCCGTTGATGCTGCTGGTCTTTTTGCAGGTAGTCGTTGCTGGGTTTGCGGTGTCTTACCTGTTAGGCGCCATCGCCCTGGTAAATAAGCAGATGAGTACCTTTGTAGCTTTTGTTCAGTTGCTCCTGCTCATGGTGTTTTTGGTGCCAATAGAAAGTGAGCTAAGCCTTTATATCCCTGTCAGTGGATCTATGTATTTACTCAGACCTTTGGCCAGTGGCATGCCTGTCGAAGCAAGCCAGATAGTGCTCGCAAGCCTGCCCAGTGTTATTTTATTTATGCTGAGTTCGCTGTTTTTCCACTTTATGTATAAACAGGCCAGGCGCCGGGATGTGGTCACTCAGCTGTAACGGATAAAGCCTGCGCAAAATAGCCCAAGTTTACTGGGCTTTTTGCTCTGCCAGACAGGCCTGCACATCTTCGTTTTGCACGCGCAATTAGATGTCCTCAACCGCACTGGTGACGTCAATGGAGTCAAAGTGGATCTCTGCGCTTAAAGTAATGTGGCATCGAATATGTAGATGCCACAGCGATTAATTCCAGTTGAGCAGAGCGATATTGGCGTTACCTTCGTAACGGAAGGTTAGATTGACTTTGGCACCTGTTTCTCGCATAGAATATAAATGGTCACAATCTACATATTCGGTGCAGCTGAAGGGTTTACCCAAGAAACGATAGCCTTGCTCTTTGTCATCATACTCCAGTGTATCTGGCTGTAAATTGACATCTGACAGAATATATTCAGTTCCAATACTATCCTCTTTTACCGAGCTAATGGCTTTGAGTTGCACCTTTTTGGTTGAAGCGTCGGCAGGCGCATTACTTACGTCAGACTCTGTCACCTCTAGCTGGTAATGGTGGCCCCATTGATATTCAAACCCTTCAATCAAGCCATAATGCAATGAATAGCTTTCCTCATCAGAGGGTTTGACCCTGAGGCATAGTTGTTGTGCCACTCCAGTACAATGTTGAGCGTAAGCATCAATGTTCCAAACTTGTGTTTTTGTTTCTGCACGTTCATTTGTATTCTGTACTGATGGTGCAGCGCTGGAGTCTGATGAGCCGCACCCCGCGAGATAAAGCACCGCCACACTGGAGATGAGAGCTTGCCTGCTGAGAAATGTTATTTTTGTCATGTCCATATTCCTTTTTATTTGACTGCATGATGATGTTAACTGTCCCCCGATTGTGTTTCAATTGGTGTCGACAGATTAATCGGGTATATTTAAAAAAAGGCACTAATGTGTATGACTTGCAGAAATTATTCAGTCAGTTGAAAAAACTAACCTTAAATAGAAATACTCAACCTGAGCAGGCAGCGACCATTGAAGAGCTCATTAAATTGAGTCAGGATTATGACGGTCACAAACGAGAAAACGCCGTTTTAAGGTTAGGTATGATGGGCGACCCGGTGGCTATTCCCTGTCTAATTATCCGAGTGAATGATTGGGTGCCTCAAGTTAGAGATGCGGCAGTAAAAGCGCTGAGCAAGTTGATGGTAGACGAAAATGTTGAGGCCTTTATTCAGTGCCTTCCTCAAGTATATCATCTACAGGACTGCCACAGAGCCAATCATCAAGATGTTATTCGGCAAGTTGAAACTTTGTTGTTAACAGAAAAAAACCTAAGCCATTTGTTGGCAGCTGTGCAAAGCGCAAACAGTTATGTGGCCAGGCTCTGCTTGAATTTAGTCATTGAACATCAGGTTGTTGATGCCCAAACACTGCTGCCTATGGCCTTTGCGAGTAAAGATGTCTTAGTCAGAGCTCATGCCTTTCGCTGGTCTGGCGTTCACTATCCGCAAGTGCTGGAGAAGTACTACCTAAGCTTATTAAATGATAAGTTTATGCCAATCCGAAGAGCCTCTTTAAGGCACCTACTAATGGCCACTTACAGTGCTCAGGTTGCTGAAAAAGGGCTAGTTGATCGCCATTCGTCTGTACGTGAGCTGGCTGTAAAGCACTGCCTGGAAAACGGTAATGATGTTGTGGCATTTTACAGGGAGCACCTTACTAAAGACTCAAGTACTAAGGCGGCTATCTGGGGGCTTGGCTATCTGAAGTGTGTTGATGCACTAGACAAAATAAAATGCTTTTATCAGCATGGCGCACCCTCTCTCAGAAAGCAGGCGCTAAACAGTTTATTGAAGTTAGACTCCCACAATAGTAAGGCTTATCTGTTGAACGGGCTAAAAGATCCCTCTCCTTCAGTATGTAAGGAGGCAACAAGACTGATTGTAAAAACACAGGTCTACCTGAATGCGAAAGCGTTGATGGATACCATTTGTGGCTCAGATCATTCGCATACCGCACGCGCATGTGTCGCGCTGTCTCATCAAATCAATAAGTGGGAAAGAGTGGTATTTTTACTGATGCTAATGTCAAACGAACAGGTCGTTTCTATATTTGATGAAGGTCAGGTTAAATCAGAGCTGGCGAATTGGGGGGATGACTATAACCGTTCATTTATCCAGCCTACGCAAGCGCAAATTTATGAGATCCGCGTGTTAATGGCGGGAGTGCCCACAACCAGGTTTAGTGAACATTTCCGCAGCTTTGCGCACGCCCTTAAAACTTTGGGCATTCATTAAAGAGTATACTAATCATTTTGTTATATCTGCACGAAGGGCGGCAGAGGAAATGAAACGCGGGAGTGTTGAACTAAAAAGCCCCAAAAGCAGGGGCTTTTAAACGAGTTTAGTTTACATCACTCAATATTCTGGATCTGCTCGCGCATTTGCTCAATCAGTACTTTTAATTCAACGGCGGCGTTGGTGATCTCGGTGTTGATGGACTTCGACGCTAGAGTGTTGGACTCGCGGTTGAACTCTTGCATCATAAAGTCCAGGCGTCGGCCACAGGCACCGCCTTTTTTCAGGATCTTATGGGTTTCTTTAACGTGTGACTTGAGGCGATCGAGCTCTTCTGCCACGTCCTGCTTTTGCGCCAGGTAGATAAGTTCCTGCTCCAGGCGGTTCTCGTCGATTTCGGCTTTCAGGTCTTCCAGCTTAGCGGTGAGTTTTTCACGCTGCCATTTAGCGACTTCCGGCATATGGCCTTCGACAATGGCTACCTGCTCCAGAATACTGTCCAGGCGGGTGGTGATCATGGTTTCCAGGTTGTTACCTTCACTGGCGCGTGCAGCTTTAAAATCTTCAACCAGGGCATCAAAGCCTTTTAGTAGTTCGCTGTTTACGGTGTCCAGATCTACTTCTTCGGCTTCCATTACGCCTGGCCAGCGCAGGATATCCGTTGGATTAATCTCGCCACCGCTGTGCGACTGCACCCATTTGGCGTTTTCAATTAGCTGTTTGCTCAGGGTTTCGTTGATCGACAGCTGACCTACGTGCGCCGGGTTGGCGGTGAACTTTAAAAATACTTCCACTTTACCGCGCTGTAAGTGTTTGCGCAGGCGCTCGCGAATAACCGGCTCCAGGCCACGGAATTGCTCCGGTGCGCGGATAAAGGTTTCAAGATAGCGTTGGTTTACGGAGCGGATCTCCCACACACCGGTGCCCCAGTCGCCCTTGATCTCTTTACGGGCATAAGCGGTCATACTATGGATCATATAAGTTCCTAATCTAATTTAAGGTTGTGGCGTGTCTGCATGTGGTGACCAAAGGGTCAGCGCTGTCGTTGCTGAACACACACATCGCCATGAACGAAACACCGCCATTATAGCTGAAACATCGGCCAGCTCTAGTGGCTGGGCGTGAATTATTCGCGATCCGCATGGCATAGCGCCTGGGAACCCTTTATAATATCGCGAAACTTTGATCATAGGGGAAGGTGGATGCGTCCAAGCGAAAGAACTGCAAATCAAATCAGACCGGTAACTTTTACACGTAACTATACCATGCATGCCGAGGGCTCGGTGCTGGTAGAGTTTGGCAACACTAAGGTGTTGTGTACTGCTACGGTTGAAGCGGGGGTACCGCGTTTTATGAAAGGCCAGGGCAAAGGCTGGATCACTGCAGAATACGGGATGCTTCCGCGTTCTACTCACACGCGCAATGGCCGTGAAGCGGCAAAAGGTAAGCAGGGCGGCCGTACTATGGAGATCCAACGTCTGATCGCGCGTGCATTGCGTGCCGCGGTTGATTTGAGCGCGCTGGGTGAAAACACCATTACTATCGACTGTGATGTCTTACAGGCCGACGGTGGTACACGTACTGCGTCTATCAGCGGCGCTTGTGTTGCATTGGTTGATGCACTGACACATATGCGTGCCAAGGGCATGATCAACGCGAATCCGCTGAAGTTTATGATTGCGGCTATTTCTGTGGGTGTTTACAACGGCGAAGCGATTACCGATCTGGAATACCTGGAAGACTCAGAAGCTGAGACCGACATGAACGTGATCATGACCGAAACCGGCAAACTGATTGAAGTACAGGGCACAGCCGAGGGCGAACCTTTCTCATTTGAAGAGCTGGATGAGCTGCTGGCACTGGCTAAGCATTCAATCCGTGAGATCATTGACCTGCAAAAACAGGCACTGGCATAAGTATTCGTAAATAAGAAGGTATCGTATGAAACAGTATCAAAAAGACTTTATTGAATTTGCTTTGCAAAAGCAGGTGCTTAAGTTTGGTGAATTTACGCTTAAATCTGGCCGTACCAGCCCTTATTTCTTCAATGCGGGCCTGTTTAACACCGGTCGCGACCTGGCGCGTTTAGGGCGTTTTTATGCCGCTGCACTGGAAGATGCCGGCATTGCCTACGATGTGCTGTTTGGCCCGGCGTATAAAGGAATCCCAATTGCGACTACCACTGCCGTGGCACTGGCAGATCACTACGACAAAGACGTCCCATACTGTTTTAACCGTAAAGAGAAAAAGCAGCACGGTGAAGGTGGCAACCTGGTAGGCTCTGAGCTGACTGGTCGTATCATGCTGGTGGATGATGTGATCACGGCGGGCACGGCTATTCGTGAATCGATGGAAATCATCGCTGCCAACGGTGCTGACCTGGCGGGTGTGCTGATTGCCCTGGATCGTCAGGAAAAAGGCAAAGGTGAGCTGTCTGCCATTCAGGAAGTTGAGCGCGACTTTAATACCGCTGTGGTATCTATCGTGAAACTGGCTGACTTAATTACTTACCTTGAGCAACAAGGTGATATGGCCGAGCACCTGGAAGCGGTTAAAGCGTATCGCGACCAGTACGGTGTTGCTTAATTAAGTAGACCGTTAAAATCGTATTTAAAAACCGGCTTGGGTGATGCACTTAAGCCGGTTTTTTCATGCCTGAAAAAGCGACTTTGTACCAGCTGCAAAAGTGTTTTGTGTGGTTCTGCTCACAAAACCAGCCAAGGTTCAGGCGAGTATGATAACCTAAGCGGGTTAGTCAGCTTATTAGTTAATAAAATCATGCATATTCACATTCTTGGGATCTGTGGCACCTTTATGGGTGGTATTGCGGCGATTGCGAAGTCGCTGGGCCACAAGGTGACGGGATCCGACCAAAACGTTTATCCACCTATGAGCACTCAGCTGGAGTCGCTTGGTATTGAATTAACCCAGGGCTATGATCCAGCCCAGCTGGACCCGGCACCCGATATGGTGGTGATTGGCAATGCCATGAGCCGCGGGAACGCCTGTGTGGAATATGTGCTTGAGCGCGGCTTGCCTTATACCTCAGGCCCCGAATGGCTAAAACATCATGTGCTGCAAAACAGCTGGGTACTGGCGGTGGCCGGTACCCATGGTAAAACCACCACCGCCAGTATGCTGGCCTGGTTGCTGGAATATGCAGGATTACGCCCGGGTTTTCTGATTGGTGGCATAGTGCAAAATTTTGGGGTGTCGGCGCGCACCAGTGATACCCCGTTTTTTGTCATTGAGGCCGATGAATACGACACAGCGTTTTTTGATAAGCGCAGTAAGTTTGTTCATTACCTGCCGCGCACCCTGATCATGAATAACCTGGAATTCGACCACGCCGATATTTTTGCCGATCTGGCCGCCATTCAGACCCAGTTTCACCATTTACTTCGTACTTTACCTGCGCAGGGTAAAGCAATTTACCCGGCAGCGGATAAACCCCTGTGCGAAGTGATAGACAAAGGCTTCTGGAGCCTGCAAGAAACCCTGGGTGGTGACTGGGATTATCGTCTGTGTAAAGCCGATGGCAGCCAGTTTGAGGTGTTACTGAACAACGAAAGTCAGGGCACGGTGAGCTGGCAGGCCATTGGTGAGCATAACGTGAAA
The DNA here is from genome assembly GCF_056161105.1 of Pseudoalteromonas sp. AWH4_217. Taxonomy (NCBI): domain Bacteria; kingdom Pseudomonadati; phylum Pseudomonadota; class Gammaproteobacteria; order Alteromonadales; family Pseudoalteromonadaceae; genus Pseudoalteromonas; species Pseudoalteromonas sp. AWH4_217. The sequence goes on along the minus strand of NZ_JBSWYM010000001.1, from coordinate 67,385 downwards.
AATGCCCTGATGGCCATTGCGGCTGCCCGTCATGTGGGGATTCCTGTGTCTGTCAGCATTGAGGCGCTTGGTGAATTTATCTCGCCCAAGCGACGCATGGAATTGCTGGGAGAGGTAAACGGTGTGTGTGTATATGACGATTTTGCACATCACCCCACGGCCATTGAAACCACTTTGGCTGGGTTACGCGCCAAAGTGGGCGATGCCCGTATCACCGCGATTCTGGAGCCTCGCTCCAACACCATGAAAATGGGTGTTCATCAGCAAACCCTGATGAGTTCACTGGCGACGGCCGATGAGGTGATGCTGTTTGAGCCGCCCAATTTGAGCTGGTCATTACAAGACGCTGCTAAGCAGGCAGGCTATGACTGTTATCACAACACAGATGACATCGTAGCGGCGGTGGCGGCCAAAGCAAAGCCGGGTGAGCATGTCTTGATCATGAGCAATGGTGGGTTTAATGGGATCCATACCGCAGTGTTAAGTGCACTGCGCGAAAAGAGGTCATAAAGTTATGTCACAATTTAAGTCAGCCATTACGCTGGCATTTAGCGGCGCATCGGGCGCACCTTACGGATTGCGTTTACTCGAAGTGCTGGTAGCGCTGGATTATCAGGTGTATGTGCTGATCTCCAGTGCGGCGCGAGTGGTGCTGGACACCGAATCTAACATCAAGTTATCTGGCAACGAAGACAAAGCCACAGCGCAGCTCAGTGAGCTCTATCAGGCCAGGGCAGGACAAATTCAGGTGTTTGGCAAAGACAACTGGTTCAGTCCGGTGGCGTCGGGCTCTGCGGCGCCGAAGAAAATGGTGGTCTGTCCGTGCAGCGCGGGCAGTGTGTCGGCCATTGCCATGGGCGCGTCCGATAACCTGTTAGAGCGCGCGGCAGATGTGGTGATCAAAGAGCGCGGTGAACTGATCCTGGTGCCCAGAGAAACACCGTTCAGTGCCATTCATCTGGAGAATATGCTCAAACTGAGCCGCTTAGGGGTCACTATTATGCCTGCGGCGCCCGGGTTTTATCACCAGCCACAAAGCATCGAGGAGCTCGTCGATTTTATGGTGGCGCGTATTTTAGACCACTTAGGTATCGAGCATCAGCTGGCGAAACGCTGGGGCTATGGTGATTGATGCCGCTCGGTTAAACAGCGTATCGGTACAAACAAGTGAAAGCAACAACATGGGGATGTGAGGAAAAACAATAAGATGACAAAGGCATTAAATATATCTGGCCTGCGTAAGGTCTACAGCAACGGCGTTGAAGCCGTGAAAGGGATAGATTTACAGGTGGAGCAGGGCGACTTTTTCGCGTTGCTGGGCCCAAATGGTGCGGGTAAGTCGACTACCATAGGGGTTATTTCATCTTTGGTGAACAAAACGGCGGGTCAGGTTGAAGTATTTGGCCACAGCATAGATACTGACCTGGAAGCAGCCAAATCTCACCTTGGCCTGGTGCCGCAGGAGTTCAACTTTAACCAGTTTGAAACCCTCAATCAGATTTTGGTCAATCAGGCCGGCTATTATGGTGTGCCGCGTGCGCTGGCCCACGAGCGTGCCGAAAAATACCTGAAGCAACTGGGCTTGCTGGATAAAAAAGACAAGCAGGCACGCACCTTATCGGGCGGTATGAAACGCCGGCTAATGATTGCCCGTGCGCTGATGCATGAGCCAAAGCTGTTGATTTTGGATGAACCCACTGCCGGGGTGGATATTGAACTGCGCCGCTCTATGTGGGACTTCCTGCGTGAGATCAACGCGCAGGGGATCACTATTATCCTGACCACCCATTACCTGGAAGAAGCTGAGCTGCTGTGTCGCAATATCGCCATTATCGATCAGGGCAAAATCGTTGAACACACGACCATTAAAGCCTTGCTGGCCAAGCTGGACAAAGAAACCTTTGTGCTGGACCTTAAAGCGCCCATCAACCCGGTAAAACTAGAGGGCTATGAGTATACGCTGACAGATGACCACACACTGGAAGTCGAAGTGGCTAAATCTCAGGGTCTGAACGGGGTATTTACCCAGCTCAATGAGCAGGGCAACACGGTGCTGAGTATGCGAAATAAGGCAAACCGTCTGGAAGAGTTGTTTGTCGGGTTACTGGAACAGGGGCGCAGCGAATGAAAATCTTAAACTACGGCGTAGCACTGAAAAGTATCTGGATCAAAGAGTGTATCCGTTTCTTGCGCATTTGGGTACAAACCCTGGTGCCACCGGCCATCACCATGACCTTGTACTTTGTGATATTTGGTTCTCTGATCGGCTCACGTATTGGTGAAATGGGTGGGTTTAGCTACATGGAATTCATTGTGCCGGGTCTTATTATGATGTCGGTGATCACCAACTCTTACTCCAATGTGGCATCAAGTTTCTATTCCACTAAGTTTCAGAAAAGCATTGAAGAATTGTTAGTGGCCCCAGTGCCTAACTACATTATCGTGCTGGGTTATATGGGCGGCGGCATGGCCCGTGGTATGCTGGTGGGTTTGATAGTTACTTTGGTTAGCCTGCTGTTTGTGGACATTCAAATTCACAATTTGGCGGTGATAGTACTGACAGTATTGCTGACCTCAGCCGTCTTTGCGCTGGGTGGTTTGATCAATGCGGTTTTCGCTAATAGCTTTGATGACATCAGCATCATTCCAACCTTTGTGCTGACGCCCCTCACTTATCTGGGCGGGGTGTTTTATTCCATCACTTTGTTGCCGGAGTTCTGGCAGGGCGTGTCTCAGATAAATCCGATCATCTACATGGTGAATGCCTTCCGCTATGGTTTTCTGGGCGTCTCTGATGTCGATATCACGCTGGCATTTGGTGTGTTAATTGGCTTTATCACCGTGCTGTTTGCGGTGGCATTGAATCTGATCAAGCGTGGTGTTGGTTTACGCCATTGATCTGAAAGGTGGCAGAGGCGACTCTGCCACACAACTGCTTACTAAATCAGGCGGACTGAGATAAAATACCCCCATTATATTTCAGACTATGAGCCACAATTCGCTGTTATGTCAGACGCAAACTCCAGAAGCATCACCAGTAATCAGGCCGGACTCCACGAAAAGTTAGACGAAGTGGTCCAGAAACACCTCAATACACCGTTCAAAAAGCCCATTGCGGCCCATACTCAACAGGCTTTTGAGCAGGTGAATGAAAAAGTGCAGGCATTCGATGGTCCCGTTATTCTGGACTCCTGTTGTGGTGTAGGCGAGAGTACGGCGAATCTGGCAAAGCGGCATCCGGATGCGTTAGTCATTGGTATCGACAAGTCGGAACATCGCCTTGAAAAGCACGATATTGAATACAAACAGACGGAGTCTGGTCAGTACATTCTGGTTCAGGCGGATCTGAACGACTTTTGGCGTTTGGCCTGTGAGGCCAGGTGGCAGCCAAGTCATCACTATTTGCTCTATCCCAACCCCTGGCCGAAAGCCAAACATCTGCAAAGACGCTGGCACGGGGCGGCGGTGTTCCCTTATATCGTTGAGCTGGGTGGCCGACTTGAGTTACGTAGTAACTGGTCAATTTACGTTGAAGAGTTTGCCCGCAGCCTGGAACTGGCTGGCAAAAAGGCTGAGGTCAGTGCCTATGAAAGCGACACTGCTATGACGCCGTTTGAGCGTAAATACTGGGCCAGCGGACAACAAAGTACCCGACTTATCGCGCAATTGTAATTTATACAGCCATGTCTCTATTTCCAGTGATGTGGCTGTCTAAATCAGGCGCTGGCCCGAATGTCTTTACCCATGTTACCAGGGGTGATATTGATGTGTGGCCCTGGCGTACCAATCAGGCTTCCCTCAACCAGCTTCACATTACAATCCAGTAGTTGTTCAAGCTGATGTTTGCTTTGTACGCCATCCACAAGCAAGGTGATTTGGCGTTCATGACACAGTTTGGCAATGTGCTCAATATATTCATGAAGCTGAGTATCTTCGCTCAGTTGTTCAATCACACTGGATGTCAGTTTTACGCTGTCTATGGTGAGTTTTAGTACTCTGCTGATGGTCAGTAAGCCACTGTTACTCGACGCCACCATGATATTCACGCCTTTGCTTTTCAGTACATTGATATACACCCGCATATCGGCAAAGTGCTCAATCACTTCTTGCTCTTCCAGCTCAAAGGTAATTTTGGCCGGTTGCGGGTAGCGCCGAAGCTGAGCAAAAATCAACTCCATCATTTGCGGATCGGCCAGATCCTGCCAGCCCAACTGCATGCTCCAGGCATGGTGCGATTTACGAAAATGTGCGGTGCACAACTCTAACATCACTTTGGTCAGTTGCGAGCTTAATCTGGAGTGGCGGATAACGTCTGAAAAGGAGTCAGGCCGTAAGATCAGACCCTGTTCAGTCAGCACCCTGGGTGTGCAGTGGTATTGTTCAACCACTTTACTCTGTGTGCCCATACGTGGCGTGAAGTAGGGAAGAATACGGTGCTGCTCAAACGCACTTTGCACCGTTTTTGCAATGGCAATATGCGACTCCTGAACGGTCTTTATCTGTGTTGGGTCCTGGCCATACAAGCATACGCGTTGCTGCTTTTGCTGCGCCTGACGACAGGCGATAAACGCATTTTCCAGTAACAGGCGTTTATTGCCACTGGCGATCCCTGCGGTGACCTGAATATATAAATGTGGATCCTGCAAGATGGGGGTAGTGGTCGGGAACTCATTAATCAGACTACTCAGATAATGCTCCCCTTTATTGGCATCACTGAGCAGCACCAGCTTGGCGGTCGCAAGGCGATAGACTTTAAATGGCACGGTAAACTCACTGAAGTGGGTCATCACTCTGCGCATGATCTCATCGCCAACATCGGTACCATAAAAGCTCACAATTTCTTCCAGCTCTTTAATTGCGATAATGGCCAGGCTCAGATGCTGATTTGGGTTTTTGGCCAGATCCTGCTCCAGAGCCAGGCGGTTCGGGAACCCGGTGCGCGCATCGGTAGTTAGCGTTTTTCTGAGTATTAATAAATACATACCGGCAACCAGCAAAGCAATTGCAAAGAAAAAACAAGCCGTAAATAAGGCTTCTTTAACACTTTTGGCCAGCTCAGTTTGAATATGCGAGGTTTTAATGTCTGCGCCGGTGAGATAGACCCGTCCGTCACGCGTTACATAAGGAATAAAAATGGTTTTAAAGTGCCCCCATTTGTCTTGTGAGACTTCGTATAAAGGCTGAGTTGAGCGAAAAGCGCTTTTATTTACCGCGGTGGCTTCTGCATACAAGTCCAGCTTTCGGGTGACTTTGTCCTGTAAAACATCATTCTGAGTATAACTGGAGGCGCTGAACCGTACAGAAGGGGCATCATAAATCATGGCATAGACATATTCGACACCCAGGTGCTGAGCCAGCTGTGACAGCTGGGCACTTTTATGGCGGTATTCTTCGTTGCTGACTTCATTGAGCCTGTCATGATAATCATCGCCCAGTATCAGCTGAGCACTGCGTGCGGCCATCAATAGCTTTTGATCTATGCTCTTAACTATGGTGGTGCGGGTCTGATGGTAGGTATAGAGCACGTACGCCGACAAAGACGCAACAAAAATCACAAAACCAATGACTATCCAGGTCAGAGATAGCGCCTTTAGGGCAAAATTCCGTTTATTCATGTCAGTTTCCGTTTGAGTCTTCAAGTCTGATGGCGTGGATTGTTCCTAATACTATCCATTTCTCGCATTGCTGACAAAATATTTAACGAATTTGCGCTAGTTTTGAACCCTAATCCTTACATGAGTCGTACTAAAGGGTTGGGTTGACTCTCTTTACTGTGTCATCAGAGGTTCATCAAAATATCAAGCAGAGTTCATTTTTTTTGACAGCATTGCAGACTTTCCCATCGCTTTACAGTAAAGTTAGTCATTTCGTATCAACTTGGCAAGGTAACTCCCGACATCAGTTACCCACGCATGATTAGGTATTAAAATGGGTCCAAAGCGTTGTGCAGTCGCTTCTGAAGAAAGCTTAATGCGTATCTTTACCGTTCCAGAAGCACCCAGCTCCACGTTAAGTGTGATAGAGCAGGAAATTTCCAGTAATCTGGCTGGCTTTCTGAATGAAAACATCGCCGCAATCGAAAAGCCATTGCACGAGATAGAGAAAGACTTTCAGTCGGCAATGATCCCGGAAGAACCGATGTTTGTGTCTGATTATGCTCAGGATATTATGGAGCAATTGGTCGCGCATTCTGTTCATACCGCGTCGCCAAGTTTTATTGGCCATATGACATCCGCATTGCCACACTTTGTTCTGCCGCTGTCTAAACTGATGGTGGGGCTTAACCAAAACCTGGTAAAAATAGAAACTTCAAAGGCTTTCACGCCATTGGAGCGCCAGGTGCTGGGCATGATGCACCATCTGGCCTATGGTGAAAATGACGGTTTTTATGAAAAGTGGATGCACAGTGCTAAGACAGCTCTGGGGGCATTTTGCTCTGGCGGCACCATTGCCAATATTACGGCTCTGTGGATTGCCCGTAACCGTTTGCTGGGCCCGGATGGCAACTTTAAAGGTCTTGCCAGCGAAGGGATCATGGCTGCGATGCTGCATTATGGCTATAAAGGCCTGGCAGTGTTGGTGTCTGAGCGTGGTCATTACTCATTGGGTAAAGCCGCGGATGTACTGGGCATTGGCCGCAGTAATTTTATTGCCGTCAAAACCGATGACAATAACAAAGTGGATGTTAATGCGATGCGTGTTAAAGCGCAGGAGCTAGCTGAAAAAGGCATCAAAGTAATGGCGATTGTCGGGGTCGCGGGTACTACAGAAACGGGTAACATAGATCCGCTGCCAGAAATGGCGGCGCTCAGTCAGGAGCTTGGCTGTCATTTTCATGTTGATGCTGCCTGGGGTGGTGCCACCTTACTGTCTGCTAATTACCGCCATTTACTTAACGGTATTGAGCAGGCTGATTCCATCACGATAGATGCGCATAAACAAATGTACGTGCCTATGGGCGCCGGCATAGTGTTGTTTAAAGACCCCACAGCAACAGACGTGATTGAACATCATGCTGAATATATCCTGCGTAAGGGCTCAAAAGATTTGGGCAGTCATACACTCGAAGGCAGTCGGCCAGGTATGGCGATGCTGGTGCATGCCTGTTTACGTGTTATCGGACGCAAAGGCTATGAGATGCTGATCGATAAAGGGATCGAAAAAGCGCGGTACTTTGCAGAGCTGATCCGTGAAGAAGAAGATTTTGAATTGGTGTCGGACCCTGAGCTATGTTTGCTGACCTATCGCTATGTACCAAAGCAGATCCGCCAGGCAATTGAGCGTGCAGACGAGCAAGAGCGCATCGACATTTATGCCGCGTTAAACCGCTTTACCGCCAGTATGCAGAAGCGTCAGCGCGAATCGGGGCGTTCGTTTGTTTCCCGTACCCGCTTAACGCCGCCTCAGTATCAACATCAGCCCACCGTAGTATTCCGAGTGGTACTGGCGAACCCTTTGACCTCAAAACAGATGTTAAAAGAGATTTTGGCAGAGCAAAAGGGGCTGGCGCAGAGTGACCCGGTATTTAAAAAATATCTTGCAAAATACATGGCCTAGTTCAGTCATCCGGTCTTGATGCATACGCTCTGGGCAAGAAAACAATGCATTTTGTCGCAGGCGAGATATTATTAGAGTATAACAACGGTATGGCATCGCAATAAGACGATGCCCTAACTCATCAGCTTTGCGACTTGGTAGTACCTTTGAATCGATTAACTCAGAGCACGCAAAAATTGCGGCGGATCAGCTCGCAAGAGGTCGATGTTTCCGGCGAACATCAGAGCTTTTTGCGAGATATCATTTTTGAGGCAAAATCCTTGCTTCAGGTCGATCGTGTGTCGGTGTGGTTGTTTGACGACATGCATCAGCCGACCAAGTTACTCAATTACGCCAATACTGACTGGCAGGCGGTGCCGCAGCAGTTGCCAGTGTTGACGATTGAAGATTTCCCTACTTATTTTGCAACCATTATCAGCGGCCAGTCTATTGCTGCTGAGGATGCATGCACCGATCCACGTACCTGCGAATTTACCGATATCTACCTCAAACCTCACAACATAGCGACTATGCTGGATACGGCTATTTTTAAAAATGGCATTGCACTGGGAGTGGTGTGCTGTGAAGGGCTTGCTGATGTGCGTCAGTGGCAGGAGTGGGAAGTGACCATCACGGAAATGGTTGCTGATTGCTGTAGCCGTCGTTTGTTGGTACATGAGTTATATCAGATGCAGCAAAAGCTCACCAAAATGGCGTTTCAGGACATGCTGACGGGTCTGAACAACCGTCGTTTCCTGATGGAGCATGCCAAGCGTGAGATGAGCCGTCATCAGCGCACGGAGCGGCCGATGAGCTTGATCATGATGGACCTGGACAGATTTAAACGCATCAATGACGACTTTGGCCATGATGCCGGCGATAAAGTGCTGCAAAAGTTTGCCCAGTGTTGCCTGGATGTGGTGCGCGTGGAAGACTGTTTTTGTCGCTTAGGCGGTGAAGAATTTGTGGTCTTGCTGCCAGAAACCTCGGTCAGCGATGCGCATATGGTGGCCAACCGGCTATGCACGGCCGTCCGGGACATGGAAGTGCGCCAGGAAAACATGTTGATCCATGTCACCGCCAGCTTTGGGGTCGCTGAGGTAAACCCCAGTATGCCGTTCAGTCATGCCCTTAAAATGGCTGATCAGGCGGTGTATCGTGCCAAGGCCAATGGCCGCGATCAGATCCAGCTTGCCTATTAACTGCCATGACTAAGTAGCGCCTTGAGCTTAGCGGGTTTCAGCGGTTTACTCAGGTAGTGGATCTGAGCCTGTTTGGCTTGTAGCTTTAAACTGTCATCGCGGACCGCAGTAATGAGAACGGCCGGGATCCTTGTATCCCAGCACTGCCTTAAATCTTGGATTAGGCTGACGCCATTTTCATCATTATCGAGCTGATAATCCATCAGGATAAAATCCGGTGCCGGATTGTCTAAAGCATATTCCCGGGCTTTGGTTGCCCTGTCAAACATCTGATACCCAAATTGCCACTTATCCAGCAAACTGGCCATGGCGGCCAGGTTTTTGGGGTCGTCATCCACCACAACCAGATTAAGTTGTGTCTTACTGGTAGTCTTTTGTTCCACGCTGCCAGCTTTTTGCTGGAGCTGCTGATAATCTCCCAATGGCACTTCTACGCTGAAGCGACTGCCTTTGCCCGGAATTGAATGCATTTCCAGGGGCATGCTAAGCAGCTCGCACAGCCGCTTTACAACGCCCAGTCCCAGCCCCACGCCTTTATTGTCGCCACTTTGAATGCGGTAAAAGTCGTTAAATATTTTCTGTTGTTCGTGTTCGGTGATACCCGGACCTGTATCCCAGACCTCAATGCGAACACTGTGGCTGCGGCGGCGACAAGCTAGCAGAACGCGACCATGCTCAGTATATTTGACGGCATTGGACACCAGATTCTGCACGATACGGCGAAGATAGGTAATATCGCTGTGGATCACCTGGTGGCTGGTTCTAACATGCAGCGCCAGACCTTTTTCCTGACACAAAATGGCATATTCACTGGCCAGGGGCGACATGATCTCATCGATGTCAAAATGACGAGGTGTGGGTTTCATCGCGCCCTGTTCCAGTTTAGCAATGTCCAGTAGCGCGGACATCAGATGAACGGTCGAATCCAAGCTGGCACCCAGCTTTTCCAGATTACTGCGGTCGTTACCTTCCAGCTTCTCCTCATTAATCGCAGCCAGGTAAAGGCGAGCGGCATTCAGCGGTTGTAAAATATCGTGGCTGGCCAGCGCCAAAAATCGGGTCTTACTGTCATTGGCGCGCTCAGCCTCTTTTTTCGCGGCAACCAGGGCTTGCTCCGTCTCCTCCCGGCTGGCAATCTGGGCTTTAAGATCCTGGTTTATCAGACGGATCTCTTGTGTTCTTGCCTCAATGCGGTTCTCGAGATCCATGTTGATCTCTTCCAGTGCGTTCTGCGTGTCGATGTGGCTGGTGATGTCAGAGAAACTGGTGACAAAGCCACCTTCTGGCAGCGGGTTACCCGTCATTTCGAACACTTGCCCGTTACTGCGATGTCGAATGAAATGGTGCGATGTGCCATTTTTCAAATGCTGTACACGTTTTTCGACCAGTTTCTCAAGCTCTCCCGGGCCACATTCGCCGCGTTCAGCGTTAAAGCGGATCACTTCCTCAATACTCTGGCCTACTTGTAAAAAACCATCCGGGTATTCAAACATTTCATGATAACGACGGTTCCAGGCAACCAGGTTGAGGTCTTTATCCACCACTGAAATTCCGTGGCTGAGATTTTCCAGTGAGGTGAAAAGCAGGTTCTGGTTGAACTGCAATGCCTGGGTAGTCTCATCGAAAAAGTTGACCACTTCTTCAAAAGCTAGTTGTTTACCTGAGGAAACGGCATGGATCAACGCACGGGCAGAAGAAGCCCCTAGCACGCCAGTGAGTGCACGCTCACAAAAGGCAATAAAATCCGCGCTCGGATAGGCATTGCTGTCTTCAATATCGTGATTGATGGCATAGTGGCTAAGTAACTGCTGACTGCGCTGGATCCCTAAAAAGGTTTGCAGTAGCACGGTAAAGTCATACACCGTCGCTTTGACGTCTTTGTTGAGGCGTTTGGCGGCGCTGGCCTGTTCCCAGGGGCTGACAAAGGCAGCCGCCTGAATTTTATCTATCAGACGCTCATATGCACCCAACGAGAAGCTGATATAACAGCTGATATTAGCCAGTAGCGCCAGTAAGGTGCCGCGGGTGATGATGGTCTGACGGGTTTCAAAGTCCAGGCTGCTGCCGGCTTCTATCACCGGAAACATCAGGAATAACATCCAGCATAAAAAGCCCGCCAGCAGACCGGCATAGACGCCATAAGCATGACCTTTGCGCCAGTATAGTCCGCCGACAATGGCCGGAAGTAACTGAGTCACCAGAGAAAAAGCCACCAGGCCCATGTTTGCCAGGGCTTCACCATGGCCAAACCACTGCTGATAGAGGAACGCCAGGACCAAAATGGCGGCAATGATAAAGCGTCGGATCAGCAGGATACGGGTTTTATAGTTGCTGGTCAGGCGGTTCTTTTTAAACTTACGCTTTAGCAGCAGGGGCAGCACGACATCGTTAGAGAGCATGGTACTGAGTGTGAGTGTTGCCACCACTATCATGGCTGTGGCGGCGGATAACCCCCCGATAAACACAAAGGTGGTGATCAGCGGATGGCCCTGCATCATGGGCAGTGCCAGTACAAAGCTATCCGCTGCCACGGCCTGACCAATATTAGGATGAATGGCAGCGCTTGCGATGGGCAGTATCATTGCCGCTATCAGGATGAGGTACAATGGGAATGCCCAGCGTGCGGTACGCAGATGACGACTATCCTGATTGTCGACCACAGTCACATGGAATTGTCGGGGTAGGCAGATGATGGCGGCGGCGGCCATCAGTGTCTGGCCGATAAAGTTGAAATTGGAAAAATCAAACCCCTGCCAGTGTGCAAACAACGTCATATCGGCGCTGTTTTGTGACAGTAAAGCCTGTATGGCTATGACGGCAACGGCCATCAGTGCCAGCAATTTAATCAAGGATTCAAATGCGACGGCGAGCATCAATCCGGAGCGATATTCGGTCACATCGACTTTGCGGGTACCAAAAAAGATGGCAAACAGTGCCATCAGCAAAGTCCCGGTCATGGCCAGCATACCCCCTGAGATCGGGGTACCCTGTTGCAGCAACAAAAAGCTGCTGCTCAGGGCTTTGAGTTGCAGTGCAATATAGGGAATAGTGGCCAGCAACGCTATCATGGTCACCATAACAGCGGTAGTCTGACGCTTACCGTAGCGTGCTGAAATAAAGTCGGCAATAGTGGTGATGTTCTGCTTTTTACTGACCAGGATCAGCTTGCGCAAAAAGCCCTGACCAAACATAAAAAGCAGGGCCGGACCAAGCAAAATGGGCAGATAGTGCCAGCTGCTGGTTGCGGCGGTTCCTACTGAGCCATAATAGGTCCAGGAGGTACAATAGATACCGAGGGCTAAGGCGTAAACAAAAGGATGGTGACTGATCCGTGTTGCAGCCGGCGTGGTTTTATCTCCCCAGTTGGCCAGCCAGAATAGTAAGCCGATATAGGCGATGGCAACGAGGATCAAGGCAGCCGTCATAGTGAACCCTTGTGTTAATGCTTGTTATTGTCTTTATGCCTTTAAAGTAGCATCACTTGCGGATAATCCAAAGTGACATAATCACCTGATTTTAAAAAATTATTCGATTTTTATTGAGTTAATTAGACTAATGTCTTATCTCCTGCATACGTGTCCCTGAATTTGCTAACCCTGCCATGTAAATTCCCTAACTAATTGAATTTAAGGTTTTTAATGGTTGTTGAAATTATTTTATTCAGCAGTTTACGTAAACGTAACCTTGCCGTTACGACTAAGGTCTCAATTTCATCTTGACGGGCCATTGCTACAGTCAAAAGGTCATTAACACCAGCACATCGGCGACAGGTGTGTGAAAGGGGACTTATCATGGCTTTTAAAAGTGAAGAACAAGCAAAAGCATATTGGTCAGAGAATCTAGCCTTAATGTTTAAGCTATTAGTAGTGTGGTTTGTGGTGTCTTTTGGATGCGGCATTCTGCTGGTTGATGTACTCAACGAGGTCCGGTTCTTCGGATTTAAATTGGGTTTTTGGTTTTCGCAGCAGGGCGCAATTTATACCTTCGTTGCTTTGATTTTTGTCTATGTATTCAAAATGGATGCACTGGACAAAAAATACGGCGTGGATGAATAAGGAGCGCTATGATGGATGTTCAAACTCTCACCTTTATAATTGTTGGGCTCAGTTTTGCCCTCTACATCGGCATTGCCATCTGGGCCCGTGCCGGTTCAACCAATGAATTCTATGTTGCCGGCGGCGGTGTACCGCCTGTGGCCAACGGCATGGCAACGGCCGCGGACTGGATGAGTGCTGCGTCGTTCATCTCTATGGCGGGGATCATCTCATTTGCCGGTTATGATGGCGGCGTTTATCTGATGGGCTGGACCGGTGGTTACGTACTGCTGGCATTGTGCCTGGCGCCTTATCTGCGCAAGTTTGGCAAATTCACTGTGCCCGATTTTATCGGCGATCGGTATTATTCACAGGTGGCACGGGTTGTGGCCATTCTGTGTGCAATCTTTATCTGCTTTACTTACATCGCAGGACAAATGCGTGGTGTTGGCGTAGTGTTCTCCCGCTTCCTCGAAGTTGACATCGAAACCGGTGTGTATATCGGTATGGTGATCGTCTTCTTCTACGCCGTACTCGGTGGTATGAAAGGCATTACCTACACGCAGGTTGCACAATACTGTGTGCTGGTTTTCGCTTACCTAGTACCGGCTATCTTCATCTCCTTGATGATGACGGGTCACTTACTGCCGCAAACCGGCTTTGGTGGCACCCTGGCGGATGGTTCCGGAACCTACTTGCTGGATAAACTCGACGGGCTCAGTACCGAACTCGGCTTTGCGCAATACACCGAAGGCTCCAAGAGCATGATTGACGTGTTTGCTATCACAGCGGCGCTGATGGTCGGTACGGCTGGTCTGCCACATGTTATCGTACGTTTCTTCACCGTACCCAGAGTAAAAGACACTCGTATTTCTGCGGCCTGGACCTTAGTCTTTATCGCCATTGTATACACCACAGCACCGGCTGTTGCATCATTTGCCCGCGTGAATATGATTGATACGATCAATGGTAAAGATGGCAGTGGTACGGCGTATGCCGAGGCGCCACAGTGGGTGAAAAACTGGGAAAGAACGGGTCTTATCGTATTCAATGATAAGAATGGCGATGGCAAAATGTTCTACTCAGCAGGTAAGATTGACGACCCGGCGAGCCGCAATGAAGTGAAAATTGACCGTGACATCATGGTACTGGCGAACCCGGAAATTGCCGACTTACCAGCCTGGGTGATTGCACTGGTCGCGGCAGGTGGTATCGCAGCGGCACTGTCGACCACAGCGGGTCTGCTATTAGTTATCTCGACCTCGGTCTCTCATGATTTACTCAAACGCACCCTCAAACCGGATATCAGTGATAAGCAAGAACTCCTGGCGGCACGTTTGTCGGCGATGGTGGCCATTGCAATCTCTGCCTACTTTGGTATTAACCCGCCCGGATTCGTGGCGTCGGTGGTGGCCTTTGCCTTTGGTCTGGCGGCGGCAAGCTTCTTCCCGGCGATCATTATGGGGATCTTCTCCAAACGTATGAATAAAGAGGGCGCCATCAGCGGTATGGTATGTGGTATCGGTTTCACTGCGGCTTACATTATCTACTTTAAGTTTGTCAGCCCGGAACTGAATACGCCTGCGAACTGGTTGTTTGGTATTTCGCCTGAAGGGATTGGCATTATTGGTATGTTAGTGAACTTTGGTATTGCTGCTATAGTGATGAAACTGACGGCCGAGACGCCACTTGAAGTGAAGCAAATGGTCGATGGGATCCGTAATCCGAAGGGCTCTTCTGCAGCACACGCGCATTAATACTCACAGTGATACTTTCTGATAGCGAAGAAACCAACTACTTCATGGCGAAAGCTGTGGAGTAGTTGTTATTTTTGGGAGGGATTATGACGGCTCATGTTCAGGATGTGCTGACCTTTGTGCAGCAGCAGGCGCCATTTGGTCAGTTGGCCGACAGCGCGACGGAGTACTTCGTTGATCATCTGGAAATCATTTATGTCAGCGCGCAGAATCAGGCGCAATGGTTCAAAAGCGAATTACCTCAGCTGTATCTGGTACGCTCTGGTCATTTCGATCTGCGCGCCGAGAACGCTGAGCTGATCACCCGATTAGCCGAAGGGGACTATTTTGGCTACCCTTCGTTGTTGACGGGTGAGCCGATCAGCAATCAACTGGAAGTGGTTCAAGCCGGGCTGGTGTATGTGTTGCCACAAGCTGCGTTTGATTTTCTGCGCCGAGAGTACAAACCTTTTGAGCAGTATTTTGTGCGTGCCCACGCCAAACGCTTGTTATCCAATCACTATAAAGAGTCGACGACGAGCTGGTCGGAGCGTCCGGTCAGTGAGCTGATGAGCAGGGCGGCGGTAACATTGGAGCCGCAGGCCAGTATTCAGGATGCGGCCAAAGTCATGAAGAAACATCGGGTTTCTTCGATCATGGTGACGCAGAACAAGCAGCTCGTGGGGGTTGTGACTGACCGCGATTTACGGAACCGGGTGCTGGCAGAAGGGGTCGAACCAGCTAGGGCGATCCGTGAGATCATGACGGTCAAACCTAAATATATTTTTGAGAACAACCGCATCTTTTCGGCACTTCACCTGATGCTAAAACATAATATTCATCACCTGCCGGTGCTCAATGAAGATCGCACCCCTATGGGTATGATCACCAGTACCGATCTTTTACGCCAGCAAAAAAGCGATCCGGTACAGTTAATTGGGCGGATCTATAAAGCACGCAGCTACGGTGAAGTGAAGCAGCTGGCGAAGGAGATCCCGGATCTGTTGAGTGAGTTTGCCAATAAGATCGAAGATATTTCTTTGATAGGACAGCTACTCAGTGGGCTAAGTGATGCTTTGACAGGGCGTTTGATCGACTTATACCAGCAGCAGCATGGTACTGCACCCACCCCGTTTGCCTGGATCTGTTTTGGCTCTCAGGCTCGTGAAGAGCAAACCCTGCATTCCGATCAGGACAATGGCCTGTTGCTGCCCGAGGGCGTTACCGACGAGCAAAGAGCATATTTTGCGCAGCTCGGATCGTTTGTATGTCAACAGCTGGATGAATGCGGGATCCGTACTTGTCCGGGAAATATCATGGCGAGTAATCCGGCGTGTCGGGGCACACTCAGTGAATGGTGCGAGCGATTCACAACCTGGATCCATGCGCCGACACCCCATGCCATGCTCAATTGTAAAATCTACTTTGACCTGCGATTTATCACGGGCTCTGATCTGCTATTCGGACAATTCCTGCATCATCTCAACGACATCCCAAAAAACCAGCTGTTTTATGCCGCCATGGCCGCTGATATCAATGTGAATACTGTCCCGATTGGCTTGTTTCATCAGTTTAAACTTCAGCAAGACAAGTATAAGCATAAATATCTGGATCTGAAAAAGCGTGGTGTTGTGATCATCAACGATATTGTCCGTCTTTACGCGTTGCAAGCTGGGATCAGCAAAGCCAATACATTACAGCGCTTAAAGGCGCTGAAAGGACACAAGCTACTCAGTGATGAAGACATTGCCAATTTGCAGGACTGCTGGCGATTTTTGACTCAGCTGCGTTTGCGCACTCAGATTGATCGAGAAGGTTTACCTGAAAACTGCATCAACCCCGGCCATCTGGGATCACTGGAGCGGCATCAACTCAAAGAGGCCTTCCAATTGGTCAAACAAGCCCAGCAGGCGTGTGCGTTTAAATTTGCCAGGGGCAGCTTGTGAACTGGTTATCACGGTTGCGAAACTGGCATACCTATCGCCAATTGAGGTTTACAGAAGCCGATTTGGTGGTGCTGGATCTTGAATTAACCGGTCTGGATCCTAAACGTGATGAGATTGTCTCGGCTGCCTGGGTGGAGATCCGACAAGGCCGGGTTATATTGAACTCAGCGCGGCACGTGCTGAACAAGGAGGTACATCAGTTGGGACAAAGTCCGGTGATCCATGGTGTCGATGAACAAGCACTGCAGCAGGGTGATACGTTACGAGCTTTATTGCAGCAACTGGGCAGCTTGCTTGAACAGCGTATTTTGGTCTGTCATAACGCTTTGCTCGATTGGGGGTTCATCAAGCGGGCGTTTGTACATCACGACATTGAGACGCGGCCAAAGCTAATCCTGGATACCATGCAGATAGAGCGGGATCGATTGCTCAGACAAGGACAAACGCTTACGGCAGATTGTTTAACCCTGTCCGCCTGTCGTCAGCGTTATGGGTTACCACACGCTTCTGAGCATCATGCACTGAGCGATGCGCTGAGTACGGCTGAGCTGTTATTGGCACAGAATAGTCAATTTGGCGGAGCGCATGGCGCGTTGGTTAGACAACTGACATAATTATTTTTGCATATCTCTTACACATTTTTGCCTGGTCGATTACAATAGCGCCATCTTAATACGGAAGACTTGGGATTTTTATTCGTGTGCCGCGCATCAAAGTCGGAGTGCCACGCAATTGCCCCAATTTTTCACAACGAGGTGGATCTTCAATTTAATGACTATCAAACTGGCAATAAATGGTTTTGGTCGTATTGGTCGCAACATAGTGCGGGCTTTGTATGAATCTGGTCGCCAGCGAGACATTCAAATCGTCGCGATAAATGAACTTGCCGATCCGCAAGGTATTGCCCATTTGCTCAAATACGATACTTCGCATGGGCGTTTTTCTTTCCCTGTTCATCTTGACGCACCTTACCTGACAGTCGGCGACGATAAAATCCAGCTGTTTAGCGAAGCAGATCCTAGTCATTTGCCCTGGCATGCCCTCGATGTCGACGTTGTTTTAGAGTGCACCGGTGTATTCCATTCACGTTTTCATGCTCAGTCACATTTGCGTGCAGGCGCAAAGAAAGTGCTGTTTTCTCATCCCGCCGACGCAGATGTTGATGCAACCATAGTGTATGGGATCAATGATAAAGAGCTTCTCCCTGAGCACACCATTGTATCTAATGGCTCTTGTACAACTAACTGTATTGTCCCTGTCATAAATGTGTTGGATGATGCTTTTGGTATAGGCTCCGGCACCATTACGACGATCCATGCATCAATGCATGATCAACAGGTGATCGATGCATATCATCCGGATCTTCGTCGTACCCGTGCGGCAAGCCAGTCTATTATTCCTGTGGATACAAAGCTGGCGAGGGGGATCGAGCGGATCCTGCCAAAATTTCATGGGTGTTTCGAAGCGATCGCCGTTCGGGTGCCAACCATTAATGTCACCGCGATGGATCTGAGTGTTACGCTAAACAGTGATGTGACTATTGAGCAGGTGAATAATGCATTACAACAGGCCGCAAGAGGTCCGTTGCAAGGGATACTGGACTACACTGAGGAGCCGTTGGTCTCGGTGGATTTTAATCATGATCCACATTCCAGTATCATAGATGGTACCCAAACACGCGTCAGCCAGAAGCGGTTGGCGAAATTGTTGGTGTGGTGCGACAACGAGTGGGGGTTTGCAAACCGTATGCTCGATACCGCAGCAGCAATGACACAAGTTAATTAAAAACCAAGTATCGTTCTTGAAGGAGATGTCAATGTCAGTCATTAAGATGGCGGATTTAGATTTAAACGGCAAACGCGTTCTGATCCGTGAAGATCTTAACGTACCGGTGAAAGAAGGCAAGGTTACATCAGATGCCCGCATCAGAGCGTCTTTACCTACCATCAAACTAGCCCTTGAAAAAGGTGCCAAGGTCATGGTGATGTCTCACCTGGGTCGCCCAACGGAAGGGGAATACGATGCGCAGTATTCAATGCAGCCCGTCGTAGATTACTTAAACGATGCGCTTGAGCAAAACGTGCGCCTGGTAGATAACTATCTGGATGGCGTAGATATCGCAGATAACGAAGTTGTGGTATTCGAAAACGTGCGCTTCAATGTGGGTGAGAAAAAGAATGATGAAGCCCTGTCGAAAAAGCTGGCAGCGTTGTGTGACGTCTATGTAATGGATGCATTTGGTACCGCACACCGTGCACAGGCATCGACACATGGTGTTGGTTTATTTGCCGAAGTGGCTTGTGCAGGCCCGTTACTGGCCGCTGAACTCGATGCATTGGGCAAGGCTCTTGATAATCCGGCACGTCCTTTGGTTGCTATCGTTGGTGGTTCTAAAGTGTCGACTAAGCTGACGGTACTGGATTCATTGTCAAAAGTGGTTGATCAGTTGGTCACCGGTGGTGGTATTGCGAATACCTTTATTGCCGCGGCAGGCAACCCTGTTGGTAAATCTCTGTACGAACCAGACCTGATTGCCGAAGCGAATAAGCTCAGCGAAGCGGCGCGTGCAAATGACGGTGATATTCCCGTTCCCACTGATGTGGTTGTTGGTGACGAGTTTTCTGAATCTGCTGTGGCCGAGATCAAAGATGTGGCGGAAGTACGCGACACAGATATGATCTTTGATATTGGTCCGGAGACTGCCAATACTCTGGCTAAAATCATTGCAAACGCGGGTACTGTGGTCTGGAATGGTCCGGTAGGCGTGTTCGAGTTTGATCAGTTTGGCAATGGTACTGAAGCGATTGCAAACGCAATTGCTAAGTCTGGCGCTTTCTCAATCGCTGGTGGTGGTGACACATTAGCTGCTATCGATAAGTATGGCGTAGCCGATGAAATTTCCTATATCTCGACCGGTGGTGGTGCGTTTTTAGAGTTCCTTGAGGGGAAAAAACTGCCAGCAGTCGCTATGCTTGAACAAAGAGCGAAAGCTTAATCAGGCAAATTGCTGTGGCCTTTGCCACAGCATCAGGTTTTCGGGCCGATGTACTGGTCCGGTTTTGGGACTCTCTCACAATTAACTCCCGAAACAAATTGAGTGTGTAGCACTTAACATCTATCCCGTTCAAATCGATGAGTATGAATGCTGAATCGACAATATCAGCTTCACTCATCAACAATTGGAGAAAGCACAATGGCTTTAATCAGTATGCGTCAATTGCTGGATCATGCCGCAGAGCATGGTTACGGCGTTCCTGCCTTTAACGTAAATAACCAAGAGCAAATGCGCGCTATCATGGAAGCGGCAGACAAAACCAACAGTCCGGTAATTGTTCAGGGTTCGGCAGGTGCGCGTAAGTACGCAGGGGCACCGTTTATTCGCCATATGATTTTGGCCGCAGTAGAAGAATGGCCACATATTCCGGTTGTTATGCACCAGGACCACGGTACGTCTCCGGGTGTGTGTCAGCGCTCAATCCAGCTTGGCTTTTCATCTGTCATGATGGACGGTTCTTTGCTGGAAGATGGCAAAACCCCTTCAAGTTATGAGTACAACGTTGATGTAACACGCCGCACGGTTGATATGGCACACGCATGTGGTGTATCAGTAGAAGGTGAGCTGGGTGTACTGGGCTCACTGGAAACCGGTGAAGCAGGTGAGGAAGATGGTATTGGTGCGGTTGGTAAGCTCACGCATGATCAACTATTGACAGACCCAGAAGAAGCTGCTGACTTTGTTAAGAAAACGGGTGTTGACGCACTGGCTATTGCCTGTGGTACATCGCACGGAGCGTACAAGTTCACACGTCCACCAACAGGTGACATTCTGGCAATCAACCGCATCAAAGAGATTCATGCCCGTATCCCGAATACACACCTGGTAATGCACGGTTCCTCATCGGTTCCTCAGGAGTGGCTGGCAGTGATCAACGAGTTTGGCGGTGAGATCCCGGAAACTTATGGTGTGCCTGTTGAGCAGATCGTCGAAGGCATTAAGCACGGCGTACGCAAGGTAAATATTGATACTGATTTACGTTTGGCTGCAACCGGGGCAATCCGTCGTCACCTGGCGCATAACCCGAGCAACTTTGATCCTCGTAAGTACTTAGCGGAAGCAACAAAAGCCATGACAGAAATTTGTGTTGCACGTTACGAAGCATTTGGTACAGCAGGCCAGGCCGGTCGTATCCAGCCTATCTCACTAGATGATATGCATCTGAAGTACCTGTCTGGCGAGCTGGCTCCTCAGATCAAATAAATACTAACTATTTAAATTTGGTTAGTAGCAAATGCCGCAGCTCTTTGGACTGCGGCATTTTTGTATCTGCAGTTTGGAGCACTCAAGTCGTGTCATCCACTTCACGGCGTAACAATGTCGTTTTATGATCATGCTGGGATCAAGATTATACCTAGTTGTCAGTGTTGGGATCAGATCTTGACTAAGTTGGAGTCTAATCTGGATCCTGAGATCGAGATCTTACTAAGTGACGTCTGGGATCTGCGTTTATCTGGCACTGGAACAGATCTAAAATCAATAAGTTAGTAGGTTTGCCTGTTCGGATCCGTCAATTTAGTTGGTAAAAAAATGATCCAAAGAGGATCCGCTTGGTATAAATTTGATCTCAGGCAATCCAGCTTAGAAAAACTCTGATCCGACGGTTCGTCACTTGATCTCTGAACTGGAGCGTCTAGCTTTAAAGGATACTCTATTTTGCTCACATTCTTTTCATTGGGGTCATAGTATGAAGAAATGCTATATGGCTGCCCTTATAGGCTGCTCGGCGCTAATAGTTTGTGCCCAAACACAAGCTGAAGAACTCAAAGTATACGGACGCGCACATTTGGGTGTGGAAAACAGTGACACTGGCAGTGGATCAGACACTTCGGTAGAAAGCTATGCCTCCAGAATGGGGATCAAAGGGAGTGCAGATATAGACACTGGGATCTCCGCCTTTTATAAGCTGGAGTTTCAGGTAGAAATGTCTGAAAACGACAACGATGGTAAATCAGAAGAGAACATCACGGCACGTTCGCAGTATGTTGGGGTAAAAGGCCGATTTGGGCAGCTCTTACTAGGCCGGGATGATACGCCAATGAAGAAATCTCAGGGCAAAGTTGACCTGATGAATGATTTCAGTGCGGATATTAAAAGCTTCTTTGTGGGCGAAAATCGCCTCGGGGATACCTTGCAATATACGACACCATCGCTTAATCATTTGCAATTCACTGTCAGCTATATTGCAGAAGACAACAGTAAGCAAAATGGCGAAAGCGGACTGTCCATGGCGGCAAGCTACGGCGATAGTAAGCTAAAGAAAACCGCCATTTATGCCAGTGTAGCTCGGGATGAAGAAGTTGCAGGTCAGGACATTACCCGTGTCACGGTTCAGGGCAAAGTGGCTAAAGTTACTTTGGGGGCCAGCTATCAGCAAAGCGAGGCGATTGGTAGTAACGAGACCGTAGACAGTTATATGGCCAGTGCAGCGCTCAAGCTTGATAATGGCTACAAGTTGCTGGCGCAGTACCAAAATTCCGATGGCGCCTCGGGCAAGCTTAAAGATTCCGGTGATGCTGCGTCTATCGGCGTTGAGAAGAGCCTGTCTAAGCAAGCCAGGATGTATTTGTGGTATACCAAGATAGACCTGGACAACAGCTCTGATCAGGATCATATGGCGTTGACGCTGCGTTACGACTTTTAGAGTCTCTTGCTGGCTCTGTATTTAATGAGGCGGAGCCAAAAAGCGGTACCAAGCGCCATGTTCTGCTGCGTCGGTGCGTGGCACTATGGTCACAATGATAAGGCTGGTACCGGGTCAATGAGTTGTATTTAGTGGCCTTTATACTGACAAGGTCCCGCCGTAATGTAAACGAACTTAAATGGCCTGTATGTTATGCCTTACGCAACTTTTACAGCGGCAGATTTGTACATGTCGATACAGTTTGTATGAAACAAACCTGCCTAAACAAGCATTTAAATTGTTTATTGTCTGATTTGAAGTGTAATTGCAACGAAACTTACGCTTTTTCAGTGTCATAGCTTTATGAAGGGTTGGCCCTATTTTTTTCCCAATTGTCATCTTTTATCACTTGGTATTTCATAAAACTGTCATACTTAGTCATAATAATGAAACCCACTTCGGTAACGTAAGAGATAAATGGGAATGTCACGTAAAGTACTGGTAGTTGATGACGAAGCGCCGATCAGAGAAATGTTGGTGTTTGTGTTGGAACAAAATGGTTTTCAGGCCATTGAGGCTGAAGACTATGATTCTGCAATTGCAGCTATGGTTGAGCCTTATCCTGATATGGTGTTATTGGACTGGATGTTGCCAGGTGGCAGTGGCATTCAGATCGCCAAAAAGTTTAAACAAAGTGAATACACCAGACAAATTCCTATTATCATGCTAACAGCACGTGGTGAGGAAGAAGATAAGGTCAAAGGATTGGAAGTGGGTGCGGACGACTACGTTACTAAACCTTTCTCTCCAAAAGAATTAATGGCACGGATCAAAGCGGTGATGCGTCGTGTATCGCCAACGTCACTGGAAGAAGCTATTGAAGTACATGGCTTACGCCTTGACCCAATTTCACACCGAGTGACCTCTGCCGGCAACGAGCTGGAAATGGGGCCGACGGAATTCAGATTACTTCATTTCTTTATGACACACCCAGAGCGTGTATACAGCCGTGAGCAGCTGTTGGATCATGTTTGGGGCACCAATGTGTATGTTGAAGATCGCACGGTAGACGTTCACATCCGTCGTCTGCGCAAAGCGATTGCACCACTGGGTCACGATCGCTTGGTACAAACAGTACGTGGTGCGGGTTATCGCTTCTCAAGTAAGCTGTAAAGCATCCGGCGCTATGGTAGGCTAGCCATGGCGCATTCTCTTTAGGATCATTTTGTATGTATAGGGTGATTGATAAACAGGCGTTATTGAAACGCCTGTTTTTGTATTTTCTGCCATTGACCCTGATTGGGATCTTATTAGGCGCACCGTTTGTTTTACTCTTTATCGGTGCCATGGTGCTGTTGATCTGGCATTACCAGCAGCTGTATCGGCTGAGCGATTGGTTGATCAATCAGCGCAGCTTTAACCCCCCTGAGGGATCGGGTGCCTGGGAGCAGATCTTTGAAGGGATCTATCAACTACAACACCGCAATCGCAAAAAGCGAAATGAACTGGCGGAATTGATCCGACGTTTCCGTGAAGGTGCCGAAGCGGTGCCAGATGCAGTGATAGTGATGCAACAGGATCTCAGTATTGTCTGGTGTAACCAACTTGCACTTAAAGTGCTTGGTCTGCAATGGCCAACGGATCATGGCCAGCGTCTCGATAACCTGATCCGCGATCCTAAGTTCGTTAAATATATGCAGGCTCATGATTTTCATGATCCCCTGGAGATGGAATCCGGGCATGGGGGTGAGCGCGTTTTAGAATTTCGGGTTATGCCTTACGCTGAGCAGTTAATGATGGTGGTGCGCGATATTTCAAGACTTAAACAGCTCGAGCAGATGCGCAAAGACTTTGTCGCTAACGTGTCCCATGAACTGCGTACTCCTCTGACGGTGGTCACCGGTTATCTGGAGATGATGGAAGGCGATCAGATGCCGCCGCCGGCAATGTGGAACAAAGCGCATCACACTATGATAGAGCAGTGTAAGCGAATGGACAGTCTGGTTAATCAGCTGCTCTCACTATCTCGTATTGAAGGGCAGCGAAACCAGGACAACGACAAAGCGGTGAATGTGCCAGCCATGCTGACGTTAATTCAGACCGAAGCGAATTCACTGAATCAGGATAAGCATCATGAGATTGAGTTTAGTGTCGACCAGGCTCTGGATATCAAAGGATGTATTGATGAACTGCGCAGTGCCTTTTCCAATCTGGTGTTTAATGCCATTCATTACACTAAACCAGGTGGCAAAATCACGGTTAACTGGTACCTGGATGGCGAACGGCCACGCTTTTCTGTGATCGACAATGGCGATGGTATTGCACCTGAGCACATTAACCGACTTACTGAACGATTCTATCGGGTCGATAAGGCGCGCAGCCGTAAAACGGGTGGTTCAGGGCTAGGTCTGGCTATCACTAAACATGTCTTGTCTCGCCATGATTCACATCTGGAAATCGACAGCACACTTGGCAAGGGCTCATGTTTCTCATTTGCCTTCGAAAAAGAAAAACGTATTTTTATGACAAATGCTGAAAGTCATAAAAGTGTCATTTGAGAGTAATTTTATTGTCATTTGTTTTCTGCACAATGTGCTCAGAAATTAAATGGGAAGAACATTTGGAGTGACCCCAATGAAATTTAAAAGCTTAGTTGCCGCAATGGGTGTGGCTGTAACAACACTGGTATCTGCTCAAGCCTCTGCACTTGATAAGAACCTACCTGAGTACAACAAAACCAGCGGTATCTCAGGTAACTTTTCATCTGTGGGCTCTGACACGCTGGCTAACATGATGACGTTCTGGGCGGAAGAATACAAACGTATTTACCCTAACGTAAACATTCAAATTCAGGCAGCAGGTTCTTCTACAGCGCCACCGGCTCTGACAGAAGCAACAGCAAACTTCGGCCCTATGAGCCGTAAGATGAAGTCTAAAGAAATCGAAGCGTTTGAAAAACGCTATGGTTACAAGCCAACTGAAGTACGCGTTGCTATCGATGCTCTGGCAGTCTTTGTACATAAAGACAACCCAATCCAGGGTCTGCGTATCGACCAGGTTGACGCGATTTTCTCATCAACACGTAAATGTGGTGCTTCTGAGCAAGTCGAGCGCTGGAGCGACTTAGGCTTGTCTGGTGACTGGGGCAGCAAAGACATTCAGCTGTATGGTCGTAACTCAGTATCAGGTACTTACGGTTACTTTAAAAAGAAAGCCCTGTGTAAAGGTGACTTCCGTAACAACGTGAATGAGCAGCCAGGTTCAGCCTCAGTAGTACAGTCAATCTCTTCATCAGTGAATGCGATTGGTTACTCGGGCATTGGTTACAAGACATCAGGTGTGCGTACTGTACCACTGTCGAAGAAAGGCGATAACTTTGTTGACGCGACTTTGGACAATGTTGCAAAGGGCAAATACCCGTTGTCTCGTTTCCTATACCTTTACGTAAACAAGCACCCGAACAAGCCGCTTTCTCCAATTGAAGCCGAGTTCCTGAAAATGGTGCTGTCGAAAGAAGGTCAGAAGATCGTAGAGAAAGATGGATATGTACCACTTTCAAGCCAGCTAGCAAGCAAAGAGCTTAAGAAGCTAGGTCTGCTATAAGCATTGCATGGAAAGAAAAAACCGCTCACTGAGCGGTTTTTTTATACCTGTTTTTCGACAAAAATAATGATTAATACAGCGTGCTATTGCGCTGCTGCTGAGTGAGTTGCTCAGCCTGTGCCTTGCATTGATTAAAGGACTCGATGCACCCATCGCTGCACACCTGCATAGCCAGAGACTGAGGGTTAGCACGTTGCTCACAACTTTGCTCACATTGATAGTTTTGCTGTGCGCACTGATTCAGTTCAGGGGAGTTCGTATTGCTACAGCCTGCCAGTAACAAGGCAATCATTGATATCTGTGGTTTCATGAAACAAGTCCTGCAAGAGAGTATTTAAAGTGAGGATCCCGCGTAAGTTCACAAGGTGATACCGGGGATCCTATTCATTGTTATGCTTCAGTTAGGACCTGGATATTGTCGATTAGTCTCACCTGATTCAGGTAAGCAGCAGCCAGGATCACAAACTCACTGTCTTCCAGTGTAGCAGGTTTTAGGCTGTCTCTTTGGGCGATAGAAAAGTAATCGGGTGTCAGACCTGCTGCTTCGAGTGTCGAGCTGGCGGCTTGCTCCAGTGCTGCGAAGTCTCGGGCTCCGTCTGACAACTGTTGAGCTGTGTCATTGAGAGTCTGATAGAGTACTTTTGCGGTGTCTTTTTCTTGCTCTGACAGGTAGCCATTGCGAGAACTCATGGCCAAACCCGAGATCTCTCGCTGAGTTGGTACTCCGATGATTTCAATGGGCATGGATAAGTCGCGCACCATGGTTTTTATCACCTGAAGCTGTTGGTAGTCTTTTTCACCAAAGCAGGCAAAGTCAGGTTGAACCAGGTTAAAGAGTTTGGTCACAACTGTGGCCACTCCTCTGAAATGACCGCTGCGACTACCACCACAATAGCCCTCGGATACGCCTGGTACATCCACATAACTTTGTGTTTCAAGGCCGTTTGGATAGATCACATCAACACTGGGCGTGAAGACAATGTCGGTGTCCAGCTCGGCCAGCCCTTGCTTGTCCTGCGTCAGCGTGCGTGGGTATTTATCCAAATCTTCATTGGCCCCAAATTGCATCGGATTGACAAAAATACTGACAACGACTTTGTCTGCCAGTGTCTTGGCTTTTTCTACCAGTGAAAAATGTCCCTGATGCAGATTGCCCATGGTGGGCACAAATGCAATGCTTTGACCTTGTTGTCGCCAGGCTTTAATTTGACTGCGCAGAGATTTGATTTCTGTAATTGATTGCATTAGTTAAACTCATGTTCCTGAGAGGGAAATGCACCGCTTTTGACATCAGTGCAGAACTTTTCGACCGCAGCGGGCATATTGCCTGTCTCTGCGAGGAAGTTTTTCGAGAACTTTGGAATATAGCCCGCTGAAATTCCAACTAAATCATGCATAACCAAAATCTGACCATCGGTATCTTTACCCGCGCCAATCCCAATCACAGGGATAGTCAGTGCTTCGCTGATGCGTTTGGCCAGTGCTGATGGGATACATTCGATAACCAGTAGCTGAGCGCCTGCCTGCTCCAGCGCAATGGCATCAGCGATCATTTTCTCAGCCTGAGCTTCTTCACGACCCTGGATCTTGAAACCACCAAAGACGTTCACCGATTGCGGAGTCAGACCTAAATGACCACACACAGGAATGCCTTGTTGCGTCAGCAGTCGAATAGAGTCTAGCAACCATTCTCCGCCTTCCAGTTTGACCATATTAGCGCCTGAACGCATGAGCACTGCTGCGTTCTCGCATGCTTGTGCCGGGTTGGCATAACTCATAAAGGGCATATCGGCCACCACAAACAACTCTTTGCTGCCGGCACGAACACAGCGCGTATGGTATGCAATATCCGCTGTGGTCACAGCCAGAGTATCTTCGCCACCTTGCAGTACCATACCCAGAGAGTCGCCTACCAGAATGACGTCAACGCCGCTGTCATGGAACAGCTTTGCAAAGCTGGCATCGTATGCCGTAAGTGCTGTGATTTTTGTTCCTTCACGTTTTTTCTTGGCCAATGTTGAAACGGTTACTTTAGCCATATTTCCCCCTTTGTGATCAATTCAAAGCTGAGCGTACTGTGTCGCCCAGACCTTACTATGCAATCGATTTGGTTATGCGATATTGGGCGACAGCTGTAAGCCCATTTCGTGGCAGTGAAGTGGCAATATTGGCCAGCAACTGCCCATTTGGTAAGGTGAGTTCGGGTGCAATTTCTAGCAGTGGAAAGACCACAAACTCGCGTTCACACAAGCCGTAATGCGGCACGATTAATCGCTGTGTGTCTATCTGTTCATCGTTGTATAGCAGGATATCTAAATCTAATGTACGTGGTCCCCAGCGCTCTGCTTTTCGGACCCGGCCATGCTGTAGTTCAATCTGCTGCAGCAGATCGAGCACTTCTATGGCGGGCAGGTCTGTCATAAGTTTAGCAACGGCATTGACATAATCAGGCTGGTCCTGCGGACCCATAGGCTTTGAGGCATAAAAGCTTGATACGCTTGCCAGCGTGAGTGATGAGGATGCACTCAGCGCATCCAACGCATTGCGTAACTGTGCCTCAGGGGCGTTCAGATTCGCCCCTAGTCCAATATAAACAGTGTTCATGATTCTGGGTTTGGTTTTCTACGCGGTTTATTTCTGGGACGACGGCGGCGTCTTTCTGAGCCACCAGAGCGTTGACCTAGCGCTTTCACCATCTCTTTTTGTCCATTGACGTCCTGTTGCAAATAGTCAGTCCACCAGTTTGCCAGCTCCTGCTGGTCGGTTTCGCCACTTTCTACCCGCAACAGCAAGAAGTCATAACCGGCTTTAAATCTCGGTTGCAGACTAAGACGGTAAGCGCGCTGGCCACCGCGTTTATCGAGACGTTGCTGGATATGCCAGATATCCCGCGCGCCCAGCGTAAAGCGTTTCGGCACGGCAATGTGACGGGCGTTTTCTGCCAGAACCTGGCTGATGGCCTGCATAAAGGCATCATAGTCATTCATGCCCTCAGCTATTAATGCGTTACTGCGGTCTCGTAGCGGGAACCATAGTAATGCGGCATAGATAAAGGCTGGGGTGACTTTCTTATCTGCGTTAATACGCTCGTCCGTATTCGCAAACATTTTTTGGATAAATGTGCTTTCAAACTCACTGTTGGCATTATCCAAGATAGCGTCAACGGCCGGAAATAGTTGTTTAAACAGGCCATATTTTCTGAGCATCAGGAAGTTAGCTTCGGCTTTGCCACCCAAAAAGAGCTTCAGCGTTTCCTCAAACAAGCGTGCCGGAGGAATATTACTCAACAGAGGTGCGAGTGCTTTAATTGGCGCTTCGGTTGGACCAGCAATGGTCATATCTAACTTAGTGGCGAAGCGCACGGCACGCAGCATACGTACCGGATCTTCTCGATAACGGGTTTCAGGATCGCCAATCAGTTCAATCTTGCGTTGCTCAATGGCTGCAATACCGCCTGCAAAGTCCCGGATACTGAAGTCGTTAATCGAGTAGTAGAGTGCATTGATAGAAAAGTCACGACGCTGTGCATCTTCTTCAATGGTGCCATAGACGTTGTCGCGCAGCAGCTGGCCCTGATCGCTTGACTGGCTGGTTGGATCCGGGTTGTCCTGTGCCTGGTGGTGTCCACGCATGGTCGCCACTTCGATGATTTCACGACCAAAAACGATATGGGCGAGCCTGAAGCGGCGGCCGATTAGCCGACAATTGCGAAATAACTTTTTGACTTGCTCAGGTGTGGCGTTGGTAACAACATCGAAATCTTTGGGTTCAATGCCTAACAAGATATCACGAATACAACCACCCACCAGATAGGCGTCATAGCCACCATCTTTAAGTCGGTACAAAACTTTGATTGCATTGGGGCTAAATTGTTTGCGCGAGATAGCATGTTCACTGCGTGGTATTAACGCAGGTGTAGCACTACATGTCACGGTTCCTACCGGATCCTTGCCTTTAACTATCTGACGGCAAAGTTTTATAATTTTGGAAATAATAACCACTCTCCTAACGACCCTGAACAATCCAAATTGCGTGCAATAAAGCGTGCATAATGCACCTATATTCACCATACGGCCATAGAACTTGTTTTAGTTTGTATAGTGTAGGCGAATTAACGAGGCCCGCTATCATATACTCAAATGGGGTCAAATTGAAGGAGCGGGGACGTATTCATGATTAAAAATCCGACATTAGATCGACAGTCAAGGCAGACGCGAAAGGATGGGGGTGAGTTCAGGCCGTTAACCCAGTGAAATCATAGTGTCCGTCGGCTTGCAGCGAGACCTGAATTTCACGGTGGCGTGGTAAGGCACGCAGTGAAAAATGCTGTTCAGCCCAGTGCAGAATATTGTTCACCGAATCACCATGTAACTCACTGGGAACAGGCAGGCCCAAAAAACCAAGTGCAGCACACAACGCAGGCTGTGGCTTGGTCGTGTTGATGGCGGGCGCGTGGTTTTGTTTTGACAGTTTAAACCCCGGTTGTGCTACTGCTAACGACACATGTGCGTATTCTGGGGCCTGGTAGCCCAACTGGTTAAACAGGCTTATCTGACGAGCTGTTGGCTCCAGTAAATCGGCACCACGTACGACACGCGTTATTTGCTGCTCAATGTCGTCAACCACCACGACCAATTGATAGGCAAACAGGCCATCCCGACGTTTTACAATATAGTCTTCTTTGGCCAGAGACGCCGGCAGATTGACCTGCCCCTGCAACAGGTCGTCAAATGAATAGACTGGCTGGGTCTGTATTAGTCTGAGGGCATTGCCGTCGGGTGCAATATGGCGGTCCCGACAATGATTGTCATAAAACCCACCACGTTGCTTGAGTGCTTTGCGGGTACAGCTACACGGGTAAGTGAGCCCGGCATGGTTAAGCTGAGCTAAGATATCTCGATATAACGCATGACGCTGGCTTTGATAGACGACTTCGCCGTCCCAATGCAAACCATATGCTTCTAGGGTTCTGAGGATCTCGTCCGCGGCACCAGGAACAACTCTGGGTGTGTCTATGTCTTCCATTCTTACCAGCCATTGGCCCAGATTGACTTTGGCGTCCAGGTAACTGGCAAGGGCGGCTATCAGAGAGCCGAAATGAAGAGCACCGGAGGGAGAGGGAGCAAATCGACCACGATAGCTCCCAGACAGATAATCGCTATTAAACTGGGGTAGCATAGCTAAGACGAGCGTGTGTTAGCCTCGACCTTGTTGTTTTTCTTTTATTTCAGCAATTGATTTACAGTCTACACATAAGTCCGCAGTTGGGCGGGCTTCCAGGCGGCGAATGCCAATTTCAATGCCACAAGAATCACAATAACCGAAATCATCGTCTTCGATCAGTTGTAGTGTTTTTTCAATTTTCTTGATCAGCTTACGTTCACGGTCTCGGGTACGTAGTTCCAAAGAGAACTCTTCTTCCTGTGCCGCACGGTCTACTGGATCAGGGAAGTTTGCCGCTTCATCTTGCATGTGGTTTTTGGTGCGGTCAACTTCGTTACGAAGATCGCTACGCCACGCTTCCAGTAATTTTTTGAAATGCGCACGCTGTGCGTCATTCATATATTCTTCACCCGGCTTTTCCTGATAAGGTTCTAAACCGGCTTGAGCCAACAACCCTAGTTTTTTCTGGTCTGGCATAGCATTCTCCTAAATCCTTAATAAACAACCCCAGCTAACGCCGGCGGCTATAGATAGCAAAATCTTTACCCCTTGGCAAACACTTTTTACTTGTAAGACCACTCCCGGTTAGAAGGTATGATCGGCATCACAAAGTCTCGATTGACGGGGGTCACACTGACATTTGCAGCTATATGGAGGCAAATTTTTCACTTTCAAGCTTAATACTCATTATACTGCACTATTTATGCCCCAAGATCACTGTAACTGTGGCGTTCATTTCAATCCGTGCAGAAGGGGAGGGCCTGAGTCAGGTTGACCTCCTGCGTTGATACCTCCGCCCGGTAGGCGTAAATCTCTACCCCTTGTTGCAACGCCTCTTCAATCAGTAAGGCGTACTTGTTATCTATGTGTGCAGCCGGTTTTACACTGTGGATGCCATTGTGCATGACGACAAATAGTAAGACTGCGCGCATGCCTTGTTGTCGCATCTGGATCAGCTCGCGCAGATGCTTTTGTCCCCGGGCTGTCTGGGCATCCGGAAAATAACCTTGTTCATTGTCCAGCAAAGTGACTGATTTTACTTCAATATAGCAGTCAGGCTTGTTGTCATCTTGGAGTAAGATGTCGATGCGGCTGTTTTCTGTGCCGTACTTTACTTCGCTGCGCAGTGTCTGATACCCCGTTAACTCCGAAACACCGTCACGTTCGATGGCTTCAATGGCCACCTTATTGGCCATTGCCGTATTGACACAGATCAGTGCACCGTTCTGGTTGGCCGTCAGTTCCAGCGAGTGAGGATATTTACGTTTCGGGTTGTCACTGGTTGAGTAATATGCGCTGAAGCCGGGATCGGCGCAGCCGGTCATTTTACCTGTGTTTGCACAATGTACGGTGAACTCCCGCTGTGTGTCGTCTTGCAAGTCAACCAAAAAGCGTTTGTAGCGTTTAAGCAAGGTGGCTTTGGCCAGTGGGGCGTGAAACTTCATAGATTAATCGCATTCGTTTGGGGCATTTTGCCCGCTAGTGTACACTGCAAGTTACTAATAAGCGCAAGAGTGAAATCATATATGGCTGACAAATTTATTGTTCGACTGACGGATCAGGCCCCGGCTGCACATTGGGGTGGCAATGCGACTTTATCGTACGATCAGGATGGTGCCCTGGTGCATCTGAGCGAACACGACACACTGAAGACTATTCAAAAAGCGGGCCGCAGTGTGGCTCAGCAAGGGATCCTGGCTGTTGAATTACAGGGGGATGCCTGGTGCACTGAGTCTCAGTGGGCATTTTATCAGGGCTTTGTAAGCCCGAAACAACTTGATGGTGTGACCTTCTGTGACAACGCACAGTCGGACCTGGCTGAGTTGCAGGCGCTGAAAACCGCTGCTATCTGGACCCGTCAGATGATCAATGGCACAGCTGAAGACATCTATCCTGAAAGCCTGGCGGGTAAAGCGGCTGAATTCATTCAGTCTCTGGCGCCAGAGCATGTGAGCTACCAAATCATTAAGGGCAACGCGCTGCTTGAGCATCAATGGATTGGGATCCATGAAGTGGGCCGCGGTAGTGAACGCCCTCCTGTGTTACTGGAACTGGATTTCAACCCGACGGGTGACGAAGACGCACCGGTTTCCGCAGCTCTGGTAGGTAAAGGGATCACCTTTGACTCAGGCGGTTACTCAATTAAGCCCAGCGAGGGCATGCTGACCATGAAATGCGACATGGGTGGTGCGGCGACAGTGACCGCGGGTCTGGCCATTGCTATTCAGCGTGGGATCGACAAGCGCATCAAATTGTTCCTGTGTTGTGCTGAAAACTTGATTTCAGGCCATGCGTACAAGCTGGGTGATATTCTGACTTATAAAAATGGCACCACTGTTGAAATCGTCAACACTGATGCAGAGGGACGTTTGGTTCTGGCTGATGGCCTGATGGCTGCTGGCGAAACAGGTGCACCTTTGATCATCGATGCAGCAACACTGACAGGCGCGGCGCTGGTTGCGGTCGGGCAGGAGTACAATGCATTATTTGGCCTGGACAAAGAGCTGGTCAATGACGTACAGCAATTTGCTCAGGAAGAGTTCGAGGCGGCCTGGCCGTTACCATTAGAAAAGTGGCATCAGAATAACTGTCCATCGGCATATGCAGACACGGCCAATAGCCGAGCGCAAAAAGGCGGTGGTTTTGGTGGCGCCTCTAATGCGGCAGGCTTCCTGTCTCGCTTTGTGCCAAACGAAGGGCAGGGCTGGGTGCACATCGACCTGGCGGCGTCATTCCAGAATAATGCCGGCTCACAGTGGGCATCAGGCGCTACGACATTGGGCATGCGCACGGTTGCACGTACCCTGCAAGCGAAAGCCTGATAATCAGAGTAAGCAATAAAAAAGCCCCGTGACGGGGCTTTTTTTATGACAGCAAGGCGGCGGCCAGGCGGACAAAGTCTGACGAGGTTAAAATACCCAGTAGTTTGCCCTTGTCGTCGGTCACCGGCATGCAGCCATGACGATTATCAACAAAAAACCGTACCACTTCTTGCAGGCTCTGTTGTGGCTGTACACTGGCAAAGTCGGTGGCCATGACTTCTGCAACCTGCTGTTGCTTTTCTTTGCGCTCCAGTGCGTTAGTGCCATAGGTGGCAATGATCCCCATGACTTTTGCGATCATGATCTTCTGTGTCAGCATACCAACCAGCATGCCATCGTCGTCTATCACAGGGATATGGCGAATGTTCTTCTCGCGCATCAGGTTGTGCGCATCGTTGAGTGTATTGGTTTTACTGACGGCCAGTGGATCGGGCGTCATTAAATCGGCTACTGTGGTTAACATAAGCACTTCCTTAAGCGAACATAATATCTTGCTTAAGTCTAGCCGACACTGGGTGTCAGTGAATGGTGCCAGATCAATTTTGTCTGGTTTTTACTCTGAAGTTTATTCTGAGGCTTGGGCTGAGTGTTTGACGGCAGCCAGTTGAATGTACTTGTGTTCAACCAGTCGTGACAGCGGAACCAGTTCAATGCCTTCGGTTGCCAGCTCGCCCAGTGCCGTGGCAAGAAATGCCCGGGTTTGCGGGTAAGGGTGGGCAATGCCGATGGCATAGCCTTGCTGGTGGGCTAATGCCTTGAGCTGATCAAACTGCCTGCGCAATGCATCCGGATGAGTTTGATTGTCTAAAAACACATGGCGGGCGACATTGGCCACGCCATACAGGTTTGCCACATGCTGGGCCTGACTGAGCTCTGTAGTGCGGCTATCCAGAAAATACAGGCCACGTTTTTTCAGCAATTCCATGGTCCATTTCATCGGCTCAACGTACTGAGTTAATGCCGAGCCCATATGATTGTTCACCCCTTTGACCTGAGGCAGGGTAGCCAGGGCATGCCCCAGCGTGGTTTGCAGTTGCCATTTGCGCATATCCAGTGTCAGGGCGCCCGGCCCAAGGGCTTTGTCTTCCAAAGCCTGCATAGGAATGTGAAGCAACAGTTCACGGCGCTTGTGGCTGGCCTGATAAGCAAAGCGTTGTGAAAATGGGGTATGCGGTAAAATGGCGTAACTCAGTTGGCCGGGCAAATCCAGCAGTTCTAAATCACGTTCGTGGTATCCAATGTCATCAATGACGATGGCAACCTGGTTGCCATAGCTTGGTGCCGCACAGAGAAAAAGCACCACAAAGCCTAATATAAGTAAGCGCACTATCCTGAATTATTGTTGTAAATTATGGTTTTGTAATAGTTGTTCCGCTTCTTGCCAATGTTTATCAAGGTTGGCAATAAAGGTCTGTCTGACCTTTTTTTCACCAGCCATTATAGCGTCTTTGTCGAGTTCTAAAAGTACTTGTTTGCTAAAAACCACATCGGGTTGGATCCCGGTGCCTTCGATAGATTGGCCCGAGGGAGTAAAATAACGTGCTGTCGTCAGTTTCAGTGCTGTGGTGCCGTTACCGATGGGAATGAGCGACTGTACAGAGCCTTTGCCATAAGAGCGGTTACCCAGTATGAGTGCCCGACTGTTGTCTTGCAGTGCACCGGCGAGTATCTCGGCCGCCGATGCCGACTGCTCATTGATAAGCACCAACATGGGCGCGCCGTTGAGTATATCGCCCTGGGCTGCAAAAAAGCGTTGGTTTGCATCGTAAAAACGACCCCGGGTACTGACAATAGTGCCGCTTTGTAAAAACAGATCTGAAATGGCGACGGCGCTGTTCAGTGTACCGCCTGGGTTGTCTCTTAAGTCGACAATGAGTCCTTTGAGCGGCTCGCCCAGGTGGCTATTAAGCATACTGATGTGCCGGGCAAAATCATGATAACTGTGATTGTTAAAGCTACTTAGCAGGATATAGCCAATGCCGCCGGACAACAGCTGGCTGGACACGCTGTGAAGCGTGATCTCTTGTCGTCTCAGGGCCAGTGTAACTTCTGCATTGGCACGCTTTACGGTGAGCTGAATCGTCGAGAACTGTGCTTCACGCAGTAATTTTGAAACTTCAGCAATAGATTTTCTTTTCACGTCATGAGTGTTGATGGCCAGAAGTTTATCACCCCCCTCAATACCTGCAGCTTCCGCGGGTGAGCCGGGCAGAGTATCCACAATCACAACGCCGTCTTCGACTTCTTCTACTTCGATCCCAAGTCCGGTGTAGCGACCATTGGCTGCGCTGAATAAGGCTTCAAGTTCATGTTCATCAAGGTACTTTGAATAGTCATCTAACTGGGTGAGTAGCTCGCCAAAGTTGTCTTTTTTAACATGGCTGAGCGGCAAGTCTTCAACATAGTAGGTATGAATATGATACAGGATCTCATCAATTTGCTCGCTCGAAAGCTGTCTGGCATTAAGTGGCAGGCACAATAAGCTGAGCATCAGGCCAAGTGCCAGCAGCCATTGCCATACGAAGTTTTTATTTGGTTGAACACATGGAGTCATCATATGCTGCTCCTCACTGGGGGGCAGCATCGGTTAGTCAGTTAACTGGATCTGCACCATTTTACTGGATCAACAGCGCTTCCCTTATGCCGTATTTCGAAGTATAGACCAGGATCGGTTTGTCCGCCGCTTTGCCCTACCAAGGCAATGGGCTCGCCTGGCATGACCTGATCGCCAACGTCTTTGAGCAGGGTTTGGGCATGGCCATACAGGCTCATAAAGCCTTCCCCGTGATCTAATACGATGACCCAGCCGAAACCGTTCAACCAATCGGCATAGACCACCTGACCCGGTGCCACGCTATTAACGGGATCGCCATTGCTGCCGCGGATCACGACGCCTTTCCAGTTCATGCCGACATGTTTGCGCTGGCCAAAGCGATGCTTCAAGCGGCCATCAAGCGGCCAGGCTAGTTTGCCTTTTAAGCGCTGTAACCCTTGCAGCTGCGCGACATAGTGTTCAGGGCTGGCTGCCTGCTCGGAGGCCAAGGCTTCCAGGGTTGTGATCAGGGTCTGCTCGTTCTCTTCAAGGTAGGCAATCGCAGCCTTTGCCTGATTGAGCTTGTCGTTGAGTTTCGACAGATGGGTTCTGCGGGCATTTTGTGCCAACAACAGCTCGTCCTGACGGGCTTTTTGCTGGCCTTGTAAAGCGTGCAGTTGATTCTTTTTGCGCGCCAGTTGCGCGCTGTTTTGGGCCAGTTTCTCAAAAACTGACTTAAGCGCTTCGAGCTGAGCAATGCGGGCCTGATTAAAGTAGTCGTAGTAACTAATGGTGCGCTCCAGAGCTGCAGCATGCTGTTGGTTCAGGAGCATTTTGGAATAATCGTGACTGCCTGTCACATACGCACTTTTGAGCTGTGCAGCCAGCAATCGCTGGAGGCGCTTTTTTTGCTGCTTGAGCTGCTCAGCTTCGCGTTTCAGTGTGTACTGCTGCTGCTTGTTTTCGCTGATCCCTTGCTCTGTCAATGCCAGTGCTTTGGCACTTTTGGCGATTTCCAGTTCAAAAGACTGCAGGGTGCTCTGCAGGGCACGAAAGCTGGCTTGTTGTTGCTGATACGCGACCTGACTCTTTTTGAGCTCGGCCTGCACCGCAGCCAGGTCGGCTTTGGTGCGGGTTTCGTTCGCCTGTCCGGTCAGGGGCAGGAGCAAACAGACCGAAAGTACAGCAAGCGTACGGCGCATAGTTTACTTCAGCCGCATGACAGGTGAACCAGTCATTTCCTCAGGCTGAGGCATGCCCAACAGGTGCAACATGGTCGGTGCCACATCGCTCAGTGTTTTGCCTGCCTGTGGTTCTGCATCCCGGCCAATGTAAATAAATGGTACCGGCTCACTGGTGTGTGCTGTGTGGGCCTGACCGGTTTTGCTGTTCACCATTTGCTCTGCGTTACCGTGGTCAGCCGTAATGAGCGCCTCACCGCCAGTTTCTTCCAGTGCTGCTACAACACGGCCGATACAGGCATCAACGGCTTCACAGGCTTTCACGGCGGCTGCAAAAACACCTGAGTGACCCACCATGTCACCATTTGGATAGTTACAGATGATCACATCGTGCTCACCACTGTGAATGGCTTCGACTAGCTTATCGGTCAGTAGGGCGGAGTTCATTTCAGGTTGCAGGTCGTACGTGGCTACCTGAGGCGAGGGGATCAATTCGCGTTTTTCGCCGTCGAACAGTTCTTCACGGCCACCGCTGAAGAAGAAGGTGACGTGGGCGTACTTTTCGGTCTCGGAAATACGCAGCTGCGTTTTGTTGTGTTTTGCCAGCCATTCGCCCAGTACATTGGTGAGTTTTTCCGGGGCAAAGGCGACGGGCGCGTTAATATCGGCCGCGTATTCCGTCATCATCACAAAGCCGCTCAGTGCAGGGATTTTTTTCTTCTTGAAGCCAGCAAAATCCGCATCCACAAAGGCGCGGGTCATCTGACGGGCACGGTCAGCACGGAAGTTGAGGAAAATCAGCGTATCGCCATCGTTAATGGTCGCTGCTTCTTGTCCTTCTGCGGCAATGATGGTTGCCTTGACAAACTCATCGTTTTCGTCACGCTCATACGCCGCGTTCAGGGCACTGACCCCATCAGCATTACGATATTCAGCTTCGCCACACACCATCAGATTGTAAGCGGCTTCAACACGCTCCCAGCGATTATCACGGTCCATAGCATAATAACGACCTACGATTGACGCCAGACGGCCACACTTGAGTTCTGCAAACTGTGCTTCAATACGTTCAATCGAAGCCTGAGCGCTGCGTGGTGGCGTATCACGACCGTCCAGGAAGGCGTGGAAGTAAACCGCTTTGGCACCGCGCTTGGCGGCAAGTTCGATGGCTGCAACAATATGGTCTTCATGGCTGTGTACGCCACCCGGGCTCAACAGTCCCATCAGGTGGACGGCTTTACCGGCGGCAACCGCCTTGTCTATGTTCTCAACCAGTGCCGGATTGTGCTCAAACTCACCATCATTGATGGCTTTGGTAATGCGCGTAAAGTCTTGATAAACAATGCGGCCGGCGCCCAGGTTGACATGGCCGACTTCAGAGTTACCCATCTGCCCATCCGGTAGTCCCACATCCAGACCTGAACCCGAGATCAGCGTACGTGGACGCGTTTGCCATAGCTCATCCAAAACGGGGGTGTTAGCCGCCAGAATTGCATTGCTCTCGGCGTCTTCGCGGTATCCCCAGCCATCGAGGATCATTAATACCAGAGGTTTTTTCTTTGCAGTCATTTGGGCTCCTGAAATGTGCACGAAATCTGGCCATAGGATACCTTGTTTTATATGAATATTCAGCCCTCTGGGCGTGATTTATCCTCAACCACTTTAAATTTCATATAAGTTACAAACCCGAGTTGAACCCTGTCGCTAAGCGCTGCAAGCGGTTAGCCAGCGATTGCTTGCAAAGTCAGGCATTATGTCACAGATGTTTGTACCAGCGCCCGTAAGAAAGTATACTCGCGAGCAATTTCATTTTCCTGGTTGGTAAAGACAATATGGAACAATACATCGAATTTTTAGGTAGAAACCCCATTCTCAGCATTATCTGGCTGGTTTTGGCGGCTATGTTGGTCTCAAGCTGGTTGAAAGGCATGTTTTCCAAGATCCGTCAGATCAATCCGCAGCAGCTTACTATTTTGGTAAACCGTCAGGATGGCCAGGTGTTTGATATGCGTGCGGCGAAAGAGTTCAATGGCTCACGTATCGCTGGTAGCGAGCATATGAATGTGGAAAAAGCCAAACAAAATGATTTCGCAGGACTTGAAAAGTTCAAAACTAAGCCCATTATACTGGTGTGTAACACTGGCATGACCGCATCTGGCATTGCCAGCAATATGTACAAAGCTGGCTTTGAGCAAGTGTACGTGTTGTCGGGTGGATTTGGTGCCTGGCAAACTGCTGGCCTGCCAACAGCCTCGGGTAAATAGGAGTAAATATGAGCCAAGTTGTTATTTATACAAAGGATTACTGTCCTTACTGTCATCGCGCAAAAGCGTTGCTGGACAGCAAAGGTGTCACATATACCGAGTACGATATCGGCGCGCAACCCGAGCTGCGTGAAGAGATGATCAGCAAAGCAAATGGTGGTCACACGGTGCCACAGATCTTCATTAAAGAGCAGCACATTGGCGGTTGCGATGACATGATGGCGCTTGAATCACAAGGTAAGCTGGACGCCTTACTGAGTTAAAATTTATTGCACCCAGGTTACGGGCCCGAGGTGCTACCCCACTTAAAATAAAGACGAATAATTAGGAAGAACAATGACAGAGCAAAACAACGCAGCTGCTGCAGAAGAACAACAAGGTCCACAATTTAACATTCAGCGTATCTACACCAAAGATGTGTCGTTCGAAACGCCAAACTCTCCGGCTATTTTCCAAAAAGAGTGGACACCTGAAGTAAAGCTGGATATGGACACGCGTTCTGCCAAGCTGGACGAAGGTGTATATGAAGTTGTTCTGGCACTGACTGTCACTGCGTCATTGGGCGAAGAAACTGCATTCCTGTGTGAAATCCAACAGGCTGGTATTTTCTCAATTGGTGAGCTGGAAGAGCTGCAAATGGCACATATGTTAGGCGCGTTCTGCCCGAACATTCTGTTCCCTTACGCACGTGAAGCGGTTGCAAGCCTGGTTAACCGTGGTACCTTCCCACAACTAAACCTGGCGCCAGTAAATTTTGACGCGCTATTTGCTCAGTACATGCAGCAACGTGCCGCGCAAGAGCAACCTGCTGACGCATAAATGATGAATACAGCACAATCAGCTGTGACCGTATTAGGGGCGGGGTCGTATGGCACCGCCCTTGCTATTTGTTTTGCCCGCAACGGTCACCAGGTTACTCTTTGGGGACGTGACAGCACTGCCATTGCGCAGTTAGCCAGCTCGCGTCAGAATGCCCGTTATTTACCGGATATTGACTTTCCCGCGTCACTGCAACTGGAAGCCGACCTGACTCAAGCCGTTCAGGCCAGTCAATTGGTTTTGGTAGTGGTACCCAGCCACGCGTTTGCGCAAACGCTGGAAGCGATTAAGCCACATTTGTTGCCGGGTGCGAAAGTCGCCTGGGCAACGAAAGGGTTGGAGCCGGATACCGGCCGATTACTGCAGGATGTGGCATTGGATGTACTCGGTGAGCAGGTTCCGCTGGCTGTATTGTCTGGACCGACTTTTGCAAAAGAAATGGCCGCCGGGTTACCGACTGCTATTTCAGTGTCGTCGCGTTGCGAAGCGTTCCGCGGTGAACTGGCTAAGTTGCTCCATTGTGGTCGCTCGTTCCGGGTGTACAGCAATGATGACTTTATCGGTATTCAGCTTGGTGGCGCGGTGAAGAATGTGATTGCCATTGGCGCAGGTATGTCTGATGGTTTTGGCTTTGGTGCCAATGCCAGAACCGCTTTGATCACTCGTGGGTTGGCGGAGTTATGCCGGCTGGGCTTATCGCTGGGTGCTCGTTCTGAAACCTTTATGGGGATGGCGGGACTGGGCGATTTGATCCTGACCTGTACCGATAACCAATCGCGCAACCGACGTTTTGGTCTGGCACTGGGCCAGGGAAAAAACGTCGAAGAGGCGATGCAGAGCATTGGTCAGGTGGTGGAAGGGTACCGCAACACCAAAGAAGTGTACCTGCTGGCAAAGCGCACAGGTATCGAAATGCCGATCACGGAGCAGATCTATCAGGTGCTGTATCAACAAAAAGACGTCAAAGAAGCCGCGATGGCCCTGCTTGGCAGAGAGCAAAAGTCGGAATAAACGGATGTCTGAGAATAAAAAAACCGAGCACACAGGCTCGGTTTTTTATGTCTTTGTGAATCGCTCAAGCGATCTGTTTTTCTGCCAGCGTCAGCTCCATAGTGGCTTTGAGCAAACGGTACAAATTGATCGATGCATCGATTTCTTCTTTGCGGTTAGTCAGACTTTCTATGTTCAGTCCCAGCGGGACATCCAGTTGGGCACAGCTACGCAGAATAGAATCCAGATTTTCACGACAAATGCGGATCGATTCACTCAGGGTATTGTCTGCATCCAGCATGCGCCACTTGGTCGCTTCAGGTACTGAAATCCCAAGCCATTCCATAAATTGCAGCGTCTTCTCACCCCCGCAGGGGGTAAAAGTCAGGATCAGCCGCTTCGGCTCAATGCCTTGTTGTTTGCAGGTACGGGCATAGCTGGTGATCAGGTCTATGGTTGCCTGAGCATTATAAACTGCCTGAGAAATAAAGAATTCACAGCCCTGAGCGGTTTTTTCAATCAGGCGTTCATGTTCATTGCGTTTGGATGCATGACGCTCTGCAATGGTTACACCGCCCAGAAAAAAGTCTGCCTGGTGCGCAGCTAGGGCCTGATAAGCGTCTGGCAGTGGCAAGTTAATTTTACCCTGTGATGAAGGAGAGCCAACCAGGACCAGATTGTTCAGGCCAAATTCCTGTTTGGTGTTGCTAAGCCACTGGTTAAATTCACTACTATCACGTTGTGCCACACTTTTATAGGTGATCACGTCCAGTTGTGACAACGACTTCACCAGACGGCTGTACTCGCACGGGTCGACGGTTTCCTTAAACGGAAAAGGGCGGGGCACATCGGTGCGGCTGCTTTCATCCTGAATGTCGTAAACGATAACGCCGTCATATTCAATTTCATGCAGTCGATCCAAAAGCTTAGTTGCAATACGTTTTACCTTATCCTGCTCCGTACCAGATTTGGGCGGAGTCGTACCAATCAAATATACCCCTTGGTTCGGGTCTAAGATTTTCTCTTGTAGTGATAACGCCATGGTCCAGATTCCGGCAAAAATTCAGTGTATGGGATCTAATATAGCAGCCATTTAGACGTCTAGATAGATTTTTTTCTTGAAACAAATTCAATACAGATGAATTTCTCTCATGGTGTTTTCGTCATGTTGGAGCAAGCTGTTGTTTGCCCGCCGGTTTATTCAGGGAAATTTAGTTCATATTTCTTTACATTATTTGGGCGTGTAAAGATGAATTAAGGTGGGATTGCGGCATAATTGGGAACTATGCGTCCCAATTACAATGGGACCAAGAATAAAAATCACGACAAATTTAAGGGAAGCATATGAAATTTAAACTACTGGCGACCAGCCTGGCTGTGTCACTGGCTCTGGCCGGCTGCACCGCAACGCAACAATCGGCGCAGCAGGGGCCAACCAGCATAGAGGCGCAGGCCAGCAATAAAGTGTTTGCACAAGACTATGTTCTTGAAGAGCTGGATAATGGCTTACGTGTGATGGTGGTGAAAACCGACTACCCAGATGTTGTGTCACTGCAGATCCCAGTCTCTGTTGGCTCGCGTAACGAAGTCGAGCCGGGCAGAACCGGGTTTGCTCACTTCTTTGAGCATATGATGTTTAAAGGTTCTGAGAAGTTTCCACAGGATGTCTATGCCGACATTCTGAAAAACTCCGGGGTGGACAACCGCGCATACACTACCAACGATTATACTAATTACCATTTGAATTTCTCAAAAGAGCACCTGGATAAGGTCCTTGAGATCAAAGCGGATATTTTTCAAAACCTAAGCTACAGTGAGTCGCAGTTCCGTACCGAAGCGCTGACGGTCAAAGGTGAATACCTGAAGAACAACGCCAGCCCGATCCGAAAGTTGTTAAGTGCGGTGCGTAAAGAAGCATTTGATAAGCACACCTACAAGCATACCACCATGGGCTTCTTCGAAGATATTGAAGCCATGCCGGATCAAATGGAATATGGCCAAATCTTTTTTGAGCGTTTCTATAAGCCTGAATACGTGTCTATCGTGATTGTGGGTGATGTCGATCCGCAGGAAACCATGGCAATGGTTAAAAAGCACTGGGGTGGCTGGCAGCGTGGTAACTATGTTGCCGATATTCCGGTGGAGCCGAAGCAGCAACAAGCCAGGTATGTGCATGAACACTACGAAGGGTTGCCGGGCCACTGGTTATTGGTTTCCTATAAAGGGGCTGCATGGGAACCTGCAAAGAAAGACCGTGCCGCATTGGATCTGCTCTCACAGCTTTATTTCTCTGAAAACTCAGAGCTTTATCAGGAGCTGGTAGTCGATAAGCAAATTGCCAGCCAGATGTTCACTTATAATCCGGAGACCAAAGATCCGGGTCTGCTTCACGTGTTTGTGAAGGTTAATGAAGAAAGTGACTTAGCTGTGGTACGCGATGCCATCAATCGTACTTATGCTAACGCGCGCACTGAGCTGGTTGACAGTGATAAGCTGGCTGCACTGAAGTCGAACCGCAAATATAGCTTTGCCAACGGCCTGGACTCGTCGCAGGCGATTGCCAGCATGTTGGCGGAATATATGCATTTCGAGCGCGATCCTGAAGTGATCAACACCTTGTATGCGACCAGTGATTCCATCACGGCTGAAGACATTCGCGATGTCGCCAACCGTTATTTCGTTGACAGTGGCCGTACCACAGTGACGATGTCGGCATTGACCCAAGTCGCTGGGTTTGACAAAGAAGTTGAACTGGATGCGCTGGTGTCGCAACAAAGCCAACCAAAACAACAGAAATTCACCGTACTGGATAAAACCAATGCTTCACCTTTGGTTGATGTGAATCTACTGTTTTACACTGGGGCTGCCGCGGATCCTAAAGGCAAAAAAGGCGTGGCCGCCCTGACTGCTGCCATGATTGCCAATGGTGGCTCGCAGAGCAAGTCTTATAAAGAAATCCAAAAAGCCCTGTATCCCATTGCAGGTAGCTTTGATTATCAGATTGACAAAGAAATGCTGTCACTGCGTGG
Organism: Pseudoalteromonas sp. AWH4_217; assembly: GCF_056161105.1. NCBI lineage: Bacteria > Pseudomonadati > Pseudomonadota > Gammaproteobacteria > Alteromonadales > Pseudoalteromonadaceae > Pseudoalteromonas > Pseudoalteromonas sp. AWH4_217. Next base: position 22,849 of record NZ_JBSWYM010000001.1, on the reverse strand, counting down.
TCGGGTGCACAAGGACAATGCTGCACAATGGTATGCCTTGATCAGTGAACAGTTACTCAATCCAGGCTTTAGAGAAGATGACTTTAAACGTCTGAAAAAAGAGCTGATCGACAACATCAAAGCGGGCCTTAAAGCATCAAATGATGAAGAGCTGGGCAAAGAGGTGCTGTATCATAAATTGTATCAGGGCCATCCATACGAGAGTTACAATCTGGGCGATTTGTCCGATCTCGAAGCATTGACTCTGGATGATGTGAAAGCGTTCTACCACAGCCAGTTTACTCAGGCAAAACTGAACGTGGGGATCACCGGTGCGCTGGATGAGCAGCTTAAAGCACGTATGCTCACTGATCTGGCTAAGCTGCCCAAAGGGGAGAAGTCTCGGCTGACGATCCCGGATGCGCCAGCATTAGAGGGTCGACATGCTACTATCGTTGAGAAGAGCGCAAAATCGACTGCAGTATCGTTTGGTTTCCCAATCGATACCATCCGCAGCAGCAAAGACTGGACTGCCTTATGGCTGGTGCGCTCTTACTTTGGTGAGCACCGTAACTCAAACGCTTACCTGTTCCAGCGGATCCGTCAGGTGCGTGGTATGAACTATGGTGACTATGCTTATATTGAGTACTTCCCGCGTGGTATGTTCCAGACTAAGCCCGATGCCAACCTGGGCCGCTCTGAGCAAATTTTCCAGGTGTGGTTACGTCCGCTGCGTTCTAATAACGACGCGCACTTTGCCACTCGTGTTGCTCAGTTTGAGTTAGACAAGCTGATTAAAGAGGGCATGACTGAGAGTGATTTCTCTGCCACCCGTAACTTCCTGAGTAACTTTGTGCCTCAGATGGTTGCCAGTCAGGATCGTCAGCTTGGGTATGCGCTGGACAGCCAGTTCTACAATACTGATGAGTTTGTGAACTACGTACGCGCGCAACTTGCTTCGCTGACCGTAGAAGATGTGAATCGGGTGATCCGCGAAAACCTGCAAAGTGACAACATTCACTATGTGTTTGTGACAGGAGACGCGGCTGATATGAAAGCACGTCTGGTGAATCAGACTGAGTCGCCGATGCACTATAATGCGCAAAAACCGCAAGCACTTATCGATGAAGATAAGCAAATTGCCAACTACAAACTGGCTATTCCGGCTGCGAACATCGAGGTGATGAACGCAGAAGCGGTCTTCAAGTAACGCCCCATCAGAGCCCTCTGCCGGGCTCTGAGTTTGTCAGGCGGATCGTGTATCCGCCTGGTTTCCCATCCCCTGCTCGCTATTTCGGGTTATAATTAATAACAAATTGATGCAAGAAGCATTTGACTATCACTGCTAATTTACTGCATTGCAGGGTAAGATAGACAAAGGCCTTGGAATTATTGAAAAAGTGCAGTTTATGAGACACGAGATCTGGCAAAAGCTTCGTCAGGAAGCCACCGAATTAGTTGATCGCGAGCCGTTGCTCGCCAGCCATGTTTATTCAAGTATTTTAAATCATGAATGTCTGGGTGCGGCATTGAGTTTTATTGTGGCAAACAAGCTGGCAGACGCCGTGGTGTCTGCATTCACCATTCGTGAACTATTCGACCAGGCCTTTGTCGATTGCGACCGTATGCTGACGCATGTGGCACATGATATAAAAGCGGTTAAAGATCGTGACCCGGCTGCCGATAGCTATCTTAACGTTATTTCAAACCTTAAGGGCTTTCATGCAATACAAGCACACCGACTCGCCCATTGCTTATGGCGACAAGACAGAAAAGAGCTCGCGCGTTTTATCCAAAGCCGTACATCCGAAGTATTTGGTGTTGATATCCATCCTGCTTGTCAAGTCGGCCATGGCATTATGTTTGACCATGCGACTGGTATAGTCATAGGTGAAACTGCAGTAATAGAGAACAATGTCTCTATTTTGCAATCGGTTACCTTAGGGGGAACCGGTAATGAGCAAGGCGATCGTCACCCCAAAATACGTGCAGGCGTATTGATCGGCGCGGGTGCCAAAGTACTGGGCAACATTGAAGTGGGCGAAGGCGCGCGGATAGGTGCAGGCTCAGTGGTATTGAAAGCCGTAGATCCACACACCACAGTGGTGGGTGTGCCCGCGAAAGTGGTTGGCAAACCGCCCTGTTCTTGCCCGGCAGAATCTATGGATCAAAACTTTCTGGATGAAGATCTGATAGCCCGTAACGAATCACACACCAGTGCTATGCTCTAGCATGTGACTGAGTAAGCTGGCAGTGCTTTATGGATAGCCTGAGCCAAAAGTGTTTGTGGATGTTGCTGGGGGCAGCCATTGCGGCTCCTCTAACCTGGTGGTTTGCATCAGATGACCCAGTACAGCCTGCCACTTCGGTTTTGGCTAACGCTGGCGATGCGACCCAACACACAGCTCCTTTGCTCCTGGAGCAGGCTCAACCAGAAAGTGCCTCTGACCCGGCCAACAGCACCGAACTGATAGCGCTGCAACAGCAAATTCTTCAGTTACAAGAAGAGCTGGAACAGGTCCAAAACCATACATCACCGAAGCCGGAGCAGTCCGCCCAGCAACAACGACCCCCTTCATCGGGCAATATTAACCGTCAGCTGGCCGAGATATTTCAAGCTGAATCGCGGGACCCTGTCTGGGCCGATGAGTTGGAATTGCAGCTTGGGGACTTTCTGTACACCAGCGATCTCAGTACATACTTTACTTACGCCAGTTATGGCTGCAAGCGCCATGTCTGTCAGCTCAGCTTTGTGCCGCGCAGTGAGGATATCGATGCCATGCAGTGGCAACGCCTGAATGACAGCCTCTTTAATAGTTCCTGGATAAAGCAATTTAAGATCAGCTCTGCGCAGCAAACGGCGCAAGGTATGCTGGTGCATTTTAGCACCAAAAGCATGCGTGAGCTGGCCACTGAGTATTAATTGTTTTCGCTATTTGGCTCAGCCGGTGTGACATCAATGACCTGGGTTTGCAACCGACCATCGTGTAATTCTGTGGTGAGTATATCGCCTGCCGTTACATCCCGGGTTGATTTCACCACTTTCTCGCCAGATTTAGTAATACTGTAGCCTCGCGACAAAACGGCCAGCGGACTGACACTGTCGAGCCTGGCTGCGAGCAAAGCCAGTTGCTGCGTATGTTGTTGCTGTGAAGCCTGTATTGTCCGGGTGAGCTTTTCTTTCAGGCTGTCCAGATGTTGATGTGCGTATCGCAACTTTTGCTCTGGATGAAACTGCGCCAAGCGATGTTGTGCCAGGGTAACGCGACTTTGAGCACGGTGTTGCTGGTGGTTCATTGCCCTGTGCAATCGGCTACTCAGTTCATCTACTTTTTGTGCCTGTTGCATTAGCTGTGCCTGCGGGTGTTGGAGTAACAGCCGCTGATGAGAATTTTGCAGCTGCTGAGCATGATGGGCCAGATAGCGCAGCATTGCGCTGCCCAGGCGCTGCTTCTGTTGACCTAACTGAGCCTGAATTTCTGCCCCATCCGGGCTGACCAGCTCAGCGGCGGCTGAAGGGGTTGGGGCACGCAAGTCGGCGACATAATCACTGATGGTGGTATCGATTTCATGCCCAACGGCGCTGATCACTGGCAGCTGACTGGCGAAGACGGCCCGTGCCACGGTTTCTTCGTTAAAGCACCACAGATCTTCAAGCGAGCCACCGCCACGACCAACAATGAGTACATCTACTTCACCTCTAATATTCGCCAACTCAATTTGTGCGGCAATCTGATGATGTGCTTCCTGGCCTTGTACTTGAGTCGGGTAGATCACCACTTCCAGCTGAGGTGCACGACGTTTCAGAACCGACAAAATGTCTCTGACTGCGGCCCCGGTTGGAGACGTCACGACGCCCACCCGGTTTATTCGTGCTGGCAGTGGTTGCTTATGCTGGCTACTGAACAAGCCTTCACCGGCCAGGCGCAGTTTGAGTGCATCGAACTGTTGTTTTAGCAGGCCTTCACCTGCCGGTGCCATATGTTCGACGATTAACTGATAATCACCGCGGGGTTCATATACAGACACCCGAGCCTGCACCAGTACCTGCTCACCGTTTTGTGGCCGGTAGCGACAGTAGCGGTTGTTGCCACGCCACATGGCTGCCTTTACCTGGGCTTTGTCGTCTTTGAGCGAGAAATACCAATGTCCGGACGCCGGGGCGACAAAGTTGGAGATTTCGCCCGTCAGCTGTAAAGAAGCGAACCCCTGTTCCAGCAAACTGCGGATCTCTCGATTCAGGCGCGACACCGAATAAACTTTTTCTTGTTGTGGCAACGACATACTCAGCTCCATAAAAAATTCACGAACACTCTAGCATATTTTTGCTAAATTTTATTTACTCGCATAAGGAACGCTGATAAAATGCGCACGCAATTCCTTATACTCAGTTTCACTTGAGAGATGCCGCACACATGCTAAGAATTGCAAAAGAAGCCCTTACCTTTGACGACGTACTTTTAGTACCCGCTCATTCAACTGTTCTACCACACACTGCGAACTTAAAAACACGCCTGACTCGTGGTATTGAACTTAATTTGCCATTAGTTTCTGCCTCTATGGATACAGTCACTGAAGCACGCCTTGCAATTGCACTTGCACAGGAAGGTGGCATCGGATTTATCCATAAAAATATGACCATTGAAGAACAAGCGCGCAATGTACGTAAAGTAAAAGCGTACGAAGCGGGGATTGTCTCTTTTCCGGTTACCGTGACCGCAGACAAGACCATTGCTGATACGTTAGCATTGGCTGAAGAAAATGGTTTCTCAGGCTTCCCAGTGGTTGGCGAGAACAACCTACTGGAAGGTATCATCACCAGCCGTGATATGCGCTTCGAAACTAAACTGGATAAGCCTGTGTCATCTGTAATGACACAAAAAGCGGATCTGGTGACGGTGAAAGAAGGCGCATCACGTGAAGAGATCCTGGGTTTGATGCATGAGCACCGCATCGAGAAAATCTTAGTGGTTGATGACGCGTTCAAACTGAAAGGCATGATCACCGTCAAGGATTATCAAAAAGCGCAAGAAAAACCAAACGCATGTAAAGACGAGCAAGGCCGTCTTCGCGTAGGTGCAGCTGTGGGTGTGGGTGCAGGTACTGACGAGCGAATCGCTGCGCTGGTTGCTGCTGGCGTTGACGTATTACTTATCGATACTTCGCATGGTCACTCTCAGGGCGTTATTGATCGTGTTAAAGCAACCCGCGAAGCGTACCCGGACTTGCAAATTGTGGCGGGTAACGTGGCGACGGCTGAAGGTGCTGTTGCACTGGCTGACGCGGGTGTGGATGCGGTGAAAGTGGGTATCGGCCCTGGCTCTATCTGTACCACACGTATCGTAACTGGGTGTGGAGTGCCTCAAATCACAGCAATTTCAGATGCCGTTGATGGCCTGAAAGGACGTGACATTCCGGTGATTGCTGACGGCGGTATCCGCTTCTCAGGTGACATTGTTAAAGCCCTGGTTGCTGGTGCATCGTGTGTCATGGTTGGTTCTATGCTGGCTGGTACTGAAGAAGCACCGGGTGAGGTTGAGCTGTATCAGGGTCGTTACTACAAGTCATACCGTGGTATGGGCTCACTGGGCGCGATGAACCAAAAAGAAGGCTCATCGGATCGTTACTTCCAAAAGAGCAACTCTGCTGAAAAACTGGTTCCGGAAGGCATTGAAGGCCGCGTGGCTTATAAAGGCCCAATCGCGACCATCATCCACCAACAAGTGGGCGGGATCCGCAGTGCCATGGGCCTGACAGGATGCGCGACTATTTTAGAGCTGAATACAAAGCCGCAGTTTGTCCGCGTGACCTCTGCTGGTATGGGTGAGTCGCACGTCCATGACGTACAGATCACCAAAGAGGCTCCAAACTACCGCATGGGTTAATCCCGGCGGGTAAAAATGGGCTGGCGGTTGCCGGCCCTTCTTAATTTTAGTGTCTGCATTTATAAGGCGGATACAAACAAACACAATGCGTTGGGCAGGCAAACTTGCCCGGTCATTTAGGTAAAGTACTTTTACTATGCTTTACTAATTTTATCGCTTCCTAACAAACGAGATTATCAATGAGCAAAGACATCCATGATTCCCGTATTTTGATCTTAGATTTTGGTTCTCAATACACTCAATTGATCGCCCGCCGGATCCGTGAGATCGGCGTTTACTGTGAGCTATGGGCCTGGGATGTAACCGAGGAGCAGATCCGCGAATTTAATCCGCAGGGTATCATTCTGTCAGGTGGTCCGGAGTCAACGACTTTAGAAGGCAGCCCGCGCGCGCCTGAATATGTGTTCAATGCCGGTGTGCCTGTACTTGGTATTTGTTACGGCATGCAAACCATGGCGTCACAGCTGGGTGGTAAAGTACACAGCTCAGATAAGAAAGAGTTTGGTTACGCGAAAGTAGAAAAAGTGGGTAACTGTGCCCTGTTTGAAGCGATTGAAGATCACATCGAAGATGGCATTGGCAAACTGGACGTGTGGATGAGTCACGGTGACAAGGTTATCGAGATCCCTGAGCAGTTCATCACTTCTGCAAAAACAGAAACCTGTCCGCATGCAGCTATGTCCTGGGAAGAGAAACGCTTCTACGGCGTGCAGTTCCACCCGGAAGTAACACACACGCAACAAGGTCTGCGTCTGCTAGAGCGCTTTGCGACGGATATCTGTGGCTGTGAAAAACTGTGGACACCAAGCCAAATCATCGAAGATGCAGTTGCACGTATTAAAGAGCAGGTAGGTGATGACGAAGTGATCCTGGGCCTGTCGGGCGGGGTTGATTCATCTGTGGTTGCTATGCTTATCAACCGCGCTATCGGCGACAAGCTTACGTGTGTATTCGTTGACAATGGCCTGCTACGCCTTAACGAAGGCCAGCAGGTGATGGACATGTTCGGCGATAAGTTTGGCCTGAACATCATTAAAGTGGACGCAGAAGACCGCTTCCTGAATGCCCTTAAAGGCATTGATGACCCGGAAGACAAGCGTAAAGCAATTGGCCATACCTTCATTGAAGTATTCGACGAAGAAGCGGGCAAGCGTGTTAACGCCAAATGGCTGGCACAGGGCACCATCTACCCGGACGTGATTGAATCTGCGGCGTCAGCCACAGGTAAAGCACACGTGATCAAGTCTCACCACAATGTAGGTGGTTTGCCAGAAGACATGGAGTTGGGCCTGGTAGAGCCGCTGCGTGAGCTGTTTAAAGACGAAGTACGTAAGATTGGCCTGGAGCTCGGCCTGCCGTACGACATGCTATACCGTCACCCGTTCCCGGGTCCAGGTCTGGGTGTTCGTGTACTGGGTGAGATCAAGAAAGAATACTGCGACCTGCTACGTCGTGCCGACGCTATCTTCATCGAAGAATTGCACAAGGCTGATTTGTACCACAAAGTGTCTCAGGCTTTCACTGTATTCCTGCCTGTACGCTCAGTAGGGGTGATGGGTGATGCACGTAAGTACGACTGGGTTGTCTCACTACGCTGTGTAGAAACCATCGACTTTATGACGGCACGCTGGTCACACCTGCCGTATGAGTTCCTGGGCCAGGTTTCAAACCGCATCATCAACGAAATCGACGGTATTTCTCGCGTGGTGTACGACATCTCAGGTAAACCGCCTGCGACGATCGAGTGGGAATAATCACTCACCAGGCACCTGATATTGGTTAATAAAAGGGCGGATAGGGTAACTATTCGCCCTTTTTGCTGATAAAATCAGCAAACGATCAGAAATGTGATATTTTCTCTTTACCTTTTCAAATTGCTCATTATAATGCGTCGACATTGCAGGGGCGTAGTTCCAATTGGTAGAACAGCGGTCTCCAAAACCGATGGTTGCGGGTTCGAGTCCTGCCGCCCCTGCCACTTCCTTCTCGATTTCTCGATAATTCCCATATTTAATACAATTCAGATTGCAGTCATTACGCGCATATTCTAGAATTCTCAGCATTTAATTTTCTCGGTGTTTTTACATGCATGCAGCTCAGGCTCAGTTACTTGGTGTAATGCCACTTAAACTTAAATCGGCGTTTGATCCCAATCCACAGCCAGCCAAACCAGACCCTGTGTCTGTCGAACATGAGCCGCTCTCGCTGAATGAGCAGCTGCAACATGATCTGTGCAAAGCCGCCAATGTTGGTGAGTTAAGTGTCGTGAAAGGTGATGCTGTAAATTGGGCCTGTAACGGGCAACAAGCACAACTGATTGTGCCGGATGCGCAGCTGACAGGTGAGCAAAAACGCATCTTGTGGCAGCAGATCTGGAGCGCACAACAATGAGCGTTGCTATCCTGTCGGATCATCTGGCCAACGTACCACTGCAACAGCTCATGGACATTGAACAGGCCTGTCATAGCCATCCCTGGACCATCAAGACGATGCAGTCGTGTTTGAGCGGTCGTTACTTTAATGCTGCCCTGTATCTGGATGAGCGCTTAGTCGGGTTTTATGTAGGTGAGCGCGCTGGACCTGACTTTACACTGATGGATATTTGTATCACTCCTGCTTGTCAGGGGCAGGGTCTGGCCTGGCAGTTGCTGGCGCATTTCATGACAAGGAGCGAGCAAGATAACGCCGAAAATATCTTTCTGGAAGTACGGGTAAGTAATGAAGCGGCCATTGGCTTATATCATAAGGCGGGTTTCACTGAGATGGGCGTACGCAAAAACTACTACCCCAGCGCAGAAGGCAAAGAAGACGCGGTGCTGATGGGCAAAGTACTCTTTAACCCTGAACTGACGGACGGGTGATCACACTATCCCGTACGCTGCACAGAGTCAGGCGTGCTCCTGTTCAAGGGTGTACTTGATGGCCTGAGTGAGCGTCAGCATTGCATATTCCCATTTTGTAGGGTTATCTTCGCGCAGGCAAGTTTCCAGGTCGCCGGCAGCATTATGAATATTAGTAAAACCAAAACATCCGGCACTGCCTTTCAGGCTATGCGCCAGTGCTCTGAGTGATTCCCACTCCTGAGCGCCAAAAAAGTGTTCCAGTTGCGTCAGCTGGTCGGGTAGCTTCTCAACATAGTTGCGGCTGATCTGCAGGTATTTTTCACTTTGCAGTAACGAGTTCCACTGCGAGCTTTTGTCTTCTTCCAATTGCAAATACTTAAGCAACACGGCTCCGAGCTTTTCACGATCGATGGGTTTGGCGAGTGTGGCATCGCAACCTGCCGCCAGATAAGTGTCTATATCATGTTTCATGACATTCGCGGTCAGCGCAATGATTGGACCATCATAAGCAGCATGTCGGAGCATTTCAGTGGCTTCCAGTCCGCCCATGACCGGCATTTGCATGTCCATCAGAATGAGATCGTAATCGTTCACCAGCGCCATCTCCACGGCTTGTGCGCCATTGCTGGCTATATCCGGGTTGAGTCCCCAGGCCCCTAATAGCAGCGTCAGTAATTCCTGATTATCCGGGTTGTCTTCAGCAAGCAGAATGTCAGCCTCAAGCTGAGTCTGATCAAGTTGCAAGGTAGAGACCACGTGGTCATGTGCCAGCTGCGCTTCGTCTTCGATCCACGCAAACGCACTGTGCGAGTGGTTGGCTGCAATGGTGATGATAAATCGACTGCCAACACCCTGAGCGCTTTCTACGCTGACATCACCACCGAGTAACTGGGCCAGGTTCTTAGAGATACAGAGCCCCAGGCCGGTACCACCAAAACGGCGAGTGGTGGTGGAGTCTGCCTGCTCAAAGGGTTTAAATACCCGCGACATTTCACCCTGCGACATACCAATGCCACTGTCTTTAACTTCAAACTCAAACAGGGCGGTATCTGAGCGATAACGGGCACTGATCTCAATGCTGCCTGTTTCGGTAAACTTCACCGCATTCGTTGCGATATTCAATAAAATCTGCTTGAGTCGGGTTTCATCACTGAACAGCTGCTGAGGCAGTGGCAATGCATAGTGCATTGAAAAGTCCAGCTGCTTCTGTTCTGCCATGGGCGCAATGATGGATTCCACATCCTTGAGCAAGTGAAGTAACTCGATAGGATCTCGTTCAACAGCCAGTTTCTCGGCTTCTATCTTAGACAGATCAAGGATATTATTTATAAGCTCAAGAAGGTGCCGTGAATTACGTAAAATGGTATCCAGATGCAGAGCTGAATTAGTGGCATTGGGGGAGTGCAGCATCTGCTCGGTGAACCCCATGATAGCGGTTAATGGGGTGCGGATCTCGTGGCTCATATTCGCTAAGAAGCGGCTTTTTAGCTGACTGGCCTGCTCAGCTTCCGCAATCGCCACTTCGAGCTGTTGGTTCATCTCTTCGAGTGCCCGGGTGCGGTTTTCGACTTTTTCTTCCAGGTGTAATTTGTAATCCTCCAGCTCTCCCTGGAAATCCCGGATCTGTTTGATCATGTGATTAAAGTCATCAAACAGTATCCCGACTTCGTCATCATCGTGCGCGGGCAAGGCAACAGAGAGATCCCCATCCCCAACGCGATGGCTGGCTTCGCCAAGTAGCTCGATAGGAGTCAGCAGCAGGTTTCTGACTACGATAAAGATCAAAATTGGCAGGGTGATCACAGACAGTATCACGATCAGGGCTGTTGTCAGGCTGATTGCTTTACCCGACTGATATAAAATCGTTTTTGGGATGGTAGAGATATAGTAATAGCCGCCACTGAGCTGTGCGCTATAGGTCATACGGCGAAGGTTGTCGATGGATGGTAATACCAGCGAGTCCAGCTTGCCTTTATCTGCCAGGGTATTGATTTGAGCCATCTCTTCAACGCTCAGAAAGCTTTGATTAAAATGACTGTCGGAGCTAAATAACACCTCACCGGAGGCGGATACCAGTAGGTTTAAGGTGTTGTCATAGGGCGCTTCAAGAATACTGCTGCTAATAATTGAAGGGGCAACCTGGACGATAATATAGCCCTCTCGCTGAGGACGGTTGAGGTTGAAATCCACCCCGTAGATTTGCTGCACAAAGTACAGTTGTGTACCACCATTATTTGATGCCTGCATAAACTGTTGCTGGCGCAAATTACTTTGCCTGACCTGAGCAAAAAAGGGATAAGACTGAGGTGCCCGGTTGAGATTACTGGCATAGAAAGCATGACTCTGGCCACGTTCATCAACCAGGTTAATACTGAGAATATCCGGATAGGCTTCGGTGTAACTGGCAAACACATCCATGAGTGCCCCTAAGCGCTGGGTTTTTTCCTGACTGGCTACCTCAGGCATGCTCAAAAAATCACTGAGTACCGGTGAAGTCGATAGCAACTTGGTGGTGGACTGATAGATCTCCATGTAGTTGAACATTTTTTGTTGTTGCTGTTCAACAAAGCGGCTGACAATGAGTTTTGCCTGTTTTTGAGTAGAACTGGTGACGTTGGTAAGCGTAAAACCACCGAGCAATAGCAGTGGCAGTATCACCAAAGGAGTGATATACCATAATAGCCTGATACTCAGCTTACTTGTTTTCATCCGTGTCCAATTCCATCTATCAACGCGGTGGAGAGCCACCCGAGTATGACCACAAACCTGTCCAATTTAATCTGCTGTTGTGGAGCATGTTACCGATTTTTGCGTCAAACGGCTATTGTATAATATAAATTAACTGAACTTTATTTACCCAAATTAGGTGCCCGCGATCCTGTTGCGGGCACACTGAGATTAACTGTCTGCGCGGCTCATAAACTTAGATTCTGCCGTGTTAATCTTAATCTTATCACCCGTGGAAATATGCTCAGGTACCTGCACAACCAGACCTGTTGTCAGGGTAGCTGGCTTAGTGCGGGCACTGGCCGATGCGCCTTTGATTGATGGTGCTGTTTCTTCGATCACCAGCTCAACGCTTGACGGTAGATCCAATGAAACCGGCGTGCCTTCAACAACCACAATCAACAGACCTTTGGTTTCTTCGTTGATGAACAGAACCTGCTCAGCAATCGAGTCTTTGTGGATATGGTAAGGGGTGTAATCCTCTTCATCCATAAACACATATTCTTCGCCATCAATATAAGAAAGCATAGCAGGACGGCGAGTTAAATCAGCCAGTTGCAGCATTTCTTCCGCTTTAAACGTTTCATCTACTTTACCGCCATTGACGACATCGTACATACGCATACGGTACAAACTGCCGCCAGCACGGCCTTGTGGTACTGAGCGCTCAATGTCTCGGACGATCATAACGCGACCATTATAATCAATCGCGGCGTGTTTTTTAATTTCACTGGCTTTAGGCATAAAATGCTTCCTGTTAGTCTAAACTGAGCGAGAAGTTAGCATGAAGTCGGTATCTCGCCAAGTGCTGTGTTCCCACTCTGCTTGTTCTGTAAACGGACTACGAATAAAGACTAAAGTGAGTAGAGACTCGACATTGCCTGGTAATTGAGTCCAAAGTGCTTGTTAAACCAGTTGTTGACATAGTCGTTATGGGGTGCCAGTTTGGCGCAGCGCAGGACATTTTCACCACTGGCGGCAGCCAGTTTATTCTCGCAATAGGTTTGCTGCCAGGCCTGGTCTAAATCTGCCTTAAACTGGGTTCGTAACTCAGACAGCTGCTTATCCAGGCGTGAACTGACATCCAGAAAACGGGCCTTCTGGGGCGACAAGTCGAGATCCGGGAAATCGGCATAGTGGCTTTGCGTGTAATGCACCTGACTATCGTCGACCTTGTGCTCTATATGTTGTCCACCTATGTAACCCAGATACATCATATCCAGACTAAAATGCTCAGTAAACTCAGTCACGGGGTACTGATATACTTTCGCAGCTTCCACTTCCATGAGCATACCCGGTTCGTTCGGATTGGGTTGTTCTTGCTCTAATGTATAGTGCTTTTGCCGGTTGACCAGCTCAGTTTTGCGGGTATGTTTAAATGCGGCGTGAACCTTAAGTGTGAATGTTTCTGTGCCTTGCGAGTGATACCACAGACTGTCTCTGAAAGTGTCATTCAGCTGGGAGAGTGCAGTTTGCAAGCGTTGCCTTTGTGTGCTGGTATCGTGTACTTGTACAGAAAGCATCGGGTCAATACGGATCTCAGAATACAGAGACTTGTCGGTGACAGTATCATCGAGCTGGATAGTTAAGTTCCAGGCCTGACAATATTTTCGATAAAAGCGCTGCAGAAAAAGTCGGCCCTGGCCTTGAGCGGCTTTGAGCTTGTCACATTGTCGCACGGCGTTGGCCTGTAACTGGTCATGATAGTGTACAAAGCTGTTGCTCAGTCTGGCATTGGCAATTAAAAATGCATAACGCATTTCAAAGTAACGAAACTGATCCGGGTAGGCAGAACCTGACAATTGCTGGGCTTCTTGTTTAAGCCAGGCATTTGCGTACCTGAGCTCTTCGCTTTGTGTATCGGCCATGGGGCCGACTGGCTCAATATGCCAGCTGATCTGATTGCGCAACAGCGCCTCAAGTTTGAGCGCCGCGCCGGTATGATTGCCTGCTAAACGCAGCATGCGCACATCTATAAGACCACGGTCAATGATTTTATTGCGTGCTAAGGTCAGCCCCTGACGTGCCTCGATATCCTGGGGGTCTTCAGCCAGGGCTTGTTCATAAAACTCAGCTGATTGATCATACATGCCCGCTTCGTATAACTTGTTTCCCTTCTGCACTAAACTCTTACAGCCGGAGAGTATCAGTGTACCGGCAATAATGGTTGCACATAGTTTACGTGTATTCATCGTTCCTTCCTTGTTCACTTTAAAAGTTATACCAATGAGCATCAAAAGAACGCTCATCATGAGATGAGCACACCTCAGTGAAAACCCGAGTTGTTCTAAATGAGGTATCTTTAATCGCCGCTAGCGACAGCGTGAATGCCTCAAATTGATTATGTTTATACGCATACGGCTATTGTATATCATGCGCCATGTCACTAGGCTATGACAATCGGCGCCAATGATTACTTTTTAGGACCAAGTACCCGTCGCTCGGCGATGTGTTTTGGTTTAGCCGGTGCTTCTGAGAGCACCCAGACAGGGCGTGTGACAAACAGGTTATTGGGGTAAACGACCTTGTGTCCATCAACATGACGCAGTACCACATTCATTAGTCCCATCTCGACAATACAGCCTTCAATGAAGTTCGCACCGTCAATGACCCGGACCCAGTTGCCAAGCCTGTAATCATTTTGAACAAACATGATCAGGAAGGCTGTGAGGTTGCTAAGTAAAGACCAGGCAGCAAACATCGCGACACCGAGCATCGCAAATAAGGAAGAGCCTAATACCAGCAACCCCCGCAATTCGATGCCCCAGAACACCAGCAACAGACACAGCAACACCGCTCCAACCAAACCTTTTAACAGCAGTTCGGCTCGTTGTTGACGATGCAGATCAATTTTCCCGCGAGTGATTTTGTGCAGCACTTTGATTGCTAACTTGAGTAGCAACGGAAACAGAAAAATGAAAAGCAGAGTGACGATCAATTTATACTCAGCGAGTAAAAACGTCGTAAGGGTGTCTGGCATGAGGTATACCCATTTATGTACAAATAAAACTGAATGATATCAGGGAAATTTGACAGGTTAAAAGCGGTTTTTGACCGTAAACAACCATTGCACTGAGTCAATGTTGTCAGGTCCATCGAGTGGTGCGGCGACGTCCAGGTGCAGAACCAATCCCGAATTCGCACGGCTTGGAGCAAGTCGAAGCCCCAGGCCCACATTTTTCAAAAACTGACCCTGGATCTGATGTGTCAAAGCGTGCTGCTGCTGTGGTGTCAGTATGCGTGATATTTCCGGGTCATCGTGCAAAGAGGGTGGCAGAGCCCGGCCGTCTACTCGGCCAATATCAAAATACGCCGCGCCACCAACTTTAAATAGATGTAGTAAATCGTATTCCCAGTAATAGCGCTTTTCAAGGTTGAGTAGAATTCGGCGATTTCCCTGCAGGTAATTACTTGGGTACCCTCTGAGACCCGTTTCTCCCCCTAAGGTGATCTGTTGATCGGCACTCAGGTGTTTGCCATATTGAACCTCCAGTTGTGCATACCAGGATTGTCTGAGGCTGGTATTGAGGTAGTACTGAAGCCGTGAACTGATCATTAAATTCTCGGCCTGATTATCGCGTTTATTCCAGTAACCATTTAAATTGAAAGCGAAGCGAAGCAGGCTGTCTTCAGATGTAAAGTGAGCCTTACTTGCGTTGAATGCTCCAACCCAACGACTATCATCATCACTGAGGCCGCTGTCTGAATAGCCAATCAAGGCATTGATATTCCAACCTAAGTTCAAATCTTCGGTGCGATAAATAGAATCAAAATTTCGCACTTTGATATAGGCATCTTCAAACCACTGTGCCTGAATATAGGGGTAACGTACAGTGCGGTCTTCAGCTATCGGTAAGGTGGTTGCACGTATCGGGGCAAACTCTTGCTTTTCATCCTGATACCCCAACAGAAGTCGTCGCGTCCAGTCGTCGTCAAGTGCAAAAGCGCGACCAATGTAGAGATTGGTTATTTCACTCAGCTGCTCGTATTCGGAAATCTCCTCGCCCAGATTGTAAAGAGACTCAACCCTGCGATTACTTAAGTTACTGACACCATAGCTGAAGGGGGTGGAAATCGAAAAGAATGGATAGGCAATGCCAACATAGTGCACTTTGCCATCATCATTGTCCGCATATTCCACTCGCCCCTGATAGCGGCTAGAGAGAATTTGTGGATCGTCGTAAACAAACAAATATCCACTGCGGTCAGGGTCGGAGATATGCGTCAGTGATAAACGTTTGCCATAACCCAATAAGTTAGATTCACGAAAACCAAGGCGGCTTGAATTGTCACCACCACTGCGGCTGAAACTGATGTCGGGCAACAATGTCCAAAGATCGCGTGTGACGACAGTAACAGCCACTTCCCCGTCACAGGTTTGCTCAGCGAAGATTCTTGCATCGTAAATATAGGGTTGTTGACGCAGTAACCGTTCTGACTCTCGTAATAGTTTTGGATCATATTCACTGCCCTGAGTAAACAGCAGCAAATTACGGATCACCTCAGGTTTAGTGGTGGCATGCGCTCGGTTCGCAAAGCGAAACACAGCATTGTCTTCTTCTGGCAAAGAGGTATCAAAGACGTTGAGTTGTTTTAGGTCAATGCTAACAACCGAGGCATTCTTTAAATCGGGCAGGGAGTCTTCACTGTCCAGCTGACGGTGAAGGTTGTTGTCTTCGGGCGTGTCCGGGCGGAGATTGCTACAGCTCTCCAGTGCACTAAGCGGCGTGCTGGCTGCTGCCTCTGGAGAGTGCGTCGCCACCGTTGCGAGTATTGTTAGTATAGAAACGCGAACAACCCAACCCATAGAACAGCCTGTAGTGAATGAACGTACTTTTAATTATGGCCTATGTTAGCCATAGCTGCTCAACTAAGTCTATATTATTGTTGTAAATTTAACCGAAATAATGTAACCAGATCCGGCAAATGTTCAGTCGCACCAAGGCCTTCCGGCATGATCCAGATGCTGTCGCTGTAGTGCTCAAAATTGAGATTATAAGGGTGGCCAGCATAACTAAAACGCCATTGGTGACGGTCTGCGCCAAGATGAAACTCAAGTAAAGTAATGCCATCCAGATGCAAGAAAATTTGTCCCCACAGCTCGAATTCATCTGCATCTGGCAAAGAAGCAGGGCTAACGATAATGCAGTCCTGATCTGGCTGGTGGCTTATGTGGGTTGTCACGGTTACTCCGGTCAATGAGTCAGGTTAATCGGTATCGAGGTAGTTTCGGATCAGTTGCATAAAAGGTGCACCATACTTGCTCAACTTGGTAAAGCCCACACCGGATACTTTCAGGAATTCACTATCATTCGTCGGGGTGAGCTGCGCCATTTCCGCCAGCGTTTTGTCACTAAAGACAACATAAGGCGGCACGTCATCCTGATCGGCGAGTTCTTTACGCAGGCTACGTAATTTTGCAAACAGTTTCTTATCGTAATTGAACTGAGCCAGTTTATCCTGATAAACATGTTTGGCTTCAAGACGTGGCTGAGCAAGTTGCAATGCGTATTCACCACGCAAAACCGAACGCGCGCCTTCGGTGAGCCTGAGTGCGGCACCCTGGGTGATATCTTGTGCAACTAGCCCATGGTGTATCAGTTGTCTCAGGATACTCAGCCAGTATTCATTGCTGTGTTCTTTGCCAATTCCATACGTACTCAGTGTATGGTGCTGGTTATCTCGGATCCGTGCGGTATTTGCGCCACGCAGTACATCCACAATATAACCGAGCCCAAAACGTTGCTCAGCCCGGTAAATACAGGATAAAGCTTGCTGAGCAACCAAAGTACCATCAAATCGCTTGGGTGGATTCAGGCAGATATCACAGTTGCCACAGGGCTCGCGTTGATATTCACTGAAATAATTGAGCAGGATCTGGCGTCGACAGGTTTGTGCCGAGGCAAAGCTGGCCATAGAATTGAAACGTTGCTCTTCGACCCTACGGCGATGCTCGTCCTCAATATCTTCAAAAAAGCGTTTTACCCGACCAATATCCGCCGGGTCGAAATACATAATGGCTTCTGCGGCCAGGCCATCACGTCCTGCTCGACCCGTTTCCTGATAGTAAGCTTCAATGCTTTTGGGAATGTCATAATGCAAAACATAGCGCACATTTGATTTGTTGATACCCATACCAAATGCCACGGTTGCAACCACTATCTGAATATCGTCACGAGAAAATGCATTTTGTACGAACTGGCGTTGCTCATTGGTCATACCCGCGTGATATGCCGCAGCGTTAAAACCGGCCTCGACCAGTTTTTCGGCGATGTCATCCACGCGTTTACGACTTGAGCAGTAGACAATACCACTTTGCCCTTTTTGAGTGCGCAGATAGCGCATCAATTGTGACAGAGGTTTGAACTTCTCTTCTATAGTGTAGCGAATATTCGGCCTGTCAAAACTACCTGTGTGGATAAACGGCGTGATCAGACCGAGTTGCGTGACAATATCGCTGCGGGTTGCCAGATCGGCGGTTGCCGTCAATGCCATCATAGGGACAGTGGCAAAACGCTGCTTTAACTCATGCAGGCGACAGTAGTGCGGTCTGAAGTCGTGCCCCCAATGCGATACACAGTGTGCTTCATCAATAGCGAACAACCCCAACTTGAGGTGACTCAGACGTTCAATAAACTCACTCTGGAGTATTTTCTCTGGCGCAACATACAATAGCTTGATTTCGCCGTGATGCAGACGTTGATAGATAGCTTGCTGCTGCGCGCGATCAATACTGTTATTGATGAACTCGGCGGAGATACCCAGCGCCTTGAGTTGTGCAACCTGATCTTGCATTAAAGAGATAAGCGGTGACACCACAATGCAGGTGCCAGGCAATAACAAAGCAGGTACCTGATAGCACAGAGATTTACCACCTCCGGTGGGCAGCAATACTAAGCTATCGCGCCCGTCCAGGCACGCCTGAATGACGTCGAGTTGTCCGTCACGAAAGTCACTGTAGCCAAAAACTTCTTTCAGTACGCCGTGCGGTGTGTCGATTGAGTGAGTTGCAAGATTTTCCATCGAGCGCATTTTAGTGGGTTTTACGCCAGATGTCTTTTGTTTTTGATCACAGGAAAATCATACTGGCGGGTACAGATTGCGGTATACTGCGCGCTTGGCATCTATGGGAATGAGTAGATACCAATTTTGATTGTGCTTGGGAGAAGTGAATGGGAGCGAGTAGTGAAACTAAGCAGGGGTATACCTTTGCCGTTTTAGCGTTTTTAATGTGGGGACTAGCCCCTATCTATTTTAAATCACTGGATCAGGTTGATGCGCTTGAGATCCTGATCCACCGTGTGGTCTGGTCTGTACTCTTTATTGCGCTGATCATCGCTATAAAGCTGAATTGGTCAAAGGTGATGACCGTGCTACGCCAGCCTAAGCTGATGCTGATGTTGATCCTTACGGCTTTGTTGCTCGGATTTAACTGGGGTTTATTTATCTGGTCGGTGAACAATGGTCATATGCTGGATGCGAGCCTGGGCTACTATATTAATCCCTTACTGAATGTACTATTAGGTATGCTGTTTCTGCAGGAGCGTCTTCGACCTCGTCAGCAGTTTGCGGTTGGCCTGGCATTCGTTGGGGTGGTGTTGCAGCTGGTAAGTTTTGGCTCGTTTCCTGTTATTGCGTTTTCACTGGCCGGTTCCTTCGCCATATATGGCTTGTTACGCAAGACCATGGCGGTAGAATCTTTACCGGGATTATTAATCGAAGCCGTTATTTTGTTGCCCATTGCACTTGGGTACTGGTGGTGGTTAACACCCAGTGAGACCAGCAACATGATGCTCAATGACTGGCACACTAATCTTTTATTGATCAGTGCGGGTGTGGTTACAACCTTGCCGTTATTGTGTTTCACCGCAGCTGCAAAGCGGATCCCTTATTCAACGTTGGGTTTCTTTCAGTACATCGGACCAAGCCTGATGTTCATTTTGGCGGTGGTTTTTTATGGTGAAGTGTTCAGTGCGGAGCGGGTTTTAACGTTCGCGTTTATCTGGTCGGCTTTGGCGCTATTTAGCTTTGACTCCTACCGAACGGGCAAAGCACAGCGTCGTCTGGCAACATCCTAAAAGTCTGGGGCATCGATTGAGTCGATGCCCCCCAAGGCTCATTAGATGTCGTCGTCCGCTTCCACAGCGACGGCTTCGACTTCTTCTTTATTTGCGCTCACCTTAGAACGGCCAAACAAAGTATGGAATTTAGTCTTACAGGTCGTCAGTTTGAGGTATTTGGTCCAGGTTTTTTCCATGGCATTTTCTGGAGTCCCTAATCCTCCCATAACCTCCACAAAGCGTTGCTGAAATTCATTTTGCGGATGACTGGCTTTAGTGTATAAGCTTTTAAGTAACGCACCATGGTTTTCCAGAATATCAGACTCTTGCAGGGTAAAGTGTCCGCTTCGAGAAAACCCCCGGGGAAAGTTAATATCATCATAGAAGTGTTTTGTTGTAGCAAAAGCTTCTTTCAAGGTCGCTAAATTTTGACTCATGGTGAAATCCTCAGCATTGTTTGGCAGGAGTATGGACCATAGTGTGGAAATAATTAAACGAGATTTTTTTATCGTAAGGGGGCTATGTGGACATAGATCTATTAAAAACATTTGTCGAAGTCGTAAAGACCCGTCACTTTGGTCGCGCAGCGGAGAATTTATACATTACTCAGTCTGCCGTTAGCTTCCGGATCCGCCAGTTAGAACAAAGCCTTGGCGTTAATTTATTCATTCGTCAGCGCAATAATATTCAACTGACGGCACCGGGGGAGCGTTTATTACCCCATGCCAATATGATCCTGACCGGCATGCAGCGTGCGAAAGTCGATGTTGCGCTTGCGAACAACATGCACAAGCAGCTTTCGCTAGCAGGTACGCCGAATATTTGGGATGCCTTTTTGCAGTTTGGTATTAACCACATTGTGACTGCTATGCCTGGGGTCTCTTTGGTGGCTGAGGTCAAGGCTCAGCAGGAAAGTACACGGTTATTACTGGAGCGGACGCTCGACATTGCGGTGTTATTTGATCCACCGAAAGTTGATGAGCTGGTGGTAAAGCAAATTAAGCATCTGGCCATCATCCCTGTAAGCACAATGGCGCAGACAACAGATGAAGACTTTTTTGATAAGCAATATGTTTACGTAGATTGGGGAACTGCCTTTTCATTGTGGCATGCGAAACAGTTTACTGGCAGCACACCGCCATATTTCAGAACCAGTACCGGCCGTATTGCTTTGGATCTTATTATGCAGTGTGGAGGATCAGCATTTATACCCCGTGCATTGGCAGTCGAATCGATAGAGAAAAAGCAGCTATTTCATATTGAATCAGTAGAACAAAATGCCCGAGAGATCTATGTTGCCTATCACAAGGATAATGAACAGCTAGAGCAAATAGAGATGATTGCCAGTCTGCTGGCATCTTTACCTGATTAGGTTACAGATTATTGAATTATTTATGATGCCTAGCTGACAGTTTAGTGTCACTTTTATTTTGAGTGTAATATTTCTGTCACTTATCGCTGGCAGACTGCGCCTGTCTAAAAAATTACGTGTTGCGATACTTGAGGAAATACACATGAAATTATCCAAATCAGCATTATTTGTTTCTCTTTTCGGTGCTTTGTCTGCGAGCGCTTACGCTGATGTTGATGTATATGGTAAGGCGAACCTGTCTATACAGAGTTCAGATGAAGGTGAAGGCTCATTCACAGAAGTGAAAAGCAATGCATCACGCTTTGGTTTCAAAGGCTCTGAAAAGCTGGATTCTGGCCTTGAAGTTATCTATAAGCTGGAGTTCCAGGTCGATGTCTCTGACGCAGATTCAAAAGGCGAAGATGACAATATTACGGCACGTAACCAATACGTCGGTCTGAAAGGTAATTTCGGTGAGGTTGTTATTGGCCGTAATGACACTGCATTTAAACAGTCACAAGGCAAACTTGACCTGTTCAACGACCTTGAAGCGGATATTAAGAACCTGTTTAAAGGTGAAAACCGTCTGGGCGATTCAATTTCTTATAAATCAGCCAGCTTTAATGGTTTTAAAGTATTAGGTACATTTATCGCTGAAGACAGCACTGAAGGTGAAAACGGGTTCTCAGCAGCACTGACTTATGGTGATGCAAAATTAAAGAACACTAAATTCTATGCTGCGGTTGCAACTGATAGTGAAGTAAAAGGCTACGATGCAGTGCGTTTCTCAGTACAAGGTAAGGTAGCAGACTTTAAACTGGGTGCAATGTACCAGATGCAAGAGAAAGTTGACGGGTCTGACGAAGCTGACGGTTACATGGTAAACGCGGCATACGGTTTTGGTGCAAATACCTTGAAGCTGCAATATCAGGTTATCGACTTTGATAAAGGCGATAAAGTAGATGGTATCTCTGTCGGTATTGACCACAAGCTGAGCAAAGCTGCAAAGCTTTATGCTTTCTACTCAAGCGTAGATGAAGACAATGGTGTAGAGGAAGATTACTTGGGCGCCGGTATAGAATACAAGTTCTAAGTATACACATGACCTACTAAAGCATATTGATAAAGGCCAGTCAGAAATCCCCTGACTGGCCTTTTTCGTATTATTGATCTCGATTTAGTGGTGTTTTATGTAAAAAACACCTATTTAGTACAATTAATGTCCGAACGCACCGTTTTTCTCACTTTTCTTCAAAAAAGGGGTTGCGCTGGGTTTCGATTTCCCTATAATGCGCATCCACCGACACGGGGCACAACGCTGAAAAGCAACGAGCAAGCGAGTTGGGAGTCAAATAAAACTTAGCTTTGAATGCTTCGAAAGAAAAATCAAAATTAAGTGTTGACATAAAACGGGAAGTGATTAGAATGCACAACCCTCAGCGCTAACAGCGCAGCGACATTAAGTCGCACTGTTCTTTAAAAATATGAAGCAATCATCTGTGTGGGCACTCGTACAGATTGAGTTCTAACAGCGGATTTCAGTTTTACTGAATGACGCACAAAAATTTAGAGTCTCAATTTCTTATGAGTGACTAACATAGTCAATTTATACAGAATTCATTGAGCACGAAACTTCGGTTTCAAAAAACTTTTAATTGAAGAGTTTGATCATGGCTCAGATTGAACGCTGGCGGCAGGCCTAACACATGCAAGTCGAGCGGTAACATTTCTAGCTTGCTAGAAGATGACGAGCGGCGGACGGGTGAGTAATGCTTGGGAACATGCCTTTAGGTGGGGGACAACCATTGGAAACGATGGCTAATACCGCATAATGTCTACGGACCAAAGGGGGCTTCGGCTCTCGCCTTTAGATTGGCCCAAGTGGGATTAGCTAGTTGGTAAGGTAACGGCTTACCAAGGCGACGATCCCTAGCTGGTTTGAGAGGATGATCAGCCACACTGGAACTGAGACACGGTCCAGACTCCTACGGGAGGCAGCAGTGG